>NZ_JBFAWA010000022.1:0-235740 GCF_040680035.1 Nonomuraea sp. NPDC052116 | reverse complement strand
TTCTCGCCGACGAAGGCGATGACCTCGCCGCGTTTGATCTCGATCGAGACCTCGCGCAGGGCGGGCTCCTCGGAGCCGGGGTAGGTGAAGGTGATATCAGTGGCCGTGATGCGGTCGAAGCCGATCGGGGCCGCGGCCGGGCGGGGGGTGGTCAGGCGGCGCTCGGCGTCCTCGCAGAACTCCAGGAAGTCGGTGAAGTAGAGGCCCTGCTCGTAGAGGCGGTTGGTGGCGTACAGGAAACTGCTCAGCGAGCTCTGGCCCGATCTGATCGCCAGGACCGCGGTGCCCGCCACTGCCAGCGGGATCGCGGCCAGGGCCAGGAGCACGCCGAGGGCGACGTAGACGAGGGCGGTGCCGAGGCCGCCGAGGGCCTCGCCGACCAGGCGGGCGACGGTCTGGCGTCTGGCCAGTTGGAGCAGGACGTCCTGCTCGGCCCTGGCCACCGCGTCGTACATGCGCAGCAGGAAGCCGCGCATGGTGAACGAGCGCACCTCGGCCGCGGCCTCGCGCTCGGCCAGCAGCTCCGCGATGATCCACTTGCGGCGGCGGGCCGGGATCAGGCCGTACATGGTCGCGTAGCGCATGCGCGCGCTGCGGACCGCCGCCCAGGCGTCGGGCAGGACGGCGAGCAGCAGCAGCGGCAGGAGCACCGGGTGGAGCAGGCCGAGCACGCCGGCCGCGGCCGCGATGCCGACCGCGGCCGTGACCACGTCGATGGCCGACGACACCACGGAGTCGGCCACGCCCGCGCCCCGGCTCCTGGCGCGTTCCAGGGCGTCGTGGAACTCGGGGTCGTCGTAGGCCACGAGCTCCACCCGGCTGGTCAGCCCGTACAGGCGCTCCTCCGTCAGCCGGGTGATCTGCGGGTTGAGGCGTGACTCCGCCCAGCCCGCGCCCGCCTGAACGGTCGTGCGCAGCACGGCCGCGCCGCCGACCAGGGCGAGGCTGGGCAGCGCGGCCAGCACGCGATCGGGGGTCGGGCCCTCGCTGAAGAGGGCGCTGAGGACGCCGGTGGTCGCCAGCAGGCCGAAGGCCGTGAAGACGCCGCCGAGGAGGTTGAGCGTGATCGTGGCCAGGGTGTCGCGCGGGCTCGCGCCCCAGGCCATGCGCATCGCCTGTGTCACGAGCGACGGCAGCCGCCTGGCGATGGTCAGGAAACCGACCTCCGCCATCTTGTCGTTGTGAACATTCCAGGTGGGGGTGGCGATCTCGCCGAGTTCGAGAGGCTCATCCTGCATGCTCTGAGTATGCGTTCGGCCACTGACAGTTTTCATTCGCCTGCTTTCCGCGATGGCCAGGGCCCGCACGCCATATCACCGCGATAGGGGCAATCTGGTACCTCTCCCGGAGCCGGAGTGCGTGCATACCGTGGCGGCACCCCCAACTCCCGGAGGAGGCTCCGTGCCCAGACCCCTTCGTCTCGCGCTCTCCCTCTTACTCGGCCTCACGTTCCTGCTCGTCACCGCGCCCGCGCAGGCCGCGGCCCTGGTCAGGGTCGTCAGGTACGACGCGAGCAGGGCGGCCGAGTTCGTGTCCGTGGTGAACCAGGCGGCCCAGCTCTGGAACTCCAGCGTCGTCAACGTCCGGCTCGTCCAGGGAACGCCCGCCGACTTCGTCGTGTACGCCGACAACGGCTGGCCGCGCGCGCTGCCCACCAGCCTGGGCCGCGGCACGGTCTGGATCGGCCGGCAGGCCACCACGCAGGGCTACAACCCGCTGCGCATCTCCACCCACGAGATCGGCCACATCCTGGGCCTGCCCGACCGGCGCACCGGGCTGTGCTCCGACCTGATGTCGGGGTCGAGCGCGCCCGTGAGCTGCACCAACGCGAACCCGAGCGCCGCCGAGCGGGCCGAGGTCGACCGCAACTTCGCCGGAAGCGCGCCGCAGGTCGAGTTCGGTCAACTGCACGTCGACCGCTGACCTCTCCCGGGTGACGGCGGACGCACCGGGTCCGCCGTCATCCGCAGGCGTAACCGAACATGCCGATCCGCCGTCACCCACACGCGTCCGGGTCCGCCGTCACCCACACGCGTAACCGGACGGCAGGTGGGTGTCGCCGTTCGGGCGACTGGCCTGGAAGCCGAACGACGTGCTCGCCCCCGGCGCGAGCGAGCCGTTGTGCGCGGCGTTGCGGGCGGTGACGGCCTGGCCGGATGTGGTCATCGTGACGTTCCACGACCCGGTGACCGCGTGCCCGGGCGGCAGCGTGAACGTGACGCCCCAGCCGGTCAGGGACGTGGTGCCGGTGTTGGTCACCGCGACCTGGATGACGTACCCGGTGCTCCACTGGCTCTGCACGGTCGCGGCGGCCGTGCAGCCGCCCGTCTGGCCGCCGCCGGACGTCGTCACGCTCACCGTTCCCGAGCGCGGCGAGCGGTTGCCCGCCGCGTCCCTGGCGTACACGGCGAAGGTGTACGACGTGCCCGCCGCCAGCCCCGTGACGGTGACCGAGGCCGTCGCGCTCGTGGCCGCGGCCGTCTCCGTCGAGCCCTGTACGCGCACCACGTCGTACCCGGTCACCCCCACGTCGTCGCCGGCGGCGGCCCAGGTCAGGGTCGCGGACGAGGAGGTGACCGCGGAGGCCGCGGGCGTGCCGGGCGCGGTGGGCGGGGTGGAGTCCCCCTGCCCGTACGTCAGACCGAACCCGTACGGGAACAGCGGCGTCTTCCCGTCCCCGGAGTTGATCGGCTGCTGGGACGCGCTGCTCATCCAGGTCACCGGCAGCTTGCCGGTCGGCGGGACGGTCCCGAACAGCACGTCCGCCACACCCTGCCCCTCGGTGCCCGGCAACCAGGCGGCGACCAGCGCGTTCCAACTGGACAGCTGGGAGGCGATGTCAAGGGGGCGGCCCGAGACCAGCACCACGACGACCGGGACGCCGGACGCGCGCAGGTTCGCGATGGTGTTGAGGTCCACGGCGTCCAGGCCCAGGCTGCCGGGCCGGTCGCCCTGGCCCTCGGCGTACGGCGGCTCGCCGACCACCGCGACGGCGACGCGGTAGGAGGAGTCGATGCCGGTGCCGTCCTGGCTGTAGGTGACGGTCGTGCCGGAGCCCGCGCTGTTCCTGATGCCCTGCAGGATGGTGGTGCCGGGGGTGATGTTGCCGGACGAGCCCTGCCAGGAGATCGTCCAGCCGCCGCTCTGGTAGCCGATGTTGTCCGCGCTCCGGCCCGCCACGAAGATCTTGCCGCTGCGGGCGAGCGGCAGCACGTTGCCGGTGTTCTTCAGCACGACCTGCGACTTGGCGACCGCCTCGCGGGCCAGCGCGCGGTGCGCGGCGCTGCCCACGGTCGAGGTGTACGAGCGGTCCGTCAGCGGTTTCTCGAACAGCCCGAGCTCGAACTTCTTGGTGAGGATGCGCCGTACCGCGTCGTCGACCCTGGCCGTGGTCACCCGGCCGGCCTGGACCTCGGCCCGCAGCAGGTCGATGAACTGGCGCCAGGCCGTGGGGACCATCACCATGTCGATGCCCGCGTTCACGGCGGTGCGCACGTCGAGCGCGGACGTACCGGGGGCGCCGTCGATCTGGTCGATGCCGTTCCAGTCGGAGACCACGAACCCGGAGAAGCCCAGCTCGCCCTTGAGAACCGTGGTGATCAGGTACTGCTGCCCGTGCAGCCTGGAGCCGTTCCAGCTGCTGAACGAGATCATCACCGAGCCGACCCCGCGCTCCACCGCGGCCCTGAACGGCGGCAGGTGGATCGCCCGCAGGTCGGCCTCGGACAGCTGGGTGTCGCCCTGGTCCACGCCGCCCGTGGTGCCGCCGTCGCCGACGTAGTGCTTGGCGGTGGCGAGCACGGACGCGGGGCCGTTCAGCGTGGCTCCCTGCAGGCCCGTCACGATCGTGGCCATGGACGAGGGCAGCTCCGGCGTCTCGCCGAACGACTCGTACGTGCGGCCCCACCGGTCGTTGCGGGCCACGCACAGGCAGGGGGCGAAGTCCCAGTCGACGCCGGTGCCCGACACCTCCTCGGCCACCGCCCGGCCGATGCGCTCGACGAGGGCGGGGTCCCGGGTGGCGCCGAGGCCGATGTTGTGCGGGAAGATCGTGGCGCCGACGACGTTGTTGTGGCCGTGCACGGCGTCCGCCCCGTAGAGGATGGGGATGCGGAGCGGCGTGGCCAGGGCCGCGTTCTGGTATCCGTCGTACATGTCCGCCCAGGACGCGGCCGTGTTGGGCGACGGCGCGGAGCCGCCGCCCGACAGCACCGAGCCGAGCCGGTACGTGGTGACGTCGGAGTTGACGACCGAGCCGCGCTCGGCCTGGGTCATCTGGCCGAGCTTCTCGTCCAGCGTCATCCTGGACATGAGGTCGGCCACCTGGGTGGGCACCGGAAGGCTCGGGTCCTGGTAGGGGGCGGCCCCATACCAGGACACGGCGGACGCGCGGGGAACGACCAGTCCGGCGGCGACGAGCAGCGGCACGGCCGCCCTGATCGCCCACTGTCTGCTGCTCATGGCACGTCCAGGGGTTGAGGGCCGCAATTGGGAGCGCTCCCACAACTCTAGAACACGCCGCTGCCGCCGCCCAGGGCCCAGCCCGCACCCACAACCCTCAACAGCGCAAACGGGGTGAAAGTTTCACCCCTGCTTACGGGCGAACGGCGGCGGCGCGGACGGGTCCTGCAGCGGACCGCTGAGCTGGATGTTGGCGATCGCCCAACGCTCGCCCTGCTTGACGGCGACCAGGGTCAGTCGGAACGAGTCGTTGACCTCGTGTCCTCTGACCGAAGTGCGCTGCTCCTGCACGCCGCCCACGATCGCGGTGTCGCCGTGGAGGCGCACCTGCGGGTCGAGGATCTCGAAGTGGTGGTTCTTCAGGTCGCCCCGGTGCCGGTCCGCCCACTGCCGTTTGTCCAGCTTGAACCCCACAGGACCGATTCCCGCGAAGTCCTCGCCGAGGAGGTCGTCGAAGGCGTCCGCGTCACCGTCGAACTCGGCCCGCGCCCAGCGGCGGACGAGGTCGAGCACCTGCTCCTGACTGTTCATGATCTGCCCCTCTCTTAACCGGGGAAAATCTCCCCATTTAAATCTGGCAGATACCGGCAACTGGCACAACCCCAACCGGGGAGTTTTCCCCCATATGCTGGTGAGTGTGATGACCAAGCCCATGCGGGCCGACGCGCGGCGCAACCTGGAGCAGATCCTGCTCGCCGCCCGCGACATGGTCGCCGAGCGCGGCCCCGACGTCCCGCTCGACGACATCGCCCGGCGTGCCGGGGTCGGCAGCGCCACGCTCTACCGCCGCTTCCCCGACCGCGACGCCCTGCTCCGCGCGGTCGCACTCGACGCCCTGACCAGGACGGCCGCCGCGGCCAGGGCGGCGGCCGAAGAGGAGCGCGACCCGTTCGAGGCGCTGGCGCGCTACCTGCGCGCGGCGCTCGAACTGCGCGTCTCGGCCGTGCTCCCGGCCCTGCTCGACGCGGTGGACCCGGCGAACGACCCGCTGCTGGCACCCGTCCGCGAGGAGTCCGCCCGCGCCATACGCCGGATGATCTCCGACGCCCACGCGGCGGGCACACTGCCGGAGGGCGTCACGTTCATGGACATCACGACCATGCTCGTACGGATCTCCCGCCCCCTCCCCGGGCCGCTCCCGGACGAGGCCAAGCACGCGCTCGCCAGGCGCCACCTGGAGCTGTTCATCCACGGCCTCCGGGCGATGGGGGCGGCGTGAAACTTTCATCGCGGCTTTACCGGCTGTGAGGTTGTGCAGATAATACCCGAAGGAAAGCGCTTTCCAACGCCGGGTCCAACATCCAGATCTTGACTTTCTCCTCCTCGTAGACGAGAGGGAGTCCCCACGGTCACCCATGGAAGTTCCTGTTTCACCGCCGGTCGCCCGCCCGAGAGGACTCTCGTTGAGGTCTTGCACCAGCTCCGCAGGCGTTTTACTTGTCCGCCAGCCCGGCGGCCAAGAGGTTGCGGGCCGCGTTCACGTCCCGGTCATGGATCGCGCCACAAGCGCATGCCCATTCCCGGACGTACTCGGCCGAGGCCCGCGACTTCTTGCGCGATTTGAACGTCGGATAGTTGGCCCGCCTGGCGAAGAAGTTCGCGAACGCGGCCTGGAGGTGGCGCCCGCTTCACGGTCTGCGCCACAGTTCACATTCTAGTACATGATCAGTCACTCATCGTGCACACGTTCGATCCCACCATGTCATTCCACTTCCCTTCCTTCCCTGCCCGATTACACCGCCGACGGCGACAACCTCGAGCCAAGCGGCGGAACGAGGACGCGCCGACCGCACACCGAGCCCGGCGGCGGGAGGGACACCTCGAGGGCGCAAGCGCAACGGCGACGCGGGCAGTACCTCAGCACGGACACGGCCCGACGGTTAGCGTGCGGCGTTGTTCGACCCTCTTTCCTGACAAGATCCCGCCCTGTATGTTCGATCCGAAAGAAAGTTTCACCCATGGAGGAGCGTTGGGCAAGAAGCTTCACATTCTGGCATTACCGATCGCCGCCGCGGCCCTGGCGCTGACGGCCGTTCCCGCGCAGGCGGCCGACGGCTATGACCGGTGCCCCACCAACTACTACTGCCTGTTCTCCGGCCTGGACGGCACCGGCGACATCGTCCAGATCCAGAGCAACACCCCCGACCTGGCCGCCCTCAACATGGCCGACCGTGCCAAGTCCGACTGGAACCGCACGGGATCGACCATCCACCTCTACTCAGAGGCGAACTACGGCGGCTGCTCGGCCGTGACCAGTGCCGGCGGGAAGGGCAACTTCTACACCCCGTTCCGCGACTTCTTCAACTCCGTACGCGTCGGCGGGCCGAACGGTCCGGCCTGCGAGACCTTCGTCAAGGCTCAGCACACCGACTCGCACGGCTGATCACGGCCTGAGCGCCGCCAGAAAGCGGTCGGCCTCCGCGGCGAGCCGCGGCAGGTCGGCCGCCGGGTCGGCGGAGCGGGCCAGCAGCATGCCGCCTTCGCACAAGGCACCGAAGACGAGCTGTGCGCTCATGGAGAGACCACCATCGGCCGCACCCGCAACCGCTTTGTCGCCGTCGGCCACATCCCCAACCGCCGCATCCGGGCCGGTCGGCTGTTCGGCTGCCGTGGCCAGGTGGAGGCCGGTGAGCAGGACTCGTAGCGTGTGGGCGTACTCGATCTCGCGGACCGTCTCCCACCCCAGCACCGACGGCGCGTCGAGCAGGACGATCTGCCGGAACCCCGGATCGAGGCAGCGCTCGAGGAAGGTGCGGCAGCCGCGCCGCAGCGCCGCCCACGGGTCGGGCTCCGACAGGGCCGCCCGCTCCAGCGCGGCGGCGACCTCCTCCTGCTCCCCCACGAACGCCGCCCGAAATAGCGCGACTTTTCCGTTGAAGTGGTGGTAGGCCGCGCCCTTGGTCACCCCGGCCTCTGCGGCCACCGCGTCGATCGACGTGAGCGCGTAACCATGAGCCCCGAACAGCTCCCGCGCGGCCCGCACCAGCCGCCCCGTCGTCTCGTCCGATCGCTCTGCCTGGGTACGGCGAACCATCAGATCGCCGCCGTGGAGGCCTCTGCCTTCAGGCAGGGGAGGAAGGAGCGTACGGTCGGCATGATTCCTCCTGGAAGGTGTAGGCGTATCCGTCCGCCCGTTGCAGAAGGCGGACGTGACGGTGGCTGATGCCTTGGACGGTGCCGTGGGCGGTGGTGATGTTGAAGCTGCCGGTGGACCGGACGGCGACGCGGCCAGTGTGGGTGCCTTGCCTCTTGCCTGTGGGGACGACGGCGGTCACGAGGTCGCCGGTGGCATAGCCGAAGAACTGCTTGTGCCTGGGCAGGCGCAGACGGGGGAAGCCGTGCTTGTCAGTGCGGGTGCGGGCGTGGGTGCCGCGGCCGGTGCATCCGACGACCAGCACCATGGACACGGTTGCGGTGATGGCACCGAGCTTGCCCACGGCCAGGGCGTCGAGGGTGTGGGTCTTGGGCAGGTGGTTTCGGGTACGGTTCCACTTGGTACGGCCCCCAGATGCCGAATGAGTGGGGAGGCGGGCGTCGAGTTCCCGCCATAGAGCCCAGCGGGTGGACTGCACTGCAGCGGCGTCCCGGAGTGGGGTCTTGACCTGCGCGAGGATCTTCGCCAGCAGTTGCGGCTTGCGGGCGAGGAAGTCCTCGATCGGCTGACTTCCCTTAGCAAGGTTGCACGCTACACAGGCCAGAGTGAGGTTGGAGACGCGGTCGGATCCTCCCCTGCTTCGAGGGCGAACGTGATCGATGTTCAACGGCACCCCGCTACCGCCGCAGTAAGCGCAGGCCCGCCCCCACTTGGCCAGCAGGTACTCGCGGACCTCGGTTCCGTGCAGGGTGCCGTACTGGTACTCCACGCCTTCCAGAGGCTTGTCGACGGCGATGGCGTGGGTGTCGAAGGCGACCAGCTCCAGGTGCACCGCGCGCACCGGCGCCCAACGTGTAAGCCGGTCTACCCACGAGACGGTGGTGGCCACGCGGTGGCGCAGGGATGGCGCCAGCCAGCCCGAAGATCGGGTGCGGTTCGCGAAGCGGGGCTTGCGGTAGCGCAGGTTTCGGGTGCGGCGGCCGCGCCGGTAGGCGGCCCGCTGCTCCAGCTTCTTCCGAATCGTGGCGCCACGGTGGTCGAGCTGGATCGCGAACCTGCCGCGGCGCTCGCCAGCATGGGCAGTGAACACCGCGATGCCGGTGTGCTTGGAACCCGGGTCAACCCCCAGTTCTACCCCGTCAACTTCCGAGGAGTCGATGGTGCGGTCTTTGAGGCGGATGACGAAGGGCGTGTGCCGGTGGACAACGGCCCTTCCCTTCTTCAGCAGGTGACGGGCCCTGGCCGGAGCGCAGGGCTGCAGCGGGTGCCCGTGCTTGTCGAGCACGAACACGTACGGGTGGCACTCACGTGCCTGCTCCTGAACCTCGCGGTTCGGGGTGACGCCCCCGGCGGCAGGCGAACTGCCGGGGGTCTCCTCTCGCACATGTCCCGCGTCAGGCGCCGCCCTGCGGCGGCCCTCGGCCCCCGTTTCGTCCCTGATCCCGGGGTTGTCTGCTGAGCCGAGTTCCAGAGCAGGCCGCTGAGGAAGCACGGCCTGGTGGGTCTGCTGTCCTGCGCGGAACGTAGCCAACGTCGGTCGCCTCCGTCTCGGTGTTGGCTGGTGCTGGTAACACACGAGCCTCAGCATCTCCGCTGAAGGCCCCCGTCTTTTACACAGGGGATCCGGTTACCGTGCTCCCATTGACTTGCATACTCATGGTACGTAACTTCGAAAGAACACATACGTACCGCCAGTATGAAACATGGAGGTGAGTCGTGTCCCCCTCGTCCTCACCGCGCATCGCCGTCTACGGCGCCACCGGCCACACCGGGCGGCTGGTCGCGGCGGAGCTCAGCGCCCGCGGCAAGGAGATCATCCTGGCCGGTCGCGACGGCGGAGCGCTCAAGGCCCTGTCCGACGAGCTCGGCGGGGCAGCCGTGCACCAGGCTCCGCTGGACGACCCCGCCGCGTTACGCGCGCTCGCGGAGCAGGCGACCGTGCTGATCCACTGCGCGGGCCCGTTCACGCACACCGGCAAGCCCGTGGCCACGGCGGCGGCCGAGGGCGGCTGCCACTACGTGGACCACGCCCTGGAGCAGCACCACACGAAGTGGATGTTCGACACGATGCAGGAGCCCGCGAGGAGAGCGGGCATCACCATGGTCACGGCGATGAGCTTCTACGGCGGGACGGGCGACCTGCTCGCCGCCGCCGTGGCCGACGGCCTGACGGACGTCGAACGGGTGATCGCCGCCTACGCGGTGTCCGGCTGGCGGCTGACCACGGGGGCGAAGCAGACCGCCGAGCTGCTGTTCGCCGACACGCGGCGCATCACCCACACCGACGGCGAGCAGCACGTCGGCTATGTCGAGCCGCGCAACGCCGTGTTCCCGTTCCCGCCGCCGCTCGGTCCGCGCACGATGATCGCCCCCGTCCCGTTCTCCGAGGTCGTCACAATCCCCAGGCACGTACGCGCGCGAATGGTCGAGGCGCAGCTCACGGCGGACACATTCCAGGAGGAGCAGGTGTTCAGCAGCGAGGACGCCGACGCCGGGACCCGGGCGGGCTCCGCGTTCACGGTCGCCGCGCAGGTGATCACCGCGGACGGTGGCAGGGCCGGGCAGGTCAGCGGGCGCGATCTGTGGCGCATGAGCGCGCTGACCTCGGTGGAGGCCGCCGTCCGCCTGGCCGCGGCCCCGGGGAGTCCCGGCGTGTACGGCCCGGCCGAGGCGTTCCCGGCGGAGCCGTTCCTGCGCGACCTGGAGCGGCTCGGCCTGTTCACCCTCACCCTGCCGAAGAAGCCGGACAAGGAGGAGGAGCGATGATCCTGGTCACGGGCGCGGCCGGCGGCCCGCAGGGCTCGACCGGCCGGCACGTCACGAACCTGCTGCTGGAGCGCGGCGAGGCGGTGCGCGCCTTCGTGCACTCCGACGACCACCGGGCCGAGGAGCTGCGCAAGCTCGGGGCCGAGGTGGTGGTGGGCGACCTCAGGGAGATCACGTCGGTGCGGCCCGCCATGCGCGGGATCAGCAGGGCGTTCTTCACCTATCCGGTGACGGCGGGGCTGCTGGACGCGACCGGCGTGTTCGCCGCCGCGGCCAGGGAGGAGGGGGTGGCGCGCGTCGTCGAGGTGTCGCAGCTCGATGCGTCCCCCGGGGCCCTGACGCCGCGGATGCGCCGGCACTGGGTGGCGGAGCAGGTGTTCGACTGGGCCGGGGTGGGCGCGGTGCACCTGCGGGCCGCGGTCTTCTTCGAGAACCTGTCCGTCGCCGCCTCGGGCGGCACGCTGGCGCTCCCGCTGGGGCCCCGCGACACGCGGATCCCGCTGGTCGCGGGCGAGGACGTGGCCAGGGTCGCCGCCGGGCTGCTGCTCGACCCCGGACCCGCCGACCCGGTGTGCCTGGTGACCGGTCAGATGGCGACGATCGGCGAGGCGGCGGACGCGCTCGGGCTCTCGTACGCCGATCTGCCGCCCGAGGAGTGGGAGGCGCGGGCGCTGGGCGTCTACGGCGACCCGTACACGGTCGAGCATCTGACGCACCTGTGGGCGATCTTCCGCCTCATCGGCTCCGGCGACCACCCGCTCTACCGGGTCACCGAGAGCATCGAGCGCTACGGCGGCCGCCCGCCCATGACGCTGGATAAATGGGGAAACCCCCGGCCGAGGAGCGGCCGGGGGTTCCGTGCGGGCGGGGATCAGCCGGTGAAGCCGACCGCCGACCAGTCGTAGTACTTGTAGCCGCGAGCGCCGAAGTTGGCGAGCGTCTTCTTCGTCGCCCAGATCTCCGGGCGCTGGTACAGCGGGATGGTGTGCACCAGGTCCCAGATCATCTTGTCGGCGGCGTTCGCCAGCTCGTAGGCCTTGGTCTGGTCCGTCTCGTTCCCCACGGCCTCGATGGCCTTGTCGAGCTCCGGGTCGTTGCTCTTGGGGAAGTTGCTCTCGGAGCCGGTCTTGTAGATCTGCGGCAGGCCGCCGAGCGGCAGCGGCGTGCCGATCCACGTGAACGGCACCAGGTCGAAGTCGCCCTTGATGATGTAGTCGGTGAAGAACTTGTCAAGGGGGACCGGGCGGACCGTGATCTTGATCCCGGCCTCCTTGAGCATGGCCTGCGTGAGCTCGCCCTCCGTCTTCGCGACGGGGGTGTCCGCCGGGATGACGAAGCTCAGGTCGAACTCCTTGCCGTCCTTCTTCCGGTAGTCGCCTTCCTGCTTCCAGCCGGCCGCGTCCAGCAGCTGCTTGGCCTTGTCCAGGTTGTACTTGCCGATGTCGCCGGAGTTGTCGACGTAGGCCTTGTGGTTGTTCATGAAGACGTGGTTGCCGAGCGTCTGCAGCGGCCAGTCCATGTCCTTCAGGTCCGACTGCGTGATCACGTCACGGTTGATCGCGTACGCGACGGCCTGGCGGATGGACTTGTCCTTCAGGAGCGCGCTCTGGTTGTTGACCGTGATGTGCCGCCAGTTGGGGCTGAGCGCCTTGCGGATGTCCGAGTTGGGGACTTCCTTGGCGCGCTTCAGGTCGGCGGGGGCGCCGGCCGCGATGTCCGTGGCGTCGAGCTCGCCGTTGGCGAAGGCGTTCACCGCGGCGGCGGGGTCGCCGATCGTCCGGAAGATGAGCTTGTCGAGCTTGGCCTTCTTGCCCCACCACTTGTCGTCACGCACGAGGGTGAGCGTCTTGGTGCCCTCGTCGATCTTCTCCACCTTGAAGGGACCCGCGGTGACCGGGATCTTCTGCTTGTAGTCGTTCTCGTACTTGTCCGGGTCGATCATGTGCGCGGCGGGGAGAAGGTGGTTGGTTCCCCGGTTGAACAGACCCTGCCATTCCAGGTACGGCTTGGCGAAGGTGATGACGGCGACCTTGTCGGAGTCACCCTTGGTGACCGACTCGATCTTGTCCCAGCCGTCCGTGGAAGCCGGCTTGTACTTCTTGTCCTTGCCGTTGTTGATCTTCCACGCGGCCTCGAGGTCCTTCCACGTGATCGGCGTGCCGTCCGACCAGTTGGCCTTGTCGTTGAGCGTGTAGGTCACGACCTGCTTGCCCGAGGACGTGTCGCTCTTCACGTCGGTCACGTAGTCAGGGTTCGGCGTGAAGTTGGCCTTGTCGTCGGACAACATCAGCTGCGGCATGATCGGGTCGAGCATGTCCGCGGTGTCGGCCTGGTTGCCGTCAACGTGGTTGATGTTCCACTGGCTGGGCCACTGCCCGATGGGGAGGGTCAGCGTGCCGCCGTCCTTGACCTGGTCGTAGGCGACCGGGTTGATGCTGATCGACGGGGTCTCCGCCATCTTCTGCTGAGCCTGCTGCGACTGCTCGGCACTCGGCTTCTTGGCTGCACCGCCACCTCCGCCACAGGCCGCGACGGCCATGGCCAGGACCGCGATGCCCGCAGCCGCACGGTAACGAACCTTCACTTTTCCTCCTGATCGTCCGAGGCCGTGATGACCTCGATCTCCTCCGCGTAGTGGCAGGCGGCGCCGTGGTCAACGGCGTTCGCGAGCCGAGCAACCGAGGGCTCTTCGTCCACACACCGCCGTCGCTCCGCCTCGCTGAGCAGGGCGAACTTGGGGCAGCGAGTACGGAACCGGCATCCCGATGGCGGGTCGGCCGGGCTGGGCAGGTCGCCTTCGAGCAGGATCCGCTTCCGGGTTCGCTCCATTTCGGGGTCCGGCAGCGGGATCGCCGACAGCAGCGCCTGCGTGTAGGGGTGGGCTGGATGGTCGTAGACGTTCTCGACCGTGCCGATCTCGGCGATCCTGCCGAGGTACATGACGGCGACCCGGTCGGCCAGGTGCCTGACCACCGCCAGGTCGTGGGCCACGAACAGGTACGACAACCCCAGTCTGTTCTTCAGCTCCTCCAGCAGGTTGATCACACCTGCCTGGATGGAGACGTCGAGCGCCGACACCGGCTCGTCCAGCACCAGCAGCTTCGGCTCCAGCGCGAGCGCGCGGGCGATGCCGATGCGCTGGCGCTGGCCGCCGGAGAACTGCTGCGGATAGCGGTCGGCGTGCTCCGGCGACAGCCCGACCAGTTGCAGCAACTCGGCGACCCGGGCGTCCACGTTCTTCCGGCCGTGCGCGCGCAGCGGTTCGGCGATGATGGCGCTGACCGGCATGCGCGGGTCCAGGGCTGCCATCGGGTCCTGGAAGACGATCTGCAGGTCGCGCCTGAGCGCCTTGCGCGCCCCGGAGTCGATCTTGGCGCTGTCCTTGCCGAGCACCACGACCCGCCCGCCCTGCGGCGGCTGGAGCTGCATGATCTGCTGGAGCGTGGTGGTCTTGCCGCAGCCGGACTCGCCGACCAGGGCCAGCGTCTCGCCCTCGGCGATGTCGAAGCTGATGCCGTCCACCGCGAACACGGTGCCGACGCGGCGCTTGAAGACCGCGCCCTTCATCAGCGGGTAGTGCTTGATCATGTCGTCGAGTTCGAGCACCGTGTCGCGCTCGGCGCGCGGCACGCGTACCACGTCGCTCGGCGGGATGACCGGCACGGGGAACACGTCGGCCCCGGTCAGGCCCTTGTGCTCGATCTCGTGCGAGCGGATGCACGCCACGTGACGGCCACCGCCGAAGGGGGTCAGCGGCGGCTCCTCGTCGTCGCACATGTCCACCTTCATCGGGCAGCGCGGCGCGAAGGGGCAGCCCGGCGGCAGCGCCGACGGCGAGGGCGGGTTGCCCTCGATGGGCACGAGCGGCCCCTCCTCGCCGTCGATCCTGGGGATCGAGGCGAGCAGACCCATCGTGTACGGCATCCGCGGCCGGTAGTAGATGTCGTCCACCGGCCCCTGCTCGACCGGCTTGCCCGCGTACATGACCAGCACCCGGTCGGCCATGCCCGCGATGACGCCCAGGTCATGGGTGATCATCACGATGCCGGCGCCCGTCTCCCGCTGCGCGGTCTTGAGCACCTCCAGCACCTGCGCCTGGATGGTCACGTCCAGCGCGGTCGTCGGCTCGTCGCAGATCAGCAGGTCGGGGTCGTTGGCGATGGCCATGGCGATCATCGCGCGCTGCCGCATGCCGCCCGAGAACTCGTGCGGGAACGCCTTGGCCCGCAGGCTCGGGTTCGGGATGCCGACCAGGTCGAGCAGCTCGACGGCCCGCTTGGCGGCCTTGTCCTTGCCCATCTTCTGGTGGACGCGCACGGCCTCGGCGATCTGGTCGCCGATCGTGTAGACGGGCGTGAACGCCGACAGCGGATCCTGGAAGATCATGCTGATCGCCTTGCCGCGTACCTTGATCAGCTCGTCCTCGTCCATGCCGAGCAGCTCGCGGTCGTGCAGTTTGACCGAGCCGCTGACCGCGGCGTTGCGCGGCAGCAGGCCCATGACCGCGAGCGAGGTCACGGACTTGCCGGAGCCGGACTCGCCGACGATGCCGAGCACCTCCCCGCGCTCGACCTCGTAGCTGACGCCGCGCACGGCCTCGATGCCGCCGGGGAAGGTGACGGTGAGGTCCTTGACCTCCAAGATGCTCACGAGTTGCTCCCCGGGTCGAGTGCGTCACGCAGGCCGTCGCCGATCAGGTTCACGGCGAGCACCATGGCCACCAGCAGGCCGGCCGGGAAGACGAACAGCCATGGATAACCGGTGGCGTTGCGCGAGCCCTCCGCGATCAGCGTGCCGAGCGAGACGTCCGGCGGCTGGATGCCGAAGCCGAAGAAGGACAGCGCCGCCTCGCCGATGATCGCGCCACTGACGTTGAGCGTGGCGTCGATGATCAGCAAGGAGGACAGGTTGGGGACGATGTGCCGGAAGATGATCTTCCAGCGCGGGATGCCCATGTAGACCGCGGCCAGGACGTACTCCCGCTCGCGGAGCGCGAGCGTCATGCTCCGCACCACCCGGGAGGTGATCATCCAGGAGAACGCGGCGAGCAGCACCACGAACCACAGCCAGGTGGCGTCCTTCAGCCTCGGCGAGACGATCGCGATGATCAGGAAGCTCGGGAGAACCAGCAGCAGGTCGACCCACCACATGAGCAGCCGATCGGCCCAGCCGCCGAAATATCCGGCGAACGCGCCCACGACCGCGGCGAGTCCGGTGGCGATCAGCGCCACCAGCAGGCCGATGATGATCGACTTCTGCATGCCCCGCAGCGTGACCGCGTACATGTCCTGGCCGATCGAGGTGGTGCCCCACCAGTGGTCGGCGTCGGGAGCCGACAGGAAGGCCATGAAGTCCTTGTCCGTCCAGTCGTACGAGCCGAAGTAGGGGCCGACGTACGCCAGCAGGACCAGCGCAAACAGGGCGACGATGCCGTAACGCGCCTGCTTGTTGCGGAACAGGCGCCGCAGGACGACTTTCGAACGCATCTCAGCTCACCCGCACCCGAGGATCGAGGGCCGCGACCAGCACATCGGACAGGAACGCGGCGAACAGGACGCACACGGCGGTGAAGAAGGTCACCGCGGCGACGGAGTTGACGTCGTTCGAGTTGACCGACTCGACCAGCCAGGCGCCCATGCCGTGCCAGGCGAAGATCTTCTCGGTGAACGTGGCACCGGTGAACATCGTGCCGAACGCGAAGGCGAAGTATGTGGCGGAGGGGATCAGCGCGGTGCGCAGCGCGTGCTTGGTGAGCGCGGTCCTGCGCCGCAGGCCCTTGGCCATCGCCGTGCGGACGAAGTCCTGACCCAGCACGTCGAGCATCATGTTGCGCTGGATGCGGCTGTAGAAGGCGACCGAGCCGAGACTGAGCGAGATCGTGGGCAGGATCAGGTGGTTCAGCCGGTTGAGGAACAGGTCCCAGCCTGCCAGCTTCGGGTTGTACTCGCCGGTGTACTCGATCAGCGTGAACCCGAGCCCGTCGTTGAGGCTGTACGTCGCGATGGCCAGCACCGTGGCCAGCACGAACACCGGAATCGCCATGATCACGAAAGAGCTGACGCCTATTAACCGGTCGCTGAACTTGTACTGCCTCACCGCCGAGATCGCACCCAACGCCACCCCCACGGCGAAGCCCACCAGCGTGCCGATGAGCAGCAGCCGGAGGCTGACGAAGATCCGGCGGCCCATCTCGTCATTGACCGAGCCGCCGTTCCAGGTCTTGCCGAAGTCGCCCGTGATGACGCCCTTCGCCCAGGTCCCGTACCGCACGAGCACCGGGACCTTGTCGTTCATGTTGTAGGCGTCCAGCGTGGAGTCGATCACCGACTCGGCGATGGGAGGTTGGCGGGCCTGATACGCGGCTCGCGGGTTCATGGTGGTGGCCGCGAGCATGTACGCGAGACTCGCCGCGATGGCGACCAAGACCACATTTATTGCCAACCTGCGGAGCAGGTACTTGCCCATTACTCTCCGTTCGCGCTGACGGGGGGCGCGCACGTCCGGGCCGGAGTGGCGTCCCCGCAACGAAAACCCGTCTCGCGGTGCAAAAACCGCTTGCCACGAGATGGCGATCAACGCGCAGAATATAAGCAAAGATGTAACAGTCAGAAACCGTCCGACATAACGGTAAGGTCACTCGCAATAGATCGACATGACCGGAACGATCGCTTACCACACCCCATCTGACCTGCGGAAACGTCCCAATTTAGGCGGATTTTTCGGGATCCATCCGGGGGGTTGTGTCACGAAACCCGGACATAAATTTGCGACTACGCAAAGTGATCCACTTCACGTTGATCTCATCGTCAAGTGAGTTCGGACACCACCTTGACGGCACCCCCCGTACCCCGCTCGGGCGCTCCCCCAACCCTCCGCCGCCGGCATCCCGCCGACGAAGGCCCGTACGAGGCAGGTCGCGGCCGGTCAGCGAGGGGGCGCCACCGTCCCGCGGCCCGCGAAAAACCGGCCCGGGGCACCGGAAAAGGTCACCGTGGGCACCGGTTTACTCACCGAGAGAATTCGCGGTGCTGTGTCGAGTTGACGCCCTTTACAGCACCCCGGTCGCGAGGGATCATCTCTCTAGAGAGCTTGAGTCTGATTAGGCTGGACAGCCGGTTAGAGGGGCCTCTTGTCGGAAATTGTTGACCACGACCCCATTATCTCCCTAGCCTCTCCCGAACTCCTTGCCGACCCCTATCCCTGGTACGAAATCCTCCGCCGGGAACGACCCACCTTTTTCTACGACCGACTTAACTCATGGATTTTCAGCCGGTACGACGATTGCGTCTCCGTGCTGAAGGACAGTGCGAACTTCGCCGCCGACTGGCGCCGCGTCGGTGAGACGATGCCGCCAAGGGCGATCAACATGCTGACCCTGGACCCGCCGGAGCACACCGTGGTCCGCCGGTTCTTCATGGAGGCGCTGCGCGAGCAGGACCACCCGGCCCTGGAGCAGATGATCGCGCGGCACACGACCGAGCTGCTGGCCGGTCTCGCGCACCGCCCGTCGTTCGAGTTCCTCACGGAATTCGCCGAACCGCTGGCATTGTCGACGACCTCCGCGTACCTGGGCGTGCCGATGCCGGATCCGGCCTGGGCCAGCAGGGCCGCCCGGGACATCGTCGCTGGGATGGACGCCGGGCTGTGGCCCGAGCGGGCGCGACCCGTAGTGGCCGCGCAGGAAGAGCTGGCCGTGCTGGTCGAGGGCTGGCTCGCCGATCCGCCGCCCTCCGGCGTCGTCGGCGCCATCGCGCGGCGGGCGGCCGGCAGCGGCGTGGACCCGGACGTCGTCGCCAACACCGTGCGGGGGTTGCTGTTCAGCGGCTACAGCTCCGGCAGCAAGCTGCTCGGGCTGGTGGCGATCGCCCTGCTGCACCAGCGGGCCACCGAGCTGGAGCGGTTCGGCGAGGCCGACACCGCACGCGCGGTGGACGAGCTGGTCCGCTACGCCTCCCCGATCCAGGCGGTCGCCCGCGCGTGCGTGCGCGACACCGAGGTGGGCGGGACCACGGTGCGCGCGGGACAGGCCGTCACACTGTTCCTGGGCGCGGCGAACCGGGACCCCGCGCGGTTCCCCGACCCGGACACGGTGCGGCTGGACCGGCATCCCAATCCGCATCTCGGCTTCGGCCGGGGTCCGAAGTCCTGCCTCGGCTCCCCCTTTACAGCCATCTTCACCCGGGTGGTGCTCCGCGTCCTCGCCGAGCGTTATCCGGGCATCAGGGCGCTCGGCGCGCCGACATATTTCCCGAACCTGACCGCCCGCAGCATTGAGCGTTTCGAGGTTGCCCTTCAGTGAAGGAGGTTTACGTGCTGAAGGTCGTCGGAGCCTCGTTCGGGCGGACCGGGACCTCTTCGGTCCGATTAGCGCTGGAGACCCTCGGATTCGGCCCCTGCCATTACATGAAAGAGCTTTTCGCCGCCCCCGAGCATGCCCGGGAATGGCTCCGGGTGGCCGACGGCGGAAAACCCGACTGGAAACAACTGCTCGATGGTTTCAGCTCGACGATCGCCTGGCCGGCGGCATTCTACTGGCGGGACCTGGCAGCCGCCTTTCCCGAGGCGAAGGTCCTGCTGATCGTGCGGGATCCGGCTTCGTGGTACGCCAGCATGAGCCGCACCCTGTACCGCACCAGGCCCGCCGGCCAGGAGACGGCCGTCCGGGACCAGGTCATCGAGAAGATCGTCTGGCAGGGGACGTTCTCCGGGCGGTTCGAGGACCGCGACCACGCCATGGACGTCTACCGGGCCCATCTGGACAAGGTTCGCGCGGACGTGCCGCCCGGACGGCTCGTCGAGGTCGAGCCGTCGCATGGCTGGGAGCCGCTCTGCGCTGCCCTGGGAGTCGACGTGCCGGACATGCCCTTCCCCGTGGCGAACACCACTGGCGACTATCTGCGCCGCGCCGAGCAGGCCGGGGTGCTCCCGCCACGATGAAAAAGGACAGGTAAGTGGCGCTCACCGTTTCATCCACCGCCGACCCGTACGGAGTGGTGGCAGCGCATTGGGACCACCTGCACGTGGGCCCGCGATCAGCCGCCCTGGTCTCCTTCTTCGCCGACCTGGCCCCGCCCGGCGGGCACGCGCTGGAGATCGGCCCGGGTACCGGCCGGATGACCCTGGCGGTGGCCGGGCGCGCGGCGGGCGTGCACTGCCTGGAGCCCTCCCCCGGGATGCGGGCGGTGCTCATGACCAAGCTGGCCGCGCGGCCGGACCTGCGGGACCGGGTGACCGTGCTGGCCGGCGCCGCGCCGGACTTCCCTCTCGACCGGCGCTTCGACTACGTCTACCTGGCCGCCGTGCTGCAGGACGTGCCGCCGCAGGCGCGCCGGCCGCTCTTCGCCGGCCTGGCCGAGCACCTCGCGCCGGGTGGCGTGCTGGCCATGGACATGCTGACGGACGAGGCCGTACCCGACCATCCCGAGCGTGAGCTGCGCGGCGCGCACCAGGGAGAGTGCCGCTACACCCTGTCGTCGGCCGTCCGGCCGCTCGGCCCCGACCTGGCCGGGGTGCGGCGCGTCTACCGCACCTACCACCGCGACACCCTGGTGGCCACCGAGACCGTGGAATGCGACTACCACCTCCATCGGCCCGCCGACGTGCTCGCCGACCTGCGCGCGGCCGGCCTGACCGCCGTGGGCGGCTCGGCCGTCGCCGGCGAGGTGACCCCGCTCGATGACAAGGGCACGCTGATCGCCCGGCTCTGAGCTCGAGGCCCCCCGTGGACGTCCCGCGGCCACCTGCCAGGTTGCCGGGCGCCGTTCGGGCCTCGGAACCGTCCGCCGGACCTCGGCGGACGGCAGCGGCGAGTCAAGGAGGTGCGCCATGCGGTACTGGTACTGATCACTCACACCGTGGCCTGATCCTGCGTGATCAGGCCACGGCCTGGCCCGGGCAACGACACGAACGGGGGGTCATCCGATGCTCCAGTCCCACGACACCGAGGTGCTGGTCGTCGGGGGCGGCCTGACCGGGTTGTCCTGTGCGCTGTTCCTGGCCCGGCACGGCGTACGGTGCACGCTCGTCGAGCGCCACCCCGACCTGCTGAGCCACCCCAGGCAGCGGAGCCTGGTCCCGCGCCTCATGGAGATCTACCGGCAGGTCGGTCTGGAGTCCCGGATCCGGGAGAACCGGGTGGATTTCGCGAGCTCCGCGGAATACGTGGCCATCCGCGCGGAGACGCTGGCCGACGCCCGGCACCTCCCCGTGGACCAGCAGGACGACGCCGCGCGAACCGCCGCCTTCAGCCCCTGCTCGGGCACGCCCATCGATCAGAACCGGGTGGAGGATCTGCTGCGGACCCGGGCGCGCGAGCTCGGCGCGCGGATCAGGTTCGGCACCGAGGTACGCGGCCTCACCCAGCACGAGGGCGGGGTGGAGGCGCACCTGCGCGATCTCGACGGCACCGGGCATCGGCTCCTGGCCCGATATGTCGTCGCGGCCGACGGCGGGCGCAGCTCGGTCCGGGACGGGCTCGGCATCCCGATGGAGGGGCCGGTCGACTTCTTCCGCCTGCTGACGCTCATGGTCGAGGCCGACCTCCGCCCCGCGCTGGCCGGGCGTACCGTGCACATGGCCTTCCTCGAACGGCCCCGGCCGAGGACGTACCTGATGGCGCTGGACCGGACCGGACAGCGGTGGGTCTTCGGCACCACGGACGATCCGGACGGCGCCGAGCCGGACGAGGACGAATGCGTCGAGCTGGTACGCGCCGCCGCCGGCCTGCCGGAGGCGCGGGTGACGCTCCGGCCGCAGATACCCGGCACCGCCAGGACCGTCCTGCGCTTCGAGGTCGGCGCGGCCGTGGCGGCCGCCTATCGGAAGGGGCGGGTGTTCCTGATCGGCGACGCGGCGCACCTGATGCCGCCGACCGGGGGATTCGGCGGTGTCGTGGGCGTGGAGGACGCGCACAACCTGGCCTGGAAGCTGGCCGCCGTCGTCCACGGTCACGCCGGGGAGCGGCTGCTCGACACGTACGAGGACGAGCGCCGCCCGGTCGCGGAGTTCGCTCTGCGGCAGGCGCTCGCGCGCTACCGGTCCCGCCTGGAACGGCTGCCCGCGACCGATGAGGTGCCGGTGGACCGCTCGACCGTGATGATGGGACACCGCTACCGGTCGACGGCGGTGATCGGCGGCGCGAGCGAGGCGACCGCGCCGGTGGAGGTCTCCGGCCTGTGCGGAGAGCCCGGCACCAGGGCTCCGCACCTCCCCCTCGCCGGCTCCGGCGAGCGATCCACCATCGACCTGTACGGTGACCGTTTCGTCCTGCTGACCGGCCACGACGGCCAGGGCTGGGTGACGGCGGCGGGCAAGCTGCCCATGCCGGTGACCGCCCGGCGGCTGGAGACCGACGGCGCGGCGGCTCGGCACGGCCTCGGGCCGAGAGGGGCGATGCTGGTGCGACCGGACGGGTTCGTGGCCTGGCGAAGCCCGGGACCGGCCGCGGACCCTACCGCGGAACTGCTCGCCACGCTCACCACCATCTTGTCCGCGCCGCCCCCGGGGTAGTCACGGCATCCATTTGCCGCCCGCGACGTCGATCGTGAGCCCGGTGAGCCAGGACGAGGCGTCGGAGGCGAGGAAGGCCGTCACGTTCGCGACATCGAGCGGGGTGCCGAGCCGCCCGAGCGGGTGCTCGGCCAGCATGCGCTCCTGGTACTCCTGCGGCATGCGCTCCGCCAGCCGGTCCGTCATGATCGTCGAAGGCGCGATCGAGTTGACCCGGATGCCCGTGGGGCCGAGCTCGTGCGCCAGTTGCCTGGTCAGCGCGATGATCCCGGCCTTGGCCACCGTGTAGGCCACGGAGGCGGAGGTCGCGGTGCGGGCCGCCAGCGACGACATCGTGATGATGGACCCGCTGCGCCGCTCTCTCATGCGCGGCAGGAAGCCCTTGATCACCAGGAACGTCGAGGTGAGGTTGGCGTGCATGGTGGCGTGCCAGTCCTCCTCGCTCGTCTGGTCGATCGGCCGCGGGACCCCGGTCCCGCCACCGGCGAAGATCGCCAGCACGTCCACGGGTCCGATCCTGCGCTCGACCTCCACCCGCATCTCCTCGACGGCGGCGAAGTCGGTGGTGTCGGCGGCGACGCCGAGCGCCCCGCCGCCGATGCTCTTCACGGCCGCCTCGATCGCGCCGGGGTCGCGCCCGTTCACGACGACCCGCATGCCCTGCTCGGCCAGCACCCGGGCGGTCTCCCGCCCGATCCCCCCGGAGCCGCCGGTGACCAGCGCTACCTTGCCCTGCAGATCCGGATACATCATGACTTCCACTCCCTCGCCTACTCGCGGCCGTCTCTCCGAACTCCACGGTGCCCTGCGCGGGGGGCTCAGGACATCAGGTGCTGGGCTCGTCCCGGACTGCGCCGTGAGGAGTGCACCGCGTACGCCGTCCATACTCCCGAAGTCGTACGCCGGAGACGACCGACACGACGGCACGCCCGTCGGTCAAGGTGGCGGCGTGCCGGCGGCGGCGCGGAGGAAGTAGTCGTCCCCGCCCACCTGGCCGCCCTTCAGCGCGACCTCGAGCCCGTCGCAGGCCGGGTCGCCGGAGGACAGCACGCACACGGGGCCACCCGCCGCCGGCGCGGCGACCACGTCCAGAGAGCGGGCGCCGAGCGCGGCCACGACCTGGCCCGAGGTGTCGCCGCCCGCCACCACCAGCCGCCCGACCAGCCCGGCCCGGACGGCCACCGAGGCGATCCGCCCGAGGAGGTCCCCGATGGCCGCGGGGTCCCGGGCCGGGCCGCGGGTCGACTGGACGATCGTGTGGCGCCCCTCCCCCAGGCTCTCCGCCACCTCGGCGAGGAGCCCCGCGAAGGAGCCTGTCGCGCCTCGAAGCCCGCTGGCGGCGTCCAGCACGCGCCATCCCGCCCGTTCGGCGGCGTCGATCTGACGGGCGGTGATCGGAGAGCGGCTGCCCGACACGACCAGCACGGGGGTGGCGGGGCCGAGCGGCTCGGGCTCCCGCCGCCGCCCCGCACCGGCCGCCGCCACGTGGGCGGAGGCGAGGGCGTGGCTCAGGCCGCCGGAGCCGACGCAGTACAGCGGCCCGCCCCGGCTCCCCGCGTCGGCGAGCAGGAGGCGGCCGAGCGCGCGGACGTGCTCCTCTGTCTGGGCGTCCGCCACGAAGGCCGCGTCCTCCCCCAGCGCCCGGTACGCCTCCTCCGACGGCGCGGGCGACGCGGGCAGCCAGCCGACCCGCCCCGCGCCCTGCTCCGCCAGGCGGATCCGGAGGTCCGACTCCGAGGCGGGGGTGACCGGGTGGTCGCGCATCGGCGGGTAGCGGTCGAGCCGGTGGACCTCGGCGCCCGAGCGTACGAAGTGGTTCGCGAACCACGTGTAACGCCCCAGCTCCGGCTGGGCGGCGAGCACCGGGACCGGGCCCCGCGCCAGCCCTTCACGGTGGAGGGCCGCGATGACCGCCCCGATGCTCCCGTGCGCGGGCGAGGAGTCGAACGTCGAGCAGACCTTGTACTGGATGACCAGCGGCCGCAGCGCCGCCACGGCCTTGAGCACGGGCAGCACCACCGGCACCGGGTCCGCGGACGCCCGGGCGGTGGTGGCGATCCCGATGACGTCGTACGCGTCGTGCAGGCTGCCGGCGTCGGTGACCAGGGAGCCGGTCAACCCCAACCGCCTGAACTGCCACAACGCGTCGGTCGCCCCCGTGAAGTCGTCCGCGACGAAGGCGAACGACGTCACGGCCGGCTCACCCCTTTCCGTGTCACTTCCGGATCACCCCGCCGAAGTGCTTCAGCGCCGCGCGCAGCTCCGGCTCGTCCACGTCGTCCAGCGGCACGCCCGCCACGGAGGCCGCCCAGGCCTGGCGCATGCTGGTGATCCCCGCGGCCGGACCGTCCGGGTGGCCGAGCACGCCGCCCCCGGCCAGCACCAGCAGGTCGGTGGTCCCCGTACGGTCCAGGGCGACGGGCGCGGTGCCGGCCCACTGGGCGGACGACAGCACCGGCAGGCAGGGGAAGCCGCCGAGCAGCGGCTCCCGGACCGCCGCCACCGTGGCGGCGACCTCGTCGTCCGTGACGTAGAACTTGCTGTGGAACCCGCCGCAGTGCAGCTGGTCGACCCCGGCCAGCCGGGCCAGCTTCTGGTACGCCACGTGCCCCATCCCGAGCCCCGGGTGGCGGGCCAGCGCCCCAATGCCGGTGACGTGGCCGTGGATCGGCACCCTGGCGTGCCGGCGCAGCATGGCGACGGCCGGGAGGCCGACGACGTTGAGGTTGACCATCACGCAGGTGCCGCCGGCGGCCACCACCAGGTCGTGGTTGCGCAGCATCCGGTCGGGCTCGTCGCTGATGTTGAAGGCGTACATCGGCCGCCGCCCGGTCCGCCGCTCCACCTCGTCGAGGGCGGCCGTCACCGCGCGGATCCGCTCGGGGAGCGGGGCGGGCGGGCAGTCGGCGTTCACCTCGTCGTCCTTGATGAAGTCGGCGCCGGCCAGGCCGAGCTCGCGTACCAGGTCCACGTAGTCGGCGGGGCGCAGCCCGACGTTCGGCTTGACGATGGTGCCGATCAGCACGCCTTCGGGACGGGCGACCAGCCGCCGGGTGCCCTCGACGGCGAACCCCGCCGGCAGGTACGCCGCCCCGAAGGCGTCGGGCAGCTCCAGGTCCACCAGCTTGAGCCCGGCCAGCTCGCGCAGCTCGTAGAGGTTGCCCGCGACCACCGGGAGCAGGTTCGTGAGCGAGGGACCGGTGTTCGCCAGCGGGAAGCCGATCCTGACCAGGGCCGCCGTCAGAGGCCCGTCCCCGATCGCGCCCGGCAGGGGCTCGGAGCCGGGCGGGGTCTCCGTGATGGACAGCACCACGGCGCTGTGGCGGGCGCGTAACTCGTCGGTCTCGCCGCGCACGCTGACGAAGGTGCCGGTGCTCTGCTCCCCCGCGATCGCGCTCACGGCCTGCTCCAGCGGGAGGCGGGTGAGCACCCGGTACGTCGCGACCGTGAGCTCGCCGCTCACAGCACGGCCGCCAGGTGCTCCATGGCGAGCGGCGGGCTAACGAGGATCGGGACCGGGGCCTCGACCGTACCGGCCACGCGGGCCATCGACGCCTGGGCCAGCACGATCACGTCCACCTCCGCGGCCAGCGCGGCCAGCGCCCCGGCCACCCGCGCGTCGTGCGTGGCGGCGTCCCCACCCATCAGCGCCTCGAACGCCCCCTCGCACACCCTGGCCGTCAGCGAGACCTCCTTGTCCGAGGCCGCCGCTCGACGGCGTACCAGGTCGGCGGTGGGGTCGAGGGTGGTGGACAGGGTGGCGAGCACGCCGATCCGGCGGCCGAGGGCGACGGCGCGGTCGGCCATCGGCCGGTCCACCCTGGTCACCGGCACGCCCGTCAGCGGCTCGGCGGCCTCCACGGCGGCGCCGATCGACGAGCACGTCACCAGGATGTGGTCGGCCCCGGCCGCCTCCGCGGAGCCGATGTGGCCGGCCACGCGACGGGCGGTCCCCGGGGTGAGCCGACCGGCGGCGATGGTGTTCTTGATCAGGCTGTCGTCGACGATGTTGAAGGTCTCGACTCCCGGCAGGTGCTCGGCGCACAGCTTGGCGAACACGTCGACCAGGGTCGCGGAGGTGTGGATCAGTCCCAGCCTCTTCGTCATGAGCCTCACTTCATCCGATGAAATGTCATCTTCATCGGATGAAATGCTATGAAAAATCTGGCGGGAGCGGTAGCGTCCGGAGCGTGGCAATCGATCCCAAGCGGGACAGGCACGCCCAGGTGGTCCAGGCCCTCGGCCCTCGCATCGTCACGGGCGAGCTCGCTCCCGGCACGTCCATCCCCATCGAGGAGGACCTGGTGGGCGAGCTGGGCATCGGCCGCTCCGCGGTCCGGGAGGGCGTGAAGGTCCTGGCCGGCAAGGGCCTGCTGGAGACCAGGCGGAGCGCGGGCACCAGGGTGCGCCCGCGCGAGTCCTGGAACCTGCTCGACCCCGACGTCCTGAGCTGGCGGTTCGAGCCCGAGCCGCGCCCCCGGGACATCCAGATGCTGGCCGACCTGCGGGTCGCGCTGGAGCCGGGCGCCGCCAGGGTGGCGGCCGAGCGGGCGGACGCGGTCGCGGTGCGGCGCATCGACGAGGCCCTGGCCGCGCTGTACGCCACAGTCGACGACCCCGAACCCTTCATCGAGGCCGACCTGGCCTTCCACAAGGCGGTGTTCGCCGCGGCGGACAACGACCTGCTGCTCTACATCTACGACATGATCAGCATCGCCCTGCGCTCCGTACGGCAGGTGCACACCCGTTCGGTCGCGCACAACAAGGAAACGCTGCCCGGCCACGAGCGCGTGGCGCTGGCGATCAGGCGACGGCACCACCGCAAGGCCGAGGAGGCCATGCGCGAGGTGGTCGAGGTCGCCCGCGCCGACGCCGAGCAGCACGTACGCCTCTGCTGCTAGCTATCTCCAGCAAGAAAGAGCTGACTTTGGACGTCCTCATCGACGTGGACGGCCCCGTGGCCGTCGTCACCCTCAACAGACCCGCCAAGCTCAACGCGATCACCCCTGACATGGCCGCCGCGCTGCGTGCCTGCCTGGGCCGGGTGGACGCCGACCCCGCCATCCGGGTCGCGGTGCTCACGGGCGCGGGCGAGCGCTCGTTCTGCGTCGGCAGCGACATCCGCGAGCTGGACGAGTACGCCACGCCGTGGGAGTTCCGCAACCGCGGCGACTACGGCGACGCGGTCCGCGCCCTGCGCAAGCCGATCATCGCGGCCGTCAACGGCTACGCCTACGGCGGCGGCCTGGAGCTGGCCATGGCCTGCGACATCCGCCTGGCGGCCGAGACGGCGACGTTCGCCGCGCCGGAGGTCAAGCTCGGCTGGATCGGCGGCAGCGGCCAGTCGGCGCTGCTGGCCCACTCCGTCGGGCCCGGCAACGCCGCCACGATGCTGCTCACCGGCGACCCCATAGACGCCGCCCGTGCTCAGAGCTGGGGGCTGGTCACCGACGTGTTCCCGCAGGAGAAGCTGGTGCCGGCGGCTCTCGAACTGGCCGCGACGATCGCCAGGCGGCCGCCGATCGCCGCGCAGACCGCCAAGGCCAACCTCAAGGCGGCCTACTCGATGCCGCTCGACCAGGCCATCCAGTACGAGCGCGACCTGCAGACCGTCTGCTTCGCCACGCAGGACGCGGCCGAGGGCCGCGCCGCCTTCGCCGAGCGCCGCGAGCCCGTCTTCGAGGGGCGCTGATGGGCGTCCTGGACGGCTACCGCGTGGTCGACCTGTCCATCGCCATGGCGGGCCCGCTGGCCGCCATGCGGCTGGGCGACCTGGGCGCGGACGTGGTCAAGGTGGAGCCGGTGACCGGCGAGTGGCAGCGGCACGCCCCGGCGGGCGGGGCGACGGGGAACCAGGTGAACGCCTCGTTCCTGTCCCTCAACCGCAACAAGCGCAGCCTCGCCGTCAACCTCAAGTCCGACGAGGGCCGCGCCATCGTGCACAAGCTGGCCGCGACGGCGGACGTGTTCCTGCAGAACTACCGCGCCGGCGTGGCCGAGCGGCTCGGCATGGACTACGACACGATCCGCGCCATCAATCCGAGCATCGTGTACGTCTCCATGTCCGGGTACGGCGAGACGGGCCCGTACGTGTCGAGACCCGGCCAGGACCTGCTCCTGCAGGCCATGAGCGGCGCCATGCTGAGCACCGGCCGCGACGGCGACCCGCCCGCGCCCGCCGGCACGTACGCCATCGACGCCATCACCGCCTACAGCGCCTTCGAGGGCGCGCTGGCCGCGCTGCTGCACCGCGAGCGGACCGGCGAGGGCCAGCGGGTGAGCGTCAACATGCTGGACGCGGCCGTCGCCGTGCAGATGCAGGAGCTGTCGATCTTCACGGTCGGCGGCGTGCCGCAGCGGCGCGGGCACGAGCCGCACGGCCACACCTACATCCGCGCGCCGTACGGGGTGTTCGCCACCAAGGACGGCTACCTCGCGCTCGGGATGCCCCGGCTGGACGCGCTCGCGGTCGCCCTCGACCTGCCGGAGCTGGCCGCCATGGACGGCGACGCCGACGGTCACACCAGGCGCGACGAGATCACCGCGATGGTCGCCGGGCGGCTGCCGGAGCGGACGACGGCCGAGTGGCTGGAGATCTGCGCCCGCCACGACCTGTGGGCGGGCCCGGTGTACGGGTACGCGGAGCTGGTGGCGGACCCGCAGGTCAAGCACAACGGCTCGTTCGTCACGTACGAGCACCGCACCGAGGGCACGGTCACCACGCCCGGCTTCCCCTACGGCTTCAGCGCCACCCCGCCGCGGGTGCGCCGGGGCGCGCCGCTGGTCGGCGAGCACACGAGGGAGCTGCTGGAGGAGCTCGGCTACCCGCCGGACCGCACGGCCGAGCTGGTGGCGGAGGGCGTGCTGGCATGCGAGGACTGACCTGGGACCATCCCCGGGGGTACGCGCCGCTGGACGAGCTGACCCGGCTCGACCTGGCCGGGGACAACCCCTACGGGGACGTGCCGGAGCCGATCGAGTGGGACCGGCAGCCCCTGGAGGGGTTCGAGTCGGAGCCGATCGCGAAGCTGTGCGAGACGTACGACGTGCTCGTGATCGACCATCCCGGGCTGGGCGCGGCCATGGACGCGCTGGTGCCGATGGACGAGCTGTTCGACGAACCGGTGGAGACGCGGTTCGTCGGCAGGAGCTACGAGAGCTACCACCTGGAGGGCCGCCAGTGGGCGCTGCCGCTCGACGCGGCCACCCAGGTGAGCGCGGCCGGGCCCGGCGTCGAGGTGCCGAGGACGTGGCCGGAGATGGCGGAGTTCGCGCGGGAGGCGCGGATGGCGTTGTGCCTGGGCGGGCCGCACGCGTTCCTCATGTTCTGCGCGCTGTGCTCGGGCGACTTCCTCGACGAGGCGGCCGGGGCGCGGGCGCTGGAGCTCATGTCGGAGCTGCTCGCGCGGTCCGACCGCGACGTGTCGCTGCTCAACCCGATCGGCGTGCTCGACACCATGACGGCCGGCGGGGCCGACTTCTGCCCCCTTCTGTACGGCTACGTGACCTACCCTCTGACCTTCTCGGACGCACCCGCCTGGCCGGGCGAGCCGCCCGGGAGCGTGCTCGGCGGCACCGGGCTCGTGGTCTCCAGGCGGCGCATCGGCTCGATCCGCGAGGCCGTCCGCGCCCACCTGCGCCGCCTGGTGTCGGAGCCCGTCCAGACGGAGCTGTTCCCGGCCACCGGCGGGCAGCCCGCGGCCCGCTCGGCCTGGCAGGGCGACCGCACGCTCGCCACCCTGGAGGCCGCCTGGATCAGGCCGCGCTTCCCCGGCTACATCGCCCTGCAGGAGCGGTCGTCCGCGCTGGTCCGCGACGGGCTGCTCGCCCGCGTCCGGCCCCGCGACCTGCTCCGCGACCTGCACAAGGAATGGAGGCAGACATGACCACGGCGCTCGTGACAGGCGCCGCCGGAGCGCTCGGCAGGGCGATCGTGCGCCGGCTGGCCGCCGACGGCCACCAGGTGGCGGCGCTCGACCTCGACGCCGGTTCCCTCGAAGGCGCGCTCAACCTCAAGGTGGACCTGCGCGACCCGGCCGCGATCGAGTCCGCGTTCGCCGAGACGGCCGCGCGGCTCGGCCCGGTCGGCATCCTCGTCAACAACGCGGCGATCTACCCCGCCAGGCCGTTCCTGGAGGTGCCGCTGGCCGAGTACGAGGACGTGCACGCGGTCAACCAGCGGGCCTACTGGCTGGCCGCCCAGCACGCGGCCGGGCAGATGACCTCGGGCGGCGCGATCGTCAACATCGCCTCGATCACCATGCACGGCGGCTGGTCCGACCTGGCCGCGTACGTGGCCACCAAGGGCGCGGCGGCGGCGCTGACCAGGGCGCTGGCCCGCGAGCTCGGGCCGCGGGAGATCCGGGTCAACTGCGTCTCGCCGGGCGCGTTCCCGACGGCGGCCGAGGAGATCCACGAGGACCCCGAGGCGTACAACCGGTTCGTCCTGGAGCGGCAGTCGCTCCAGCGGCGTGGCACGCCCGACGAACTGGCGGCCGTGGTGTCGTTCCTCGCGGGCCCGGACGCGTCGTTCGTCACGGGCCAGACCATCGAAGTCAACGGAGGGTGGGTGATGGCATGACGCCGGACCGCAGGCGGCTGGCCGAGCTGACCGGGGACCTGAGCGCGGCCGGCGGGGTCCGGCTGGTGACGCTCGGGGACGGGGTCGAGCGGGGCATCCGGACGCTGGAGTTCCGCACCGGCTCGGGGCTGGCGTTCGACGTGCTGGTGGACAGGTGCATGGACATCGGGCACGCCGAGCACGCCGGGCGCTCGTTCGGCTGGCGCTCCCCCACCGGCTTCCGCCACCCCGGGCTGCACGAGAACGCCGACGAGGACGGGCTGTCCTGGCTGCGCTCGTTCTCCGGGCTCATCGTCACGGCCGGGCTCGACCACACGCTGTTCGGGGGCGAGGTGCCCGCCGGCACCTACCGCTACCCGCCCCGGAAGTCGGTGCGGCACGGGCTGCACGGCCGCGCCGGCAACCTCCCGGCCCGGCTCACCGGGTACGGCGAGCGCTGGGACGGCGACCGCTGCGTGCTGTGGGCCGAGGGCGAGGTGCGCCAGGCCGCGGTGTTCGCCGAGAACCTGCGCCTGGTCCGCCGCATCGAGGCCGACCTGGGCGGCGACGAGATCAGGCTCGTCGACACCGTCACCAACGCCGGGTTCGAGCCGGCGCCGCACATGTTCCTCTACCACATCAACCTGGGCTGGCCGCTGCTCGACGAGGGCGCCCGGCTGGAGGCCGACATCCGCGAGACGCTCTGGCAGAGCGACAGCGTGGCCGAGCAGAAGGCCGACCACGTGACCTTCCCGGGGCCGGCGCCGGGGTTCGTGGAGCAGGTGTACGAGCACGCGCTCAACCCCGGCGCGGACGGGCTGCACCGGGTGGCGGTGGCCAACGACCGGCTCGGGATGAAGGTCACCGTGGAGTGGCGGGCGGAGGAGTTCCCGTACTTCTTCGAGTGGCTGAACCTGCGCTCGGGCAACTACGCGGTCGGCCTGGAGCCGTCCACCCACCACGTGTCGGGCGACGCGGCGGCGCGGGAGGACGGCAGCATGATCTGGCTGGGCCCGCAGGAGTCGCGGACGTATCAGACGACCTTCCGCGTCTCCTAGTGCAGCCGGTACGCGCGGCGGGCGGTGCCGGCGAAGACCTCGGCCCGCTCGCCTTCCGACAACCCGGCGCACAGGTCGTCCGCGGCCTGTGCGACCTGGTCGTACCCGGCCGCGAGCAGGCAGACCGGCCAGTCGGAGCCGAACATCACCCGCTCGGGCCCGAACGCCTCCAGGACGGTCTCGGCGTACGGCCGCAGGTCGGCCACCTGCCAGGACGCCCAGTCGGCCTCGGTGACCATGCCGGACAGCTTGCAGTAGACGTTCGGGCGGGCGGCCAGCTCCAGGATCCGGCCGCGCCACGGCTCCAGCTCACCGGTGGCGATCGGCGGCTTGGACAGGTGGTCGAGCACGAACGTGAGCTCGGGCATGGCCGTCACGGTGTCGACGGCGGCCGGGAGCTGGTGCGGCAGCGTGAGCAGGTCGTACGCCAGCCCGGCGGCGGCCACCGCGGCGAGCCCGCGGCGCACGTCGGGCCGGGTGAGCCAGTCGGGGTCCGGCTCGGACTGGACGCCGTGGCGGACGCCCACCAGCCCGGCCGGCAGGCCCGCCAGGGTGTCGGCGGCGTCGGGCGCGGTCAGGTCGATCCAGCCGACGACGCCCGCGACCAGGTCGGACTCGGCGGCCAGCGCCAGGAACTCGCGCGTCTCGGCCAGCTCGGGCAGCACCTGCACCAGCACGGTCGCGGTCACTCCGGCCGCGGCCGCGGGCCCGGCGAGGTCGTCGAGGGTGAAGGTGCGCCGGATGGGCGCCATCGGCTCGGGGTCGAGCCAGCCGTGCGGGCGGGCGGCGAGGTCCCAGATGTGGTGGTGGGCGTCGATACGGGTCATGCTTCAGTCCAACTCGGTCCAGAGGGCTTCGGGAATCGGGGTGGCGGCCAGGGCGAGGTCCTCGGCCACCTCCTCGGGGCTGCGGGCGCCGACCACGATGCCGGTCACGGCCGGATGGCGCAACGGGAACTGGAGCGCGGCCGCCGCGAGCGGCACGTCGTACGCGGCGCAGCGCTCGGCCAGGCCGCGCGCCCGCTTCAGCACGGGCTCGGGCGCCGGGGCGTAGTCGTAGTACGCGCCGGGCCCCGGGTCGGCCAGGATGCCGCCGTTGAACACCCCCGCGACCAGCACGCCGGTGCCGCGCTCGGCGCACAGCGGGAGCAGCTCGTCGGCCGCCGTGCGGTCGAGCAGGCTGTAGCGGCCGGCCACCATCACGCAGTCGACGTCGGTCTCCCGCACGAACTTGACCAGCATCTCGGCCTGCGTCATGCCGACGCCGACCGCCCGCACCCCGCCCTGCTCGCGCAGCCGCGCGAGCGCCGGGTAGGCGTGCCGCACGGCCTCCTCCCAGTGGTCGTCGGGGTCGTGGATGAGCAGGATGTCGAACGCGTCGAGCCCGGAGCGTTCGAGGCTGGCGGCGAGCGAGGCGTAGACGCCCTCCACGGTGTAGTCGCGCCTGGCGGGGCCGAGCAGCGCGCCGACCTTGCTGGACACCGTCGCCTCGGACCGGTCGACGCCCGCGAGGAAGCTTCCCAGCCTCCGCTCGGCCAGGCCGGAGCCGTAGCGGGGGGCGGTGTCGAAGTAGCGGACGCCCGCGGACCAGGCGGCGTCGAGCGTGGCGGCGGCCTGCTCGTCGCCGACCGCGGTGTAGAGCCCGGCCAGGGGCGCGGTGCCGAGGCCGATCCGGGATACGCCGACGCCGCTGCGTCCGAGCTGCTCCATGATCGGCAACCTAGCAGAGATCCCATCTTTCGACTAGATCTGCGGGAGGTATGGACATCAGATGACTCCTTCGCGTAAAGATACATCCTACGTTCACCGCGCTTGTGGCGTCCCTGTGAGTGGCTGCTGAGCCGGACAGGTCGTACGCATCCATGCGCTCCCCTCCACCGTGTTCTGGAACAGGAGTGACGGTGTCCAACGACGGCTACACACGACGAGGCGTACTCAAGACCGGCTTAGGCGCCGCGGCCGGGTCCCTGCTCGTGACCACCCCCGCGCACGCCTCCACGGCCGCCGGCCCGCTCAAGCTCTGGTACGACCGCCCGGCGGCGGCCTGGCTGGAGGCGCTGCCTATCGGGTGCGGGCGGCTCGGGGCCATGGTCTTCGGCGGCGTGGCCACCGAGCGCCTGCAGCTCAACGAGGACAGCATCTGGGCCGGCGGGCCACACGACTACGACAACCCCGAGGCGCTGGCCGCGCTCCCCGAGATCAGGCGGCTGGTCTGGGAGGACAAGTGGCAGGCCGCCCAGAACCTGGCGGACAAGAAGTTCCTCGGCAAGCCCAGCGAGCAGGCGCCGTACCAGGTGCTGGGCGACCTCACGCTGACCTTCCCGGGCGCGGCGGAGTTCACGGAGTACCGCCGCGAGCTGGACCTGTCCAGGGCCGTCACCACGGTCACGTACGTGCGCGACGGCGTGCGCCACACGCGCGAGGTCTTCGCCAGCAACCCGGACCAGGTCGTCGTCGTCCGACACACGGCCGACAAGCCCGGCGCGGTGACGTTCCAGGCGGCCTTCACCAGCCCGCAGGCGTCCTCCACCTCCTCCGCCGGCCGCGACTCCATCGCCCTGGACGGGGTCAGCGCCGACACGCAGGGCCTGAAGGGCGAGGTCCGCTTCCGGGCCCTGGCCAGGGCGGAGGCCCGCGGCGGCGCGGTCCGCACCGACGGCGGCACGCTGATCGTCGAGGGGGCGGACGAGGTCACGCTGCTGATCTCCATGGGCTCCAGCTACCGCAGCTACAAGGACGTCGGCGGCGACCCGGCCGAGGTGGCGGGCCGGCATCTCACGCGTGCGTGCGGGCAGCCGTACGAGGTGCTGAAGCGCAAGCACGTACGGGACTACCAGCGGCTCTTCGGGCGGCTCGAGATCGACCTGGGCACCTCGGAGGCCGCCGCGCTCCCCACCGACCAGCGGATCGCGCGCAAGCAGCTCGACACCGACCCGGGGCTGGCCGCCCTGTACTACCAGTTCGGGCGCTACCTGCTGATCTCCTCCTCCCGCTCGCCCGGCTACGCCGCCAACCTGCAGGGCATCTGGAACGACTCGCTCACGCCCGCGTGGGAGTCGAAGTACACGATCAACATCAACTGCGAGATGAACTACTGGCCCGCCGCGCCCGCGAACCTGGTCGAGTGCATGGACCCGCTGTTCGACCTGATCAAGGACCTGGCGGAGACGGGGGCGAAGACCGCCGCGGCGCAGTACGGCGCTAAGGGCTGGGTGGCGCACCACAACACCGACGGCTGGCGCGGGACGGCGCCCGTGGACTTCGCCTTCTACGGCGTGTGGCCCAGCGGCGGGGCGTGGCTGTGCCTGATGCTCTGGGAGCACTACCTCTACACGGGGGACGAGCGGCGCCTGCGCGAGCACTTCCCGCTGATCAAGGGGTCGGTGGAGTTCTTCCTGGACACGCTGCAGACCGATCCCCGGAGCGGCTACCTGGTGACGAACCCGTCGCACTCCCCGGAGGTCGGGCACCACGAGGACGGCGGCGAGAACGTCAGCATCTGCGCCGGGCCCACCATGGACATGCAGATCCTGCGGGACCTGTTCGGGGCCTTCTCGGAGGCGTCGGAGATTCTCGAGGTCGAGGCGGACATGCGCGCCAAGGCCGCCGACGCCCGGTCGAAACTCGTCCCCAACCAGATCGGGCACCTGGGGCAGATCCAGGAGTGGCAGGAGGACTACCGGGGGGACGCGGCGCTCTCGCGCAGCCGCCACATCTCGCACCTGTGGGGCCTCTTCCCCGGCCACCAGATCGACCCGCGCCTGTCGCCCGACCTGGCCGCCGCCGCCCGGCGCACCCTGGAGCTGCGCGGCGAGGCGGGGGCGGGGTGGTCGCTCGCCTGGAAGATCAACTTCTGGGCGCGGCTGCTGGACGCTCCCGAGGCGTACAAGCGGCTGTCGAACCTGCTGCTGCCCGCCCGTACGGCGCCGAACATGTTCGACCTGCATCCGCCGTTCCAGATCGACGGCAACTTCGGCGGGACGTCGGGGATCACGGAGATGCTGCTGCAGAGCCACGGGGACCAGGTGCACCTGCTGCCCGCCCTGCCCGCCGCCTGGCCGGCCGGGTCGATCCGGGGCTTCCGGGCGCGGGGCGGCTTCGAGGTGAACCTGTCGTGGAGCGCGGGCGCGCTGACCGGGGGGCGGATCCGCTCGGACCTGGGCCGCGAACTCACCCTCCGGACTGCCGCGCCGGTGACGGTGACGTCGGGCGGGCGCCCGGTCACGGTCTCCCGCCCGGAGCCGAACGTCGTCGTCCTCGACACCCGCCGAGGCACCACCTACGACCTCACCCCGTCCCCCTGACCCCCGCCGCCCGCCCCGCCCGGGCAAGCGCCCTGCCTGGGCGCCGGGCTCCACCGCACCCCGTCCGGACGCGGTGCCGCTCAGACGGTGGCGGTGGGCGGGGGTGGGGAGGTGCGGGTGCGGGGGCGGGTGCGGGAGGCTTCGCCGCGGGCGTGGGCGGCGAAGAGGCGGGCCGCCTCGTCCGGGTCACCCGACGCCAGGGCCGCCACCAGGTCGTCGTGGTGGCCCGCCATGGCCGTCCAGTCACCGTCGTACAGCGGGTTGCCCACCACGTGCAGGCTCCACAGGTTCGACTCGATGGTCCGCCACAGCCGCAGCAGGAACGAGTTGCCGCACGCCGCGCAGACCCGCCGGTGGAAGGCCAGGTCGGCGTCGCGGAAGGCGCCGATGTCCCCGTCCTGGGCGGCCTGCCGCATGGCCAGCACGTCGGCCGAGAGCTCCCGCAGGGTGTCGGCCTGGATGCGGGCGGCGGCGCCCCGTGCGGCATACTCCTCCAGCAGCACCCTGATGTCACGGACCTCCCGGGCCTGCTCGTCCGAGATCTCCGCGACGTAGCTCCCCCGGTTGGGATAGGAGATGACCAGCCCCTCGTGCGCCAACCGCTTGATCGCCTCACGCGCCGGGGCCTGGCTGGTGCCGACCCGGCGGGCGATCTCCGCTTCCACCAGCCGCTGCCCCGCCACCAGCTCCCCCGAGACGATCCACCCGCGCAGCAGCGCGTAGACGCGGTCGGACAGGAGCTCCCTGGGCAGCAGCCGGGCCGCGGGCGGCGCGATCTGCTGCTCCTGCCAGATCCGGGCCACCGTCGACTGCGACAGCCCGAGCTGGCGCGCCATCGTACGGGTCGAGGGCACGGCCGTGCCGCCGGCCGCGGCGGCGATCACACGCTCGGCCTCCTGCCGCTCCGCGGTGCGCGGGCGGCCGGGCCGGGGCGCGTCCGCCAGCCCGTCGAGCCCGCGCTCCACGAAGCGGGCCCGCCATTTGGCCACCGTCGCCGGGCTCACGTCGAGCCGGTCGGCGATCTCCTTGCGCGGCAGCCCGTCCGCGCAGGCGAGCACGATCCGGCTGCGCAACCCCAGCCCCCCGGAGGACCCTTCGGCCCACTCGCGCAGCGCGGAGCGCTCCTCCTCGCCCAGCACCAGCCGCTTGTCGTCATCGCGTCCAGCCACGACCCCACCTTAACGTATTTATGACTCAGTCATCCGCTGGAAACTTATTTGTAGCACCACATAGCCCCTTGACGGGGCCATGTGACCAACGTATTAAATAATCGCTAATCGAGTATCGACCCATTAAAAGGCGTCGCAGATCTCGCCCCCTTGGAGGTGCGATGCGTTCCCCCCATCCATTCCTCGCCCCCACAGCCCTCAGCTGCCTGCTCCTGCTCACCGGCTGCGGCGGGGGTGGCTTCGCCGGCGACTCGCAGGCCAAGCAGGGCGAGGGCGGCCAGATCACCGTGCGCATGCTGGTCAACATCACCCCGAACCTCACCCAGGCGTACTGGGACGGCCTGGTCAAGCCGTTCGAGCAGGCCAATCCCGGCGTCGACGTCAAGGTCGAGGCGCCGACCGGCAAGGGCGTGGCCGACACGCTGCCGCAGCAGCTCGCGGCGGGCAACGCGCCCGACGTGGTCGAGACGCTGACGGCGGACGAGACGCTCTCCAAGCAGATGCTCGACCTGACCGACCAGCCGTGGGCGAAGGACACGCCGCTGGCCAAGGAGGCGAGCCTGGGCGGCAAGATCTACACGGTCGGCGTCGGCGTGCAGGCGCAGTCGCTGGTCTTCTACAACAAGAGCGCGTTCGACAAGGCCGGGATCGACAAGCCGCCGGCCACGCTCGACGAGTTCGACGCCGCCATGGGCAAGCTCAAGACGGCCGGGTGGCTGCCGCTGCAGACCGGCGGCGAGTTCCTGACCGGGCTCCAGCTGCTGCAGTTCTCCGGCCCGTCGCGCGCCCAGCTCCACCCCACCTGGCAGCAGGACGTCAAGGCGGACAAGCTCAAGGCCGGCGAGTCGCTGCTGCCCTACCTGGAGCGCTACCGCACCTGGATCGACAAGGGCTACGTCGACAAGAACGCCCTGGGCACGAAGTACGCCGACGCCGAGACCGCGTTCCTGTCCGGCAAGGCCGCCATGTACGTGATGGGCAGCTGGTTCACCGCCGCCGAGGCCAAGTCCACGAAGGACTTCGAGGTCGGCGTCTTCCCGGCCCCGGTCGACAAGGGCCAGGCGTACCCGGGTCCGCAGGGCGCCACGATGGCGGCCCCGTACATGATCCTCAAGTCCACCCCGAACAAGGACGCGGCCCTCAAGCTCGTGCAGTGGCTCGTCACCGACCAGGCGGCGGTCAAGAGCCAGCTCAAGCAGGACGGCAACTTCCGGGCCGGCGTGGAGCGCGAGTTCACCCCGCTGGAGAAGCAGGTGCAGCAGATCCTCGACAGCGCCCCCTCCGGCGTCCCGCAGGGTGAGGGGTACGGCGACGCGACCCTCCCCAAGGGCTTCAACGCCGCGTGGAACACCGAGGTCCAGGGCCTGTACGTGGGCAAGTCGCCCAAGGAAGTGGCCGAAGGCGTGGACCGCTGGCTGGCCGGCCGCAAATGACGCTCACCCGGGAAGCGCCCCCAGCCATCCCCGAAGCCCCAGCCCTTCCGAAGACCAGGCGCGGTGACGGGTGGGCCACCACGATCATGGTCGCCCCCGCCACCGTCCTCTACACCGTGATGCTGATCGTCCCGGTCGGCCTGGCGCTCTACCTGAGCCTCACCGACTGGGACGGCTTCAGCGCCGACCCCGCCTTCGTCGGCGCCGCCAACTATCTCGACCTCCTCGACGACCCCGAGCTGCGCCGCGCCGCCCTCGTCACCCTGCTGGTCGCCGCCGCCGGCACGGCCGGGCTCAACCTGCTCGGCCTCGGCTTCGCCCTCCTGGTGAACGGCGCCTCGAAGGCGAACACGTTCTTCAGGATCGTTCTGTTCTATCCGCACGTGCTCAGCGCCCTCGTGGTCGGCTTCCTCTGGTCGGCGATCCTCGGCACCAACGGCGCGGTCAACAACCTGGTGACGAAGTGGGGCGGCGAGGTGCTGCCGTTCCTGTCGGACCCGGCGTGGGCCACGGTCACCATGATCGGGGTGCTGGTGTGGGCCGGGTTCGGGGTCAACGTGGTGCTCTACCTGGCGGGGCTGCAGGCCGTGCCGCACTCCCTGATCGAGGCGGCGCGCATCGACGGCGCGACGCGCTGGCAGGTGTTCAGGAACGTGACGCTCCCGGCGCTCGGCCCGTCCGTGACGGTCAACATCGTGCTGTCGCTGGTGACGCTGCTCAAGACGTACGACCTGGTGGTGTCGCTGACGGCGGGCGGCCCGGCCGGGCAGACGCAGACCGTCGCCTACCTCATCCTGTGGAACTCCTTCCACGACGCCCGCCTCGGCTTCGGCTCCGCGCAGTCGGTGCTGCTCATGCTGGTGACGGCGGCGCTGGCGTTCGTGGTGACCAAGCTGCGCAGGCGCGGGGAACTGGCGGTCCACCAGTGAGAAGGACGTTTCTCTGGGCGACCGTCGCCTTCATGCTCATCCCCCTGTACGTGCTGACCGTCAACGCGTTCAAGGGCCAGCAGGACATCCTGGCCGACCCGTTCGGCCTGGGGGGTCTCACGCTGGAGCCGCTGGGCAGGGCGCTGACGAACCCGCAGTTCAACGTGGTCAAGGGGTACGCGGTCACGCTGCTGTTCGTGGTGGCGGTCAACGTGCTGTCGGTGGTGCTGGCCGCGCCGGCCGCGTACGTGATCGCGCGCAGCCCGAAGCGCCGCTTCCGGATGCTGATGCTGTTCTTCCTGGCCGGGACGTTCATCCCGGGCCAGGTGCTGGTCATCCCCGTCGTGTACGTGCTCAAGACCCTCGGCCTGATGGGCACCATCCGGGGGTTCGTGCTGTTCGAAACCGTGTTAACGCTACCGTTCTCGATCTTCCTGTACGCCGGCTACATCGCCACCATCCCGGCCGTGCTCGACCAGGCGGCGGCCGTGGACGGGGCGGGCAGGCTGCGTACGTTCTGGCAGATCGTCTTCCCGCTGATGAGGCCCGCGGTCGCCACGATGGTCATCCTCAACACCTTCTCGGTGTGGAACGACTTCGTGAACCCGCAGATCATCCTGGGCCCCGGCAGCGGCCTCTACACCGTGACCACCGGCGTCTACGCGGCCGTCAGCCAGTACTCCACCGACTACACGGTGGTCTTCCCGACGCTGCTGCTGGCCATCGCCCCGCTGCTGGTCTTCTTCGTCTTCATGCAACGGCACATCATCAGCGGCCTGACCGCCGGAGCAACGAAAGGGTGAAGATGCGGACAGTATCTCCGGGACCCGCGAACGGTCCCTCTGTCACGGCGACCGTCCCGCTCGGCGTGCCACCGGTCTGGGCGGTGCTCGAGCGCAGGCTGTTCGACGCCCTCGACGAGGCCTGGCGGGCCTTCGCCGCCCGCTACTGCGGCCCCGACGGGCGGCTCGTCTACCACGGACCGGCCGCCGACCGGGACGGCGCCGACGACTTCTACGAGGCGTTCTTCAACTGGCCCACGCTCTACCAGCTGGGCGGGGCCGACGACCTGCTGGACGCCTCGAAGCACCACTGGGAGGGCGTGACCGCGCAGCTCACCGAGCTGGGCTACCTGGTGGACGAGTTCGAGCGCGGCTATGACTGGTTCCACCAGGGCGAGTCGCTGCTGCTGTTCTACGGCATCTGCGCCGCCGACCCGCGCGACGAGCGCTTCCGCGAGCGCGCCCGCCGCTTCGCCGACCTTTACCTGCCCGGCTCCGCCAACTACGACGCCGAGCACGACATCATCCGCGCCCCGCACAACGGCGCCGGCGGCCCCCGCTACGGCCTGCAGTGGGAGTGGGCCTCCTACCACACCGACCTGATCAGCATGCGGCCGTACGGCCTGCCGCTGCGCGACCTGCCGGGCATCGCGGAGTGGGCGGACCTGGGCGACCCGAGCAACGCCGCCCGCATGGGCGCCGCCATGAACGAGCGCCTCGGCCGCGGCGACGTGGCCGTCAACCTGGCCGCGACCAGCCTGGCCGTCAACGCCTGGCTGTACGACGGCGACGACCGCTACCGCGACTGGGCCCTGCGCTACATCGGCGCCTGGGAGCGCCGGGCCGCGGCCAACGGCGGGATCCTGCCCGACAACGTGGGCCTGTCCGGCGAGGTCGGCGAGCTGCACGGCGGCCGCTGGTACGGCGGCACCTACGGCTGGCAGTGGCCGCACGGCCTCTACAGCGTCGGCGCCGCCGCCGCGATCGCCGCCGTCAACGCCCACCTGCTGACCGGCGACGAAGCCGCGCTCGCCATCGGCCGCGACCCCCTGGAGATCGTGTACGACCAGGCCGTCCAGGCCGGCGTGACCGAGACGGAGATGAGCACCAGCGACCGCTGGCTGGCCGAGCTGGGCGACGAGGCCGGCAAGCCCACCATGCTGGTGCCGAACCGGCACGACGACGGTGGCTGGTTCGACTTCCAGCCGCCGCAGCTCGGCCTGCCCGTCTGGCTCTGGTACACCTCGCTCGGACGGCAGGACGCCGATCGGCTCGACCGGCTGAGAGCCGCCTCCGGATACGACTGGGCCACGGTGCGCCCGTTCCGGAACAAGGAGGAGGCCGGGCACGAGGCGCCCTGGCTGGAGTTCCTGCGCGGCGCCAACCCCGGCTTCCCCGAGGCCATGCTGTCGACCGCGCTCGGGCAGGTGCAGCGCCGGATGGCGCTCATCGACGCCGACCACGAGGACCTGTCCGCCATCCACGTGCACCACTGGCAGCGGCTCAACCCCGTGCTCACCGAGGCGCTGCTGCAGCTCGTCACCGGCACCCCGCAGGTGCTCTACAACGGCGGGCTGCTGCCCACCCGGCTGGCCTACTTCGACGCCGACCGCCACCGCCCGGGGCTGCCCCGGGACGTGGCCGCGCTGGTCGACTCGGTACGCCCCGACGGCACCCGCGTCGAGCTGGTCAACCTCGGCCTCACCCACACCCGCAGGGTCGTGCTCCAGGCGGGCGCGTTCGGCGAGCACCGCATCGACCGCGCGGTCGTCACCCGGGGGGACGAGGACTACCCCGGTGACCCGCGCGCCTACACCACTCCCCCGATCACCGAGTCCGAGCGGGAGGTGACGGTGGACGGGCCGCGCCTCGTCGTCGAGCTGCCGCCCGGCCGCCGCATCCGGCTCGACCTGCACACGACCGCGCGCGTCCGCACGCCGTCACACCAGTACCACTGAGGAGTTACATGGACGACGCCATCTGGGATCTGCCTGTTCGCGGGCAGCTGCCCGCCGGACCCGACCCCGTCCTCGTGGAGGGGCTGAAGCGGATCAGCTCGGCCACCGCCTGCGCCAAGCTGCACGCCCAGGGCATCCGGCGGACCTTCATCGAGGGACCGCGTCCCATCGCCCAGGGGCAGAAGATCGCCGGGCGGGTCCGCACGCTGCAGTTCATGCCGCAGCGCGAGGACATCGCCTCCGGGCTCGGCCAGGAGTACGTCGAGCGGCACACCGCGCTGTGGGCCGTGCTGGAGACGATCGAGCCGGGCGACGTGCTGCTCGTGCAGGCGTACGGCAGCGCGTACACCGGCTGCTTCGGCGACATGCTGGTGCGTTACTTCAAGCGCAAGGGCGGCGCGGGCATCGTCGTGGACGGCCGGATCCGGGACCTGCCCCGGGTGAGCGGCATCGGGCTGCCGCTCTGGACGACGGGCGCGACCCCTCATTACGCCTCGCAGGCGGAGCTGTTCCCGTGGGCGTACGACGTGCCGGTGGCCGTGGGCGGGGCGCTCGCGCTGCCCGGCGACCTGTGCGTGGCCGACGACGACGGCGCCGTGGTCGTGCCGCGCCGGCGCGCCACGTCGGTGCTCGAAGCCGCCGCCGACCACGAGCAGTGGGAGCGCTACAGCCGCGCCCGCATCGAGGAGGGCGGGGCGCTTTCTGACTACTACCCACTCACCCCCGAGACCCGCGCCGAGTACGAGCGGTGGCGGGAAGTTAAGGAGAGCCAGTGATCCTCAGGTCCCTGGGCGCGGTCGTCTTACTCCTGGGCGGACTGACGACCCCGACCCCTGCGGCTGCCGCCAAGACGTGCGACTATTTCGTCTCCCCCTCAGGCGGCGACCGCGGCGACGGCAGCGCCCAGCGCCCGTGGAAATCCATCGAGCAGGCCCGCGACCAGCTCCGGGCCAAGAAGAAGTACCACCAGAACTGCGACATCGTGGTCAACCTCAAGACCGGTGACTACGTGGTCGACAAGACGATCACCTTCACCGAGGCCGACTCCGGCGAGAACGGCCACAAGATCATCTACCGCAGCGCCGACGGCCCCGGCAAGGCCAGGCTGCTCGGGGCCAGGCCACTGACCGGCTGGCAGAAGTACGACGACAACATCTACAAGACCAAGGTCGACCGGAACTTCTACACCCTCTTCGAGGACGGCAAGCGCGCCACCACCGCCCGCTACCCCAACAGGACCAGCGACGACCTCTGGTCGCCGTACCTGTTCTCGGTGTTGCCCGAGGCGGAGTACCAGGCCGTGCACAACTGGCTCTTCTTCGACCCCAAGGACGTCCCGAAGGAGTGGGACGCCGACTTCGACAAGAACGCCCAGATGGTCGTCTGGTCGGGCGGGTCGTGGAGCTGGTTCAGCGACACCGTGCCGCTGGGCGGGGCCGACTTCCGCAAGAACTTCTTCACGTTCAACCACGACACCCGCTTCAGCCTCGTCAACAGCCGCAGCGGCTCGCGTTACTTCCTGCAGAACACGCTGCGCTTCCTCGACCAGCCGGGCGAGTACTACTTCGACTTCGCCAACAGCGAGGTCTACTACTGGCCGAAGGGCTCGATCGACAAGGTCGTGGCGCCCACCGTCAAGACGCTCATCTCGCTGGCCGGGTCCTCGCCCGAGCGGCGGGTGCAGAACCTCGCCTTCGACGGGCTGGCGCTGCAGTACTCCGACTTCGTCGACTGGTACCGCTACGGGTGGAACGCTGCCGGCGACTCGGGCTACGAGCACAAGTACCCGATCTACGACCGGCAGATCGAGCTGCCGCGCAACCGGTTCGGCATGATCACCGTGACGAACTCCCGCGACATCGACCTGACCAGGCTGCACCTGTCCGACAGCGGGTTCACGGGCGTCTTCCTGCTCTTCGCCAACGAGCGCGTCAAGGTGACCGACAGCCTGCTGGACAACATCGGCGGCGACGGCATCAAGGTGGAGGGCGGGTATCCCGGCGAGGGCGACATCACCGGGCACCACACGTTCGCCAACAACTACATCTACCACGTCGGTGAGCTGGTGCCCGGCGACGCGGCCGGCATCGAGATGATGAACACCGGCAACAACGTGGTCAGCAACATCGTCGTCAAGCACAGCGCCCGCTACGGCATCAGCCTGGAGGTCCGCCCCGAGATCAAGAACGAGGACAACTACGCCCGCAACAACCGGTTCTCCTACATCCGCCTGGAGGAGACCGGCCTCGACAGCGGTGACATGGGCGCCTTCTACACCTACGGCGTGCACAACGTCGAACCGCACCCGATCGACAACTACGTCTCGCAGATGGTGATCGGCGACGTCATCAACGACCCCGCCGGGCAGATGCCGGACTCCGGCACGCGCGGCGTCCACATGGACGCGGGCGGCTGCGGGTTCTCGATCGAGAACGTCGAGGTGGGCAAGGTCAGCGACGACAAGTACCAGGCCTACAAGTGCAACGAGGTCAAGAACGCCAACTGGGCGGACGGCTTCGACACCTCGAAGATGGAGTACGACAAGATCGGTGTGACGAGGGCGTTCCCGTACCCGATCCCGAGCTAGACGCCATCGCGAGGGTCCGGCCCGGCCGGGCCCTCGCGCTCGCCCTCGCCCCTCGCCCTCGCCCCACCGCCGACCACCGCCCGACACCCACCGTCCACCGTCCGCCGTCCGACACCTGACGCCCGCCGTCGCATCGCGGCGGGGGCTGCCCGCTTGTCCGGCCTCCCAGCAGCCTGTTTCCGCGTCCGTCGCGCGGGCGCCGCACCCCGCACCCCTGGAGCGCACGCATCGTGACTCCTCCGCTCTATGAAGGGAGCGGCTTCTCGCTAAGCCGCTTGCGCAGCCTCGCGAAGGGCAAGCCCTGCCCTCAAGATGTTGATCGCCGCGTTCACGTCGGCGTGCGCGTAAAACCCGCACCCCGTACATCGGAAGACGGCTTGGGTGACACGGTTCTCCTTCGCGCAGTGCCCGCAGCGCGAGCAGGTACGGGAGGTGTTGGCGGGGTTCACTGCGATCAGCTCTCGACCGGCGCTTTCAGCCTTGTGCGACAGGATCGTCAGGAACGCGGACCAGCCCGCGTCGAGAATGCTCTTGTTCAGCCCGGATTTAGCCGACTGGCCGTTAGCCAGGTAGCCGCCTTCGCCGTCCGGTTTCGGCGCGGCACGCCGGGTCATGCCCGCGACGTTCAGCGCTTCGTGCACGATCACGTCGTAGCCGCGGACCAGCGCGAGCGCGGCCTTGTGCGCCGAGTCGAGGCGTTGCCGCCGCACCTTGGCGTGCAGGGCCGCCACCCGCGCGACGGCCTTACGGCGCCGCTTGGATCCTCGTTTCTTACGGGCGAGCTCTCGCTGGGCCGCTGCCAGACGGCTCGCGGAGGTGGCAAGGTGCCGCTGGTTGTCGATGTGGTCGCCGTCGCTGGTCGTGGCCAGCGAGGCGACGCCCATGTCAATACCCGCGACCGCGCCCGTCGCGGGAAGGGTTTGTGCGGGCACGTCATCGCACGACAGCACGACGAACCAGCGGGCGCCTTCCCGCTTGATGCTGATCGTCTTGACGGTGCCCGGCGCACGGCGGTGCTGGTGGACCCGGACATGACCGACGCCCTGCAGCCGCACGTAGGTCGCGGTCGGGTAGTGGGGCTGGGAGTCCCACCGGCAGCCGTCGCCGTCCTTGGGCCACTCGACCGTGTCGAACCAACCCCGGCCCTTGAAACGCGGGAACCCTGGCGTGCGGCCTGCTTTGACGCGGTCGAAGAACGCCCGGTACGCCTTGTCCAGCCTGCGGAGGGTGGCCTGCTGGGAGGAGAACGACCATCGGCCCTGACCGTCGGGGTCGTCGGCGCGGATGTGCTTCAGCTCCGCCGACTGCTCGCCGTAGCGCACCGTCACCCCGACTTTGCGGTAGGCCGTACGGCGGTGTTCGAGAGCCGCGTTGTACAGCTCCCGGTGGTCTTCCAGGCACTGGGCGAGCGCGGCGGCCTGCTTGCCGGTGGGGCGCAGCAGGAACTTGAACGACCTGCGCACACCCACCCCCACGCTCGGTAACGAGGCCACCACGATATCGGCTGGCACCGACAAACCCGGAAGGAAATCTGTGACCCGCGGACCTGACAGGTCAAGGCACGCTCGGGCCTTGACGGCCCTCCCGCTCCCGATTCCCCCGTCGCCTGAAGACGACGGTTACCTCGGGAGACTCTGATGGACGACCTCTCGCGCCGTGGCTTCCTCTTCACCGCGACCCTCGCCGTCACCCTCGCCTCGGGCTCGCCCACCTCCGCCTTCGCCTCAGGCTCGCCCGCCTCCATCGCCGGTCCTGCCGGGGCGGGCTGGTTCGCGCGGCCGCGCCGGGCCGTGCGGCCGATGGTGCGCTGGTGGTGGCCCGACGCCCACGTCGATCCCGCCGAGATCCGGCGGGAGGTGGACGTGCTCGCGGACGCCGGGTTCGGCGGGGCGGAGATCGCGGCGGTGCACCACAGCATCCGCGACAAGTCCGTGCTGGACCCGGCCCGGCACGGCTGGGGCACCCCCGCCTGGAACGCCGCCGTCGAGGCCGCGCTCGACCAAGCGGCCCGGCGCGGCCTGACCATCGACCTCACCATCGGCCCGTCCTGGCCGGCCGCCGTCCCCACGATCACGCCGGAGCACCCGGCCGCGGTCAAGGAGCTGGCGCACGGCTCGGTCACCGTGGCCGGTGGCGCCACGTACGCGGGCGAGGTGCCGCCGCCCGCCGTCGCCGGGCATCCCGCGCGTACGCTGCTGCTGGTCCAGGCGGCCCGGCTCGATCCCGCGAACTCCACCCGCAAGGAGACCGGCCTCGACCCCGCCTCGGTGATACGGGTGCCCGTGAGCGACGGGCGCGTCGACTGGACGGCGCCCGCCGAGGGCGAGTGGGTGCTGATCGCGTACTGGGAGCGGGGCTCGGGCCAGCGTCCCGAGTCCGGCCCGCACACCGTGCCCGAGGCGTACGTGGTGGACCACTTCAGCCGGGCGGGAACCCAGGCGGTGATCGACTACTGGGAGTCCACGCTGCTCACGCCCGCCGTGCGGCGGCTGCTGAAGCGGGCGGGCGGTGCGCTGTTCGAGGACTCCATCGAGATCGAGAGCGACGCGCTGCCGTGGACGCCGGGGCTGCTCGCGGAGTTCGAGCGGCGGCGGGGGTACTCGCTGGCACCGTACCTGCCGGTGGTGGTGCTGGCGGACGAGGACCCGGTCTTCGCGTACGACGCCGTGCTGACCAGGCATGCCCGCAAGGACTACTGGGACACGGTCTCCGAGCTGTTCAACGAGCACCACTTCGGGATGCTGCGCGACTGGGCGCATTCGATCGGCCTGGAGCTGCGCGCGCAGCCGTACGGGCTGCAGACCGACGCCATCGCCGCCGCGGCCGTCCTGGACGTGGCCGAGGGTGAGTCGCTCGGTTTCAAGAACCTCGACGACTATCGCTGCCTGGCCGGGGGCCGGGACCTGGCGGGGCGCGAGGTGCTGTCGTGCGAGGCGGGGGCGTACGCGGGCGGGGCGTACACGACGACCTGGACGAAGCTGCTGCGCACGATGGGGGGCGCGTACGCGGCGGGGCTCAACCAGACCGTCCTGCACGGTTTCTCCTACGCCACGGCGCCGGGCGCGGCCTGGCCCGGGTTCGCCGCCTTCACCCCTTACTCCGGGACAGTCGGCTACGCCGAGTCCTGGGGCCCGCGCCAACCCACCTGGCGTCACATCACCGACATTTCCCGATATTTCGCTCGAATCCACCAGATCATGCGAGAAGGCGCACCACGTGCGGACGTGGCGGTCCTACGCCAGACCGGCTACACCAAGACCGGCATCGGCGCCGCCTGGTTCACCGCGAGCGGCGTCCCCACCGGGTGGACCCACCAGTTCATCAGCGCACCCCTGCTCGACCTGCCGTCCGCCTGCGTCTCGGGCCGCCGGCTGGCGCCTTCCGGGCCCGCCTACAAGGCGCTGTTCGTGGAGGGCGACCGCTTCTACGCCTCCGAGTGCACGATGACGGTCGCGGTGGCGCGGCGGCTGCTGTCGTACGCGCGGGCCGGGCTGCCCGTCGTACTCCTCGGCGCGTGGCGGTCCGCCTCGGTGCCGGGGGTGGCCGCGGAGGGGGAGAACGAGCGGCTTCGAGCGGTTCTGACCGACCTGCTGGCCGAGCCGTCCGTCCGGCTGATCGCGGACCAGGCGGAGGTCCCGGCCGCGCTCGCCACCCTCGGCGTGCGGCCCGACATGCGCTACGCCACCGTATCCACCCTCCTCGCAGCCCGCCGGGTGGCCGGCGACGTGGACTACTACTACCTCTGCAACGGCAAGCACACCGAGAACCCGAAGCCACCGGTGGCACCCATCGACCACGACGTCACGCTGGCGCGCACGGCCCGCGACGGCGTCCCGTACTTCCTGAACCCGTGGACCGGCCGCGCCGAGCGCCTGGCGCTCTACACGACCGACACCGACGGGATCCGGCTACGGGTGAAGCTACGCCCCGGCGAGTCGACGATTCTGGCCATCGGCCGCCCCGGCCTCTTCGGCACCGGCCCGGTGCAGGAACCTCACGCCGTGACGACGGACGCCGACCTGGTGCGGTACGACCTGGGCACGCTGGTCGTACGCGCCTCCCGCGCCGGGACCTACACCACCACGCTCTCCGACGGCCGAACCGTCACCACCGTGATCGGCCCGGTCCCTGAGCCGGTGCCCCTGTCGTCATGGCGGCTGGAGGTCGAGGACTGGCGCCCGGAGGGCACTGCCACGCACCGGCTGATCCTCGACCAGCTCACCTCCTGGTCGGACATCCCCGAGCTGGCCGACACCTCCGGCATCGGCGTTTACACCACCGATGTACGGCTGGAGGGCGGGGCGTACCTGGAGCTCGGCGCGGTCACCGACACCTGCCGCGTCCTCGCCGACGACCGCCGCCTGGCCCCCGTGAACCAGCTCAACCCGGTCGTGGACCTCGGCCGTGGCGTCCGCAGGCTCCAGGTGGAAGTAGCCACACCCCTCGGCAACCGACTCAGGGTGACGGACCCGACGGTCTACGGCGGCCTGACCCGCCAACCGTACGGCCTCATCGGCCCGGCCCGCCTCGTCCCGTACGTGGAGACCCGCCTGCACCCCGACCTCGAACCATGATCATCATACCAATGGTATGATGAGGGCATGAACGCTGCAGCAAGCGAAGCCATGCCCGACTGCACGGAATCATCTCGGGCCGCGCTCTATATTGCCCACGACGTACCTGGCCCGAAGGTCAAAAAGGCCATCAGCATGCCGGAGCAACTCGCCGCCGAAATCGATGCGCGTATCGGCCGTGGTGAATTCTCCGCTTTCATGGCCAAAGCCGCCCAACACTGGCTCGCTTTGATGAAGACGGGCGAGATAGTCGATGAGTACGAGCGGCAGCACGGCCCTATCAGTGAAGAGCGATTGGAGCAAGCGAGGCGTCGGTGGCGCGACGCCTGAAGCAACTCCCGGTGACAACTGCCGGGCCGCTGCTGGTGCTCGACGCTCAGGCTCTCTCGCTCCTGGCCGACAACCACGCCAGCACCGTGGACCTGGTGGAAGTGTCTCGCGAGGACGGGTATGCAGCAACCATCAGTGTCGTCACCCTCGCCGAGCAACGCAGGACCGGACAGGCGGCGGCACGCATGCGCTGGCTCCGCTCTCGGTTGGTGATCGTGCCTGTCACCGAGCAACTGGCCGATCTGGCGGCGGGGCTGCTGGAATACGCCGGACTCGATGGTCATAGCAACGTCGTCGACGCGCTCGTGACTGCTACAGCGGCCTCAGCCAACGCCCCGGGCCGCCTGCTCACTGCCGACGGCTCCCACATTCCCGCTTTGTGCAAGGCCGCCGTTGAGTTGGGGGCGCGGCAGATCCAGTGGCTCAAGGTCTAGAAAGCACATGTCTTCGCTCCGCAGAGGCTGAGGTACCCGGCAGATCGTGGAATCGCAGGACGTCCCGGCTTGCGCCGAACAGGCAGCAGCGGCTCCAGCACCGCCCACCGCGCACCGGTCAAATCCGCCCGCACTGCCACCAGTAGGGTCTCCGTGTTCGTTGGGCTTCTTGGTCGTTGACTCATCTACCAGCGACCTCACCGCTGCGTCATCTGCGTCGATCGTCGGCACACCGGTGCCCAAGACGTTCAGCCGAACTCACATCCACCCTGCCCCCAATTCGCCAGAACGGGCCCCTTTCGCGCCCGGGCCGCCGGCACCTATTCACATCCCGGGGGAGAAACACACCGGACGCCGGTAGAAACAATCACACCCGAGCACGAAGCGATGACCTGCACGAACTCCAACGGTGTGGCACTGTGCTCACCGTCAGACCTTGCATCCGCGCACTGGTGCGGGATTGCCCTTCCCACCTTCGCAAAGGCAGGAATGCGGTGAACATAGAGGCACAGATCCTCGCTTTGATAACGCGTATCCGGGCGCTCGAGGAGAGCATGCAGCCCGGAGACGACAGCTCCAAGACGATCAGCATTGCCCTGGTGGTGGCGGAACTCGCCGACATCCGGGCCGAGATGAGACAAGACCTCGCGGCCCTCGGTGACGAACTCGCCGGCCTTCGCCGCCATATGAACGACCGCTTCGCCACCATGCAGTCCGAGCTGCTGCACAGGCTCGGCGGGCTCCCACCCGAAGTGATCAACTAGCGACCCGGGAGGCCAACCGATCACAGGACGGCAAACCAGCCCCGTCTGAGGCTGCCCTTCACACACGGAGTCTCAGGCGGGGCCGCTCCCTTTAAACGCCTTGGGCGGTGACAAGGCAGGCAACTGGAAGCGGTGGTACACGGAGAACATCCGCTGGCCGAAGCGCGGGAAGAACGCGGCTTGGGGCAGAAAGCCGTTGCAGCGATCATGGATGTGAGTGTTGCCCCGGTTTCGCGGATCGAGCATGGCGAGGTGGGGTCTCTCGATTCACCGAGAAGCCTGTAGACAGCGCAGCCGGACGCCTCTTCGATCACGCATCATCCAACAGAGAAGGTCTGCCGGGTTCAGGGTGTGGAGGAGGGCTCGGGGGTACCGTTGGGCCACAGGCAGGTGGAGGTGGAGCCCAGGGTGAGCACGTCGCCCTCCGACCTTCCGATGGTGATATAGAAGTCGTCAGGGCGCGAGCGACCGTAGAGCTGCAGGCCGTTCTCGGACTCGGCCTGAATGTGGTGGCCTTGGCTCTTCCAGTTCGCCTTCACCTCGGCGATCACCTTCTTGAGCGAGTCCTTGGGCAGCCCTCGAAGGTAGTACGTGCGATTGATGATGAGCCGATCTTCGGAGCCTCCGTCGACCGGGTCGAGGTAGAGGCTGTCCCTCCCGCCGTACGGCGGCTCGCCATAGCCAGCCGTTATCGGCGGCCGTCACTGAGCGGCCGAGCATGATATAGCGCGTTTCCGGGCCGATCTTTCCTCCAGAACGCCGCCCCGCTCGTTCACCTGCGGGAACGCTACCGTGCGCCTCCCTCAAGGAGGTTGCGCCACAGGTGCTTCACCTCCGCGTCCCGAAGCCAAGGGCTCTCACTGACCCGGTCGCCCTTGGCCGACCTCTCCGTTCGGCGGATATGGCCGAGGCCGCCCGCCGAGCAGAGCTCGTACACCGTCGGCAGGCATTCGCACGTGTGGCCGCGGACCCTGACGGACTTGCATCTGGTCATCGGGCTGGACCAGTCGATGGCCACGTGGCCCCCTCTCAGTGGCTTCACGTGCGGGCCGTGAAATTCCTCCATCGTGATGCCGACCTCCAAGGCCGATCGTGATTCCGCCTCCGGGCGACGGGACGTCGCTCAACGCGGTGTTCTCCCTGAGCGGGCCGGGCAGGGGTGGGCGACATGCCGGTTCGGGCGGCAGATCACGCCGATCGTGGCGAACCGGCCGCCCTGCAGCCATTCGCCCCACTGCACGTCCACACCGCGGGGCAGCAGATCGAGGGCGGTCTCCAGCCGGTCCTCCAGAGGCACCCCTTCGGGCAGCAGAAGCACCTCGCGCACCTTCGCGTACTCGCCCGCCATCCAGTCCACCGCCTGTTCGGCCTCGTGAATCGTCGCCGCGATGCGTGATGCGGGCTTGGCCAGCCAGTCACCGGTCCGCATCGGCGGCAGCACCGAAGAGAGGAAGTCGGACGAGCTCGGACGGCGCTCGGCCTCGTCGGCGCGATCGGCTCCGGCGCCGATCCAGCGGTAGGCGTGCCAGTGCATGGCGAGGCGCTACCGTACGATTCTGGGAGGCGGCGGCCCCTGTTTGCTTCGATCAAGCAGGGACCGCCGTCCTCGGGGATGCCTAGATGGTGGCTATCCCGGCCGCGCGAAGCTCGTCACCAGTGAACCGGAGGGTCCCGGCGTCCGGGTTTTTCGAGTCACGCAGGGCGTAGGCGTCCGCTACGCCGGGGATCGGGGCGATCAGGACGCAGCTCTCCATCTCCCCCTCCTGCTGGGTTCCGCCGCACATCTTGGTGAAGGGCAGGTCGCCCAGCTGTCCGACGTACAGATCCATTGCGTGATCTCCTTCCGTATGGCCAGCGCTGACTGGATCGCCAAGCGTCACCCACTGTAGCCAAACCTGTAAGGTCATGTCTATAGATATGAGCTCTCAAGAGCTCCTTAGCAGTTCTATGCCTGCACGTCAATGGCTTCGTAGCGTTATGTATGTGACGAACTCCGAAGACATCGAATGGGACGCGACGCTCTACAAGTACGAGCAGATTGCGCAGATCCTTAGCGAGCGCATCCGATCTGGCGTCTACCCGCCGCAAACCGTCCTATCCGAAGTGGCCCTTGAACAGGAGTTCGGCGTCGCCCGGCCAACTGTGCGCCTTGCCATGAAGATCATTCGAGAGCAAGGGCTGATCATCACCAAGCGCGGCAAGGGCTCCGTCGTCATACATCGTGGCGACAACGGAGCCTGAGGAAGCGGGTGTCACGCGATGGTCAGCACCGCTCGCCGGACCGCCGTCAGATCGAAACGCCTCGGATCGAATTCCGCGGCGCTGGTCAGCCCCGCCCATCGCACCAGGTGCTCGTGCTCCTCATGACGGGGGTCGGCCAGAGCGGCCCGGAACTCGCGGTATCCCCACGTCCCGCCACAGTCCTCCGGCGGGCAGGCGCCTTCTCCTGCCACGACCGCCGGATACCGGACACCCTCCTCGGCCACCACCGCCCGCTCGAAGACGATCTCGTGCTCCCAGCTGTCGCCGAAGTCGTACTCCCAGCTGATCCGCGCGCCCGCGCCGCCCGCCACCTCGGCCAGGGTGGTCGTCGTCTCGTCCAGCAGGCCGTCGTCCCATTCGAGCGAGGGCCGGCCGTAGCGCCGCTCTCCGATGGTGAAGACGTGCAGGTGATAGTCCTCCCATCCCATGGCCACGGCCAGGATGCGGTGCAGGCGCTCCAGCGAGATCCCGGCTGACACCCGTAGCCGCCGCCACACCACCGGGTCTTCGGTGTCCAGCAGCGTGACCTTGAGTTCGTACACCGGTTCCCCCGGAGCGGCCTCCCCCAGCGTGCGCCGTATCTCCTCCTGGCCGAGCGGGGTCAGCGCGGCTTCCCCGTTCGTCAGCTCGATCGCTCCCAGGTGCGCCAGCGCGCTCAGCATCCGTTCGGTGTCCTGGTCGTTGGTTTTCCGGGCGCGTTCGGGCTTCTCGATGAGGAACGGTGCCGACGCCCGTTCCCAGGACAGCTCGTACAGCTCCGTCAGCGGCGCGGACCCGCCGTACAACCGGGTCAGCAGGGTATGCACCACAGGTGCGAACTCCTCGTGCAACGGCGAGGTCCACCACCCGGCTGGGCACACGGCCTCCGCCAGCCGTGGGAACGCCTCGAACGCCGCCTGCCACAGCGCGGCCGGGCAAGCGAGCGTCGGGGCGGCCTTCTTCACCGGGACCAGCCGTCCTTTGACCACCCGCACCAGGCCGGCGGCCCTGGCCCACAGGAAGACCCTCTGCAACCCGGAGAGCTCGGCGCTGGACGTGGTCTTGAACACCCTCCCACCGATGTCCGGGTCGACCACGTCACCGGTGTCCAACAGGTCCACCAGGGTCCTGGCGTCGGCCAGAGTGATCTGGCCGGTGGCGGTCAGTTTCCGGCCCGCGCCGACCCACTCGGTGAAAGCGCGCAGTTCCCGCACCACCGGAGAGTTCTCTACCTTATGCACCCATCCAGCTAACACCAGTGACACGCCCTTACGCTGGAGTCCGTGGACGCGGAACGTGGACGAGCCTTGCGGCAGGAATACCCCGAGCTGGTCTCCGAGCTGGCCCGCTTCCTGCGCGAACACGGCGAGGACAGCCTGGCCGCGCTGGTCTCGCACATCCGCCGAGCCGACGCCGACGGGTTGAGGGATGGGCCTGCGCCACAAGCGCCGGCCCACCTTGATCACCATGCTCGGCCGCTTGTGACCTCCGCGCCCAGGCGGGCGCCGCTCACCCGTAGACCTGTATGGGGTGCTCAGGCCCATAAGCTGGGTTCGTGAATGCCGGAGTGAGACGCGAGTGGTGACGCGCAACGACGTGGCGCGGCTGGCGGGCACCTCGCCCGCCGTGGTCAGCTACGTGATCAACAACGGGCCCCGGCCGGTCTCGGCGGCGGCGCGGCAGCGTGTGCTGGACGCCATCAAGCAGCTCGGTTACCGCCCCAACGCGGTGGCCAGGTCGCTGCGCTCGCGGCGCTCATGGACCATCGGGGTGATCGCCTCCGACAGCGCCGGCGGGAAGAGCCCGTTCTTCGGCCAGTTCACCCGGGCCTGCGAGGAGGTGGCCTGGCAGCGGGGCTACTCGGTGCTGTTCGGCAACTCCGCCGAGGATCCGGCGCGGGCGGAGGGCTATGTCAGGGGGTTCCTGGAGCGGCAGGTCGACGGGTTGGTGCTGATGCGGGTGCCGGTCTCGGCCGATCAGGCCGAGGAGATGCGGGGACGCGTTCCGGTGGTCACCATCGACCACGCGGCGCCGCCGTTCTTCTCCCGGCTCGCGGTGGACGACGAGGAGGGCGGCTACCAGGCCACCCGGCATCTCCTGGAGCACGGCCATCGCCGCATCGGATTCGTCGGCGGCCCGCTGGACATCACCCCGGTGCGGCTCAGGGCCGCGGGCTGGCGCCGCGCGCTCCAGGAGGCCGAGGCTGCTGCCGGGTCGGAGGCGGGGCTGGTCGAGGAGGGGGAGTTGAGTCTGGAGGGTGGCTACGAGGCCGCGCTCCGGCTGCTGTCGTCGCCTTCGCGTCCCACGGCCCTGTTCGCCTCCATCGACGGCCAGGCCATCGGCGCGATGCGCGCCGCCGCCGATCTCGGGCTGCGGGTGCCCGGGGACGTGGCGGTGGTGGGGTTCGACGGGGCGCGGGAGGCGGCGTACACGGTGCCCGGGCTTTCGACGATCAGCCAGCCGATAGACGAGATGGCCCGTCACGCGACGGAGACGCTGGTCGGCGCCATCGAGTCGGAGGGGGTGGAGCCGGTGACCAAGATCTTCTCCGCCACGCTGGTCACCCGTGGCTCCTGCGGCTGCCCCGAGCCCCGCCTGCACCACTGATCCCCTGGCCCCAGCCTGCCCCGCTGATCACCCGGCCACGCGTGCCGCGCGGGCAGCGGCTTGTCAGGGCTCTTCCAGCGCGTACGCGATCGCCCGGGAGAGCCCGAGCCGCGTGCCGTCCCGGAAGGCCGCCGTGAACGCCTGAGCCCCCAGCTCCCGGCGGGCCCGCTCGGCGCACTCCTGGTGCGATCTCGCCTGGTAGCGCAGCCGCGTCGGGGAGGAGGCCACCGCCTCCCACAGGAGGTGGGCGGCGCCCAGCAGCCGGGCGGCCCGCTCGTACCGGCCGCGTACCCCGGCCGTCCAGGCCAGCGCCTCCAGGCACTGCGTAAGGCCCCACCGGTCGTCCGCGGCGCTCCAGCACGCGGCCACCTCCCGCATCCTGGCCTCGGCCTGCTGCCAGTCGCCCTGCTCCCAGCGGGCCATCCCGACCGCGTACAGCGCGTACGCGCGGAAGAGCGTCGCGTTGCGCCTCTCGCACAACGTCACGAGCTCCTCGCCGTACCCGGCGGCCCGGTCCGGGCGCATCGTGGCGGCGAAGAGGGCGGCGAGATACAGGGTGACCGCCACGGCGTGGACGTCACCCCTCGCCCAGTGCCGGGTGCGGGCCTCCTCCAGGAGCGCGAGCCCGCCCTCGACGTCACCCTCGGCCAACGCCGCCACGCCGGAGAGCTGGACGGCGAACGCGAGCGCTCTCTCGTCCCTCAACTGCCGCGCGAGCGCCAGGCACTCCCGCGCGTCGGCCGCCGCCGCATCGCCCTGGTAGTGGGCGAGCAGCCCGTCGGCCCACAGGCCCATCGCCCTGGCGACGCTCGATCCGGGTACGAGCGCGAGGCCGCGCTTCAGCCAGTACCGGCCTTCGCTGAGACCACCGGCGACGAGCCAGTTGGCCCACAGCTCGGCGGCGATCTCCAGACCGACGTCGGCGTCGCCGGAGCCGCCGAAGCAGAGGTCGAGGGCGACGCGTACGTTGGGCAGCTCCGGCTCCAGCTTCCGCATGCGATCGATCTGGCCCGGCTCCACCCGGTCCACGCGCACCTGCTCGACCAGCCGGCGATAGTGGTCGATGTACCGCTCGCGCAGCGCCTCCGCGTGCGCGGCGGGCAGCTGTTCGCGGCCGTACGCGCGGATGGTCTCCAGCATGCGGTGGCGCGCCCCGGCGCCGTGCGGCTCCGCGACGCCCAGGATGGACTTGTCCACCAGCCCCATCATCAGATCCAGCACGTCCTCGCGGGCCAGGCCCTGCCCGGGGCAGACCGCTTCGGCGGTCTCCACGTCCACTCCCCCCGGGAACATCGACAGCCGCTCCCACAGCCGCCGCTCGCCGGGCGAGCACAGCCCGAAGCTCCACTCCATGGTCGCCCGCAGGGTCTGGTGGCGTGCCAGCCTGCCGGGGCCGGCCCCTCCAGCCGGCAGGGCCGGTGCTTCCAGGCGCTCGTCGAGCTCGTTCACGAGGTCTTCCACGGAGGTCGTCCGCAGCCGTACCGCCGCCAGCTCGATGGCCAGCGGGATCCCGTCCAGGCGCCGGGCCAGCCGGGCGACCGCCCGGGCGTTGGCCGCGTCGACGTGGAAGTCCGGCCGGATCATCGCCGCCCGCTCCGTGAAGAGGCGCACGGCGTCCCGCCGGGCGATGTCGCGGGTACGGTCGCCGGGCCGCGGGATCGGCAGGGACGGCACCGGCAGCACCCGCTCGCCGTACACTCCGAGCGACTGCCGGCTGGTGGCCAGGATCTGCAGCCGCGAGGTGCCGTACAGCAGCTGCTCCACCAGCCGGGCGCACGCGCCGAGCAGATGCTCGCAGTTGTCCAGCACCAGCAGCAGCTGTTTGTCCGCCAGGTGCTCGATCAGCTGGGCCTCGAGGTCCGGTGTGCGGTCGCGGATGCCCAGGGAGGCGGCCACGGCGGGGGCCAGCAGGTCCTCATCCTCGATGGTGGCCAGCTCCACCAGCCGGACCCCCTCCCGGTACCTCCGGGGCAGGATCTCGCTGACGCGTCGCGCCAGCCGGGTCTTGCCGACCCCGCCCACACCGGTCAGGGTCAGCAGGCGGGTCTTGGCCAGGAGCCGCCTGACCTGGGCGATCTCGTGCCGTCGGCCGACGAAGCCGGAGGCGTCGGCCTGCCGCCGGTCCGCCGCCGGCTCCTCGGCGTCCGGAGCGCTCCAGATCGTGTCTTTCACGGACATGATCACTCGCCGCCGGGCGGCCTCTCGCCGGTGCGGCGGGCCTGCTCCGCGACCCAGCCGACGATCTGGGTCCTGGAGTTGAAGCCGAGTTTGCACAGAATGTGCTCGATGTGGCCCTCGACGGTGCGCTGAGCGATCACCAGCGCCGCCGCGATCTCCTTGTTCCGCATCCCCCGGGCGATGAGCTGGGCGATCTCGGTCTCCCGCGGGGTGAGCGGCGTGTACTGGTCCTCCTCGCCGGACGGCCCGGGCGAGGGCGCCTCCTCCATGAGGGCGTACGCGAGCGCCTGGTCGGCGGAGCGCCTGGCCCCGCGCTTGACGGCCGCCTGGAAGGCCGGTTCGCCAAGGGCACGGCGGGTACGGTCCTCGCATTCGTCGTGGTACCGGACGAGGTGGCCGAATCCCAGCAGGGGCGTGCCGATCGCCTCCCAGACGTTGCGCAGAACGCCCAGCAGCGCGCCGGCCCGCGGGTACTCCTCCTGTGCGGCGGCGATCCAGGCCAGCACCTCGATCGTGAGCCCGACCCCGACCGAGTCGTCCAGGGCGTGGAAGACACGCAGGCTCTCCTGCTCCAAGGAGGTCGCGCGCCGCACGTCGCCCTGGCGCCAGCGTTCGATGCCGAGCGCCGTCGTCGTGTACGCCCGGTGCCAGCTCTCGCCGTGGGCGTCGCAGATGGCGATGCCCTCCTCGGCGGCGGCGACGGCGCTGTCCGCACCGCCGAGGAACGAGTGCGCCAGGCAGAGCCAGGTCAGCGCCTGGACCTGGCCCGCCGGGTCCCCACCGGCGCGATGATGGGTCACCGCCTCCTCGAAGGACTTGACGGCCGACTCGGTGTCTCCCGCGTGCATGGCGACCATTCCGGAGTAGAGCGCGACGTAGCCGAGCACCGGTTCCAGCCCGAGTTTCTCGCCGAGCGTCCTGCTCTTGGCCAGCAACCCGACGGCCGAGGCCTGATCGCCCTGGATGATGGCGAGCGAGCCGCATGCCCACAGCGCCCGGGCCCTGACCTCGGACCGGGCGGCGGGCTGCGCGAGTCCCTGTTCGAGCCAGTCGCGGCCTTCGCCCAGGTGGCTGCTGGTGATCCAGTGGTCGAGCAGGTCGCTCGCCATGTCGATGCAGAGCCCGGCGCGCTCGGCCTGGCAGTACTCCAGGGCGGTGCGCAGGTTGGGGTGCTCGACGCGCAGCCGGGTCAGCAGCCGCGCCTGCGCCGGGCCGAACAGCTGCGCCTGCGCCTCACGCGAGAGCCGCCGGTAGTAGTCGCGATACCGGCGTTTCAGCTCCTGCTCCTGCCCGGAGGCCACGAGGCGCTCACGCCCATACTGCCGGATCGTGTCCAGCAGCCGGAATCGCACTCCGTACGGATGTTCCTCGCGGATCAGGACGGACTTCTCCACCAGGCCGATCATCAGATCGAGGATCTCGTCATGGGCGATGCCGGCCCCGGCGCAGACCGCTTCGACCCCCTCCAGATCCAGGCTGCCGGTGAACACCGACAGGCTCGCCCACAGCAGGCGCTCGTGTTCGGTGCAGAGCCCGTGACTCCAGTCGATCAGGGCGCGGAGCGTCCGGTGGCGGGACACCGTGGCACTCGGCCCCGCGCTGAGCAGCCCGAACAGGTCGTCCAGCCGGTCGAGCAGCTGGTGGAGCGAGAGCACGCGCAGCCGCACGACGGCGAGCTCGATGCCGAGCGGCAGACCGTCCAGGCGGCGGCAGATCTGCTCGATCAGGTCCTGGTTCTCGCTCGTGACGGTGAAATCGGGCAGCACGGCCGTGGCTCGCTCGGCGAAGAGCCGTACCGCGTCGGACATGGCGGACGCCGTTTCAGGCTGGGAGTCGCCGCCCGGCAGCGGCAACGTCGGCACGGGGAACGCCTGCTCGCCGACGGCTCCCAGCGGCTGCCGGCTGGTGGCCAGGATGCGCAGGTCCGGGGCGCAACGCAGCAGCGCCTGGGCCATCATGGTGGACTCGTCGAGGACGTGCTCGCAGTTGTCCAGGACGACCAGCGTCCGCCGCTCGCGCAGGTGCTCGGTGAGCACCTGGAGGGGTGGCCGGGCGGTGTGGCTCTGGATCTTCAGCGCGGCGATCGTGGCCTGGGGCAGCAGTGCCGGGTTGTCCAGTTCGGCGAGTTCGACCAGCCAGACCCCGTCGGGGAAGGCCCGCCGCAGGTCGGTGGCGACGCGCAGGGCCAGCCGGGTCTTGCCGACGCCGCCCGGACCGGTGAGGGTGACCATCCGGGCCTCGGAGAGCAAGCGCTTGATCGCCGCTACTTCGTGCCGACGCCCGATGAAACTGGTCACCTCAGCGGGCAGACCGCCGGCGTACGTCTGCGCCGAGGCGCGCAACGTGGCAATGGTCATCGATGCCTCGCATCGGCTCCAGCGAGTGGGTCACCGTACGCGACCAAGAGCCGATATAACCAACATATGCCCATGACGGGCGCTGATGACCCGGACGATATGCCTGGTCAACGGGCATATCTGGACCTTGTACCCAATCATGGGCAACCCCGGCCTCACGCGTGGAACAAATTTTGCGCTGAGTGTCTTACTCGTCACTTAACTGACCATCGCGGTGCTCTGATACGATCTTGGCCCACTGACGGGCTGGAGGCTTGGTGGCCGAAGTGTTGGCCCTGTTGGCCGAGGATCCCAGGACGGCGGGACCCTACCGCCTGGAAGGGCGACTCGGGGTTGGCGGGCAGGGCACCGTCTATCTGGGGCGCGGCGGCGACGGCGGCCCGGTGGCGGTCAAGCTCCTGCACCCGCACCTGATGGCCGACCACCGGGAGCAGAAACGGTTCCTGCACGAGGTGGAGACCGCCAGGCGGGTGGCGCCCTTCTGCACGGCCCAGATCCTCGACTGCGGGTTTCTCGGGGGCAGGCCGTACATCGTCAGCGAGTTCGTGGACGGGCCGTCGCTGCATGACGCCGTACGCGACAACGGGCCGCGCGCGGCGGCAGCCCTGCAGCGGCTGGCGATCAACACCGCGACCGCCCTGATGGCCATCCACGAGGCCGGCGTGGTGCACCGCGACTTCAAGCCCGGCAACGTGCTGCTCGGGCCCGAGGGACCGGTCGTCATCGACTTCGGCATCGCCCGGGCGCTGGACCTCAGCCAGTCGGTCGTCAGCAGCCAGGCCATCGGCAGCCCCGCCTACATGGCGCCCGAGCAGATCTCCGGCGGCGACGTCGGGCCCGCGAGCGACCTGTTCGCCTGGGGCGCGACCATGGTCTACGCGGCCACCGGACAACACGCCTTCACCGGCGAGTCGATCCCCGCCGTCCTGCACACGATCCTGCACGGCGAGCCGGACCTCGGCGGGCTGGACGGGGCGGTGCGGGCGCTGCTGGAGGAGTGCCTGTCCAAGGTCCCGGCCCGGCGGCCCACCGCCGCTCAGGTGATCGAACGCCTGCGCGCTCTGCCGTCCCCCGTCTGGAACACCGTTCCGGTGAGCCGGCCGGGACGCCCGGCGGTCGCCGTTCAGAAGGCGGACGGCCGGCGGCGCGGTCTGATCATGGGTACGGCGGGCGCGACCCTGCTCGTCGCCGCCGCGGCGGCCGGTTACTTCGCGCTCGTGCCCGCCGCGTCCGGCAGCAAGGCGACCGGGACGACCGCGGCGACCGCGGTGGCGTCGGTGCCCGTGGCCTTGCCTTCCTCCAGCACGCCTGAAACGCCGACCACGCAGGACACACCCGCACCGGCGGAGATCGAGCGGTCGCCGGCGGCCGAGGCCGTGCCCAGTACGAGCGCCGTCCCGCGCGGCACGTCGAGCCCGACCCGCAGGGCGCCGCGTACGAAAGCCCCGGTCGTCGAGCCCACCCAGAAGCCGACCAAGAAGCCGACCCGCAAGCCCACGACCAGGCCGACCAGAACCACGCCGCCCCCGAGCAGCCCGCCGGCGCCCTCCCAGGGCTCGATCACCTTCAACGACGCCCACGAATACTGCAAAGCGCAGGGCTACAGCATGGCCGCCGGAAACTGGAGCTCCCTGTCGTGCTTCGGCATGACGACCAAGCCCATCACCGCGACGGCGGTGTGCCAGTGGAAGTATCAGGGCCGCGAGGCGGTCGCCGAGGAGCCTCAGTTCGCGTATTCGCAGGAGACGGCCTGCCGGTTGTCATGATGATCAGGCCTTCGTGGCGGCGGCCACGATGCGGCGGACGATCTCCTGGGTGATGGGCTCCGGCGAGCCCGAGACGGTGACCCGGGTCCGTCCGCCCCCGGGCACGAACGTGCTGGAGCCGTCCGCCCCCACCTCCACCCGGCCCTCCGGACTGAAGGCGAACAGGTCCGGCACCAGCATGCTCAGCACCGTGATCGGGTCGTGCGGGCTGTTCCACTCCTCGTTCCAGAACCGCCACCACTGCTCGATCTCCGCCTTCAGCGCCTCCCCCAGCGCCCCGGCCCCCGCGACGGCGGCCACGTCGGCGGCGTCCATCCGGACCGTGGTGGTGATCTCCAGGCCGGTCACCGTGATCGGCGCCCCCGAGCCGAAGACGATGGCCGCCGCCTCCGGGTCGCAGCGCAGGTTGTGCTCCGGCTCGGGGTCGTCGAAGCGGCCGCCCATGATCCACAGGTGCCGGACGTCCCGGGCGAACGACGGCGACGCCGTCAGGGCGTTGGCGAGGTTGGTGAGGGGCCCGACCGCCACGACGTCCACCTGGCCGGGCGCGCGGCTCACCTGATCCACCAGGTACGCCGCCGCGTCCCCGGGGTCGACCGCCTCGGTCTCCAGATCGGTGAAGAGCCCGCCCTCGTGACCCGCCCACCATACGGGCCGGTCCGTCAGGGTCTTGGCCGCCCCCGGGATGACGGTCAGGGACCGGTCCGCGAGACGTACCAGCCGCTTGGCCAGGCGCGCCCGCAGCAACGTGTCACCGTAGACGGTCGTGCAGCCGACCAGGTCCACCTCCGGCGAGCCGAGCAGGACGGCGAGCGCCAGCGCGTCGTCCACGTCGGAGCCGATGTCGGTGTCGAAGATGACGCGCATGGTCGAAGAACTCATGGAGACCCTTCTCGGAGGTTATTTGAGACCGGTGGTGGCGATGGACTGCGTGAAGTGACGCTGGAAGCGCAGGATGATCAGCAGCGGGATGACCGTCAGCACGATCGAGCCCGCGAACAGTTGCCCGTAGTCGATGGTGAACTGGCCGCGCATGTTCGCCAAGGCGATCGGGCCGAGCTGGTGCTCGGCGTCGGTGCCGATGAGCAGCGGCCAGACGTACGACTGCCACTGGAAGATGAACAGCGTCAGGCCCGCGCTCACCAGGGCGGGACGCGAGAGCGGCAGGTAGATCCTGGCGAACACGCCGAACCAGCCGAGCCCGTCGATGCGCGCCGCCTCCACCAGGTCCTTGGGGATGGCCAGGAAGAACTGGCGCAGCAGGAAGATGGCCAGGCCGTGGCCCAGGCCCGGGAGGATGAGCCCGGCGTACGTGTTCGTCAGGTCCCAGTCGCGGAACAGCGTGGCGAGCGGGATCGCGATCGCGTCGAACGGGATGAGGAAGCTGAGCACCACGATCGCGAACAGCGCTCCCTGGCCCCTGAAGCGCACCGCCGACAGCCCGAACGCGGCCGCCGCCGAGATCAGCAGGCCCACGGCCACGGTGGCCAGCGCCACGAGCAGGGAGTTGAGTATCGCGCGGCCGAAGTCGCCGGTGACCAGGCTCGCGTAGTTGCCGAGGGTGGGATCGGCCGGTACGAGCGTCTCCCACGACAGCCGCGAGATGTGCCGGAAGATCTCCGAGCCGCCGCGCAACGAGCTGGACAGGGCCCAGAGCAGGGGCAGCGCGAAGGCCAGGCCGATGATCGTGCCCAGCAGGGCGTACAGACGTCTGGACACGGTCAGTCCCTCCCCCGTAGCAGCCGGAACTGCACGATCACCACGGCCAGGACGAGCAGCACGAGCAGCATCACCTCGGCCTGGGCGAGGTTCAGGTCGCCCACGGAGTAGGCGCGGGTGAAGATGTCGAACATGGTGACGTTGGTGGAGCCCTGCGGGCCGCCGTTGGTCAGCATCTGTACGGGGGCGAAGACGAGGAAGTTCGAGACCGTGTCCGCCACCAGCACGAACGCCAGCGGCCTGCGCAACAGCGGCAGCGTGACATGCCAGAAGCGCGCCCAGGCCGACGCGCCGTCGATCGCGGCGGCCTCGTACAGGGAGGTGGGGATGTCCTGGAGCCCCGCGATGAGGAACATCATCCAGTAGCCGACGCCGATCCACGACAGCAGCACGATCAGCGACCACAGGGCCTGGCCCGGCGAGGTGAGGAACGGCTGCGGCGGGATGCCCAGCACGCTCAGCACCGAGTTGAGCAGGCCGTCCGGCCGGTACGCGACGCTCCAGATCGCCGCCGAGACCGCCGGGGGCACCGCGATCGGCAGGATCACCAGCACCCGCAGGAACCGGACGCCCGCGAAGCGGCGGGTGAACAGGACCGCGAGGGCCAGGGCGGCGGCGATCTGCAGCGGGTTGACGATCAGGCTGAACACGAGCGTGACGCGGACGCTCTGGAGGAACGTCGGGTCGGCGAAGAGCGTGGCGTAGTTGCCCAGGCCGACGAACGTGGTCTCGCCGGTGACCAGGCTGGTGTGGCTCAGGCTGCTGGCGAACGCCATGACGGCGGGGATCAGCCGGAGGACGAGGAGCGCGACCAGGGCGGGCGCCAGGAACGCCAGCGACACCAGCACCGGCCGCCCGACCACCCGGCCGCTCCGCTTACGCCGAGACGACGGCCGCCCGCCCGCCACGCCTCCGCCTCCACCTCCGCCTCCAGACGACAGGTGGTGCCCGTCCGACGCGTCCGTCATCGCAGCTGGGCCCAGGCCGTCTTGACCTCCTGCGTGGCCTGTTCGAGCCGGGTCTTGGGATCGGCGCCGTTCCGGATGTCGGCGAACGCCTTGGTCATGATGTCCTCGAACTGGATGTACCCCACCGACCTGGGCCGCGCGACCGCCGTGTGCTCGGCGTCGTACGTGAGGATCTCGCCGACCCCCTTGCTCTTGTCACCGCCCAGCGCGTCGAGGGTGGGGACGTACTTCTCGAAGGCGGCCCGGTTCGAGGGGATGATCGTGGTGGCCTTCGTGGTCAGCAGGTTGCCCTCGGGGTCGAGCGCGGCGTACTCGAGGAACTTGCGAGCGAGCGGCTGGTTCTCCGAGGCCGGGTTGATGCCCCAGGACCACGAGCCGGTCGGCGTCACCTGCTTGCCGCCCTTGAAGTAGGGGTACGGCGCCACGCCCCAGTCGAGGTCCTTGGCCCCCGAGAAGACGCCCACGTCCCACGGGCCGCCCGCGAAGAAGGCCACCTTGCCCTCGCTGAACAGCGGCGAGGTCTGGAACGAGCCGACCCCGCGCGGCGCCAGCTTGTTCGCGAACAGGTCGCGGTACCAGGTCATCGCCTTCACCCAGCCGTCGGTGGTCAGGTCGGGCGTGAGCATGTCGGGCCCGGTGATCCCGGAGCCGCCGCCGAGCGACTCGGCCAGGCTCTGGAGCTGGTAGTACTGCTCGATCTGCTCGGGGATGAACGCCCACTGGGCGCCGCCCTCGGCCTGGGCCTTCTTGCCCGCCTCGATCGTCTGCTCCCACGTCCAGCGCTTGGCGGGGTCGCTCGGCGGCGGGGTGATCCCGGCCTTCTTCAGCAGGGTCTTGTTGTAGAAGAGGAACTGGTCGGAGGTCCAGATGGGGACGGACCAGAGCTTGCCGTTGTGCTCGTTGACCTCGTACTGGGCGGGCAGGGCCGCCTGCTTGACCCGGTCCTTCCAGTCGCTCAGGTCGACCAGGAACCCCCGGGTGGCCAGCGCCGCGACGCGCGGCTGGTCGACGGTGTAGACGTCGATCGTGTCGTCCTTGGCGGCCAGCCGCTGCTGCAGCGTGCTGTTGAGCTGGTCGAAGGGGATCTGCGTGTACGCGACCTTCACGCCGGGGTTCTTGGCCTGGAACCCGTCGATGACCGGCTGGAACGTCTTGGGATCTTCGGGCCCGACGAACCGCAGCGTCTTCGACGCCGAATCTCCCCCGCCCCCGCCTCCTCCGGATCCGCACCCGGCCGCCAGCACGGCCAGGAGGCTCACCAGGGCCAGGCTCTTCTTCATGGCTTTGCTCCTTCAAGCCTTCCGGCCGCTGACCAGGTCAAGCGCCGACTCTACACGTGTCACATCCACGATGGCCGCCCAGCATGCCACGAACCCCCACGAACCGACAAGACCTCCCACTCTTGACCGATCTTGTCGAGGCGTCTACATATATATTCAAAGCCAACTATCCATTCGCTCTCAGAGAGGTGAATGTGAAGGCCCCGATCACCGCGCTCCTCACCACAGCGCTCGCCTTATCCCTCACTCCCCCACCCTTCACCTCCCCGGGAACGACCTCCCTAGCCAGCGCCGGGACCGCATCCACCAGCAAAGCCGCATCCACCACCGCCGCAACGCCCACCAGCGGAGCCACAACCACCACCGACGGGACGACCACCCGCACCAGAACCACACCCACCCCCAACGGAGCGACCACCAGCACCAGAACCACAACCAACCCTGGCGGAGCGACCACCAGCACCAGAACGACAGCCACCACTACAGCGGCAGCGGCCACCACCAACGGGGCCCCAGCCACTGTCGACGGAGCCACGACCACCAGCAGCAGTGCCACAACCGTCATCGACAGAGCGACGACCAGCGGAGCTGCAGCCGCCATCGGGGCGGCAAGCGTCAACGGACCGAGCACGACCGAGAGGGCGGGGACCCTCGCAGAACCAACCGTGGCCGATGGGGCGGGGGCTCTCAGCGGACGGGATGCGCCCAATGGGGCGAGAACCCTCGGCGGACCAGACGCCGGCGGTGGGGCGGGGGTGCGGTTTTCGGTGCCGGGGCGGGCGAGGGGGACCTGCGTGGACGCGCCGTTGAAGATCAGCTTCCCGGCACCCCCGACGCTGGGTTCCTCAGGCGCGATCGAGGTGCGCCGGGTCGCCGACGGCACGTTGGTCGATCGGGTCGAAGCCGCCGCGGCCAAAGCCGACAAGAAGAACATCGGCGCCGCCGTCTCCGACACGGGCCTGCCGCACGACTTCTCGTACGAATCGATCATGATCGACGGCAACACGGCCAACGTGTACCTGCACCGGCAACTCGAGTACGGACAGGAGTACTACGTCACCGTCGACCCCGAGGTGTTCGCGGGGTTCGGCGGGGTGCAGGAAGCCGGAAGGTGGGGCTTCAAAACCCGGAAGCAGGGGGTTCAGAGCCGGCACCTGACGGTTTCCGGGGCTGGGACCGGGGACTTCTGTACGGTGCAGGGCGCCGTCGACGCCGTGCCGACCGGCAATCAGTCACCTGTGACGATCGACGTCCGACCGGGTGTCTACACCGAGATCGTCTACGTACGCGAGGACCGGCCGCACATCACCGTACGCGGGGCGGGCGCGGGCCGGACCGTGATCCAGTACCCCAACAACGATCTGCGTAACGGCGACGCGGCGCTGCGCCAGGGCGGCCCCGCCGATGTGTGCCCGCGCCGCGTGCTGGAGACCTCGGACCTGCACAATTGCTGGCGGGCCATGTTCGGGGTGGACGCGGCGGACTTCCGGATTCAGAACCTCACACTTCACAACACGACCCCCGACGGCGGCTCGCAGGCGGAGGCGTTCCGGGGCAACAACGAGCGGATCGCACTCGAACGCGTGGACCTGCGCAGCCACCAGGACACCCTGCGCCTGCAGGGCAAGGGGTTCGTCACCGACAGCCGGATCAGCGGCGACACCGACTTCGTGTGGGGCACCGGCACGGTGTTCATCCAGGACTCGGTGCTGGAGTCGACGGATGCCGGCTACATCTCGCAGAGCCGCAACGACGCGACCCGGCCGGGCGCGGTGTTCGTCCGCACCAAGCTGACGCGCGCCCCCGGCGTTCTGGACGGCTCGGTAGTGCTGAGCCGCAGCGCTGTGTGGCGGTTCACGCACAGCCAGGCGGTGTTCATCGACACCAAGATGGACGGCCACATCGCCCCCGTCGGCTGGGCCATCGACCCGAACGACTGCGCGCAGGCACAGACTCTCTCCTTCTTGGAGTACGGCAGCACCGACCTCACCACGGGCCGCCCCATCGACACCGCGCAACGACTGCCCTGCTCCCGGCAGCTGACGACCGCCGAGGCGGAGAAGTGGAGCGACCCGTCGTTCGTCCTGGGCGGCTGGAATCCCCGGCCACGCTGAGCCGGGCAGCGACGCACCTCCGGCCACCGAACCAAGGCGGCACACCTCCCAGCCACCGGACCGGAGCGATGCGCCACCGGCCACCGAGCCAGGAACGGTGCGCCACCGGCCACCGAGCTGGGGCGGTGCACCTCCCGGTAACCGGGTCGGGGTGGTGGCGGGGGCTGAGATCACGGGTTTGACGTAGTGGAAGGAATGGATGAGATGGACAAGTTGGCGAGTAGGCGTGCTCTGCTGGGCGGGGTGCTGGGTGGTATCGGGGCGGCCGTCGTCGCAGGGCCGGCCGAGGCGGCGAGTCGTACCGGTGCGGGGGCCGGGGTCGTGGGCCGCGCCGGCAGCGGGAGGGCGGCGGGAGCGGGTGGGCTGGATGAGGGGGTACGCGGGGGGAAGGGGGTGCCGCGGCCGGTGGCGCCGGTCAATCAGGAGGTGGCGGCCAGGTTCGGGCCCGAGTACAAGACGCTGCCGACCGCCGTCGCCGGCGTCGACATCGAGCCGCTGATCGGAATCGCGTCGGCCGCCGACATCGCCGCCAAACGCAAGAGCATGATCGACTACATCTGGAAGGGCGCGGGGCAGCCGAAGACGCTCCCCACCGTCGAGACCGGCGTGTCGGCTCCCGACTTCGCCTCCCTGACGGGTGTTCGCCGGATCGACCGGCTGACGGTCCCCCTCGGTTACCAGGTTTCGGCCAAGGTGTACGACATCGTCCCGCGCCACGGGTGGAACCGGCGCCTCGCGCTCTACCACAACGGCCACGGCGAGCCGTTCGACACCATGCTCCGCACCGTCCAGGCCCTGCTCGACCGCGGTTACCGAGTGATGGCGTACGCGATGCCGTTCCAGCACTGGAACCAGCAGCAGATCGCCGACCCCAAGGACCCGGCGAAGCTGCTGCCGAACCCCTCCCACCGCGAGCTCCCGCCCTGGGAGAGCACCGAGTTCTCCGCGCTCACCTTCTTCCTCGAACCGCTCACGGTCACCCTCAACCACGCGCAGGCCACGTACCGGCCGGCCTCCGTCGAGATGATCGGCCTGTCGGGCGGGGGCTGGACGACGACGGTGTTCGCGGCGCTGGACCCGCGCGTCACCCGCAGCTATCCCACGGCCGGGTCGCTGCCGTTCTTCCTGCGTCCCGCCTCGCCGAAGCCGCGCCCCACGACCGGCGACTGGGAGCAGACCAAGGAGGCGCTGCCCGGCTTCTACGCCGCCGCCTCCGACGACTTCCTCGACATGTACGTGCTGGCGTCCGTCGGTCCGGGACGCGGGCAGGTGCAGATCCTCAACCGGTTCGACGAGTGCTGCTTCAACGGGGTCGGGCACCGCGTCTACCAGGCCCCGGTACGCGACCGGGTGGCGCTGCTCGCCGGCGGGCGGCCCGAGCACGGACGGTGGGATCTCCTTGAGGACGCCACGCACGACGACCACACCATCTCGCCGTTCGCGCTGTCCGTCATCCTCTGGGACCTTGACACCACAAATGTCACAACATAATATCGGAATATAGATACGTACTTGAATAGATATTCAAGGTAGATGGAAGGGTGTGCATGGCGGGCCGTACCTTTTCCCACCGGCGCAGAGTGATCGTCAACACCGACGCCAAAAACGAGGCGGACGACCAATTTGCCATCGTGCACGCCCTGCTCTCACCGAGCCTCGATATACGCGGGCTGATCGCCGCGCATTTCGGCAATCGCCGCACCCGGTCGAGCCTGGAGGAAAGCCGTGCGGAAATCGACCTGTTGCTGCGGTTGATGAAGCTCGACGGCACGGTCAGGGTCGAGGACGGCGCCCCGTACGCGCTGCCCGACGTGGTCACCCCGGTCCCGTCTCCCGGCGCGGACCTGATCATCGAAGAGGCCATGCGGGACGTCTCCGAGCCGCTCTACGTGGCCTTCCTCGGCCCGCTGACCGACATGGCCTCGGCCCTGCTCCTGGAGCCGCGCATCGCCGAGCGGGACGTGACCGTGATCTGGATCGGCGGCAACGGGTACGACGGGCGCGGCGGCCTGCCCGCCCGGCCGGAGTTCAACCTGTCCAACGACATCGTGGCGGCCAACGTCGTGTTCTCCTCGGCGGTCAGGGTCTGGCAGGTCCCGGCGCCGACGTACCGGATGACGGCGGTCGGATACGCCGAGCTCGACGCGAAGGTGGCGCCGTACGGCGAGATCGGCGAGTACCTCGTGCGCCAGCTCGTCGAGTGGAACGAGCAGCACAGCGGGCCGTCGATCGAGTTCCGCGCGCTCGGCGATTCGCCCGCGATCGGGCTGATGCTCCACCCCGACTGCGGGACGTGGGTGGAGCGCCCCGCCCCGAACTTCCGCCACGACGGGTCGTACGACTTCTCTCTCGAAAATCGGGCGATCCGTACGTACGACTCGATCGACGCGCGGTTCATCTTCGAGGACTTTTTCGCGAAGCTGCAGGCCTTCGCCCGGCGGTAGGCGCGATGGTGGGAGGGAGGGGTGCGATGTGGGCTCGCCGACGTTCGGGAGCGGGAGCGGGGCGGTCGGGCACCCTGCCGGCGGTCTGCGGCTCGGGCAGGGCTCGCCCGGCTCGCGACCCTGGGCCGTAGGAGTGGGCTCCACACGGTGCTGGGGTAGTTCGGGGGCCTCGGCGCGGCGCCGACCAGGTCGAACGGGCGGCGGGCAGATGGTGCTGGAGCGGCGACGTCGAACGGGTCCTTCGGTGGTGCTGAACCGGCGACGGCGACCTGGGCGCGGGGGGACAGTGCTGGGGCGGCTGCGGCGACCGGGCGGCGGGGCGACGGTGCTGGGGCGGCGTGGCTGGCAGGTGGGGGTGGCGGGGGCGCGGTCGGTGTACGGTCCCGTCGGGTGCTGTCCTGGGTGGCGGGTCGTGGCGCGTGCCACGTACCCGGGGCATCGTGGTGCGAGCGTCGCCGCGGGCTAGCAGAATGGCACTCGGCAGTGGCCCGGGCTCGCCACCGGACCAGCATGAGCGGCGGAGCCGAAGCGGAGGCCAGCGATCGTGGGAGCTGACAGTCAGTTCGAGAAGGGCCGCTCCGGCGGTGAGCCCATGAGGTTCAGCGGTCGCCGGCTCGGCCAGGAGTCGGAACGCATGCGGCTCCTGGTACGGGTCGCCCGCCTCTACCACGAGCACGGGGTGCGCCAGCCGCAGATCGCGGCTCAGCTGCGCATCTCGCAACCGCGGGTGTCGCGGCTGCTCAAGGAGGCCGCGGAGATCGGCATCGTACGCACGGTGGTCGTGGTGCCCAGCGGCGTGCACGCATTACTGGAGGAGGATCTCGAGCGCAAGTACGGCGTGGAGCAGATCATCGTCGTGGACGCCACCGGCGACAACCACGACGTGGTGGCCGCGCTGGGCTCGGCCGGCGCCACTTACCTGGACGCCACGCTGATCGGCGGCGAGTACCTGGGCATCTCGTCCTGGAGCGCCAGCCTGCTGGCCACGGTGGAGGCCATGCAGCGCCGTCCGGTGCAGGTGGCGGAGGAGGTCGTCCAGCTCATCGGCGGGGTGGGCAAGGGGTCCGCGCAGGTCCAGGCCACCCGCCTGGCCGCCCATCTGGCCGACCTCACGGGCGCCGAGCCCGTCTTCCTGCCCGCGCCCGGCCTGGTCGGGTCCGCCGCCGCCCGGCAGGCGCTTTCGGACGATCACGTCGTACGGCAGGTCGTGGATGCCTGGTCGCGGCTGACCACGGTGCTGGTGGGGATCGGGAGCCTGGACCCGTCGCCGCTGCTGCGTGACAGCGGGAACGCCATCTCGGAGGAGGACTTCGAGACGTTGCGGGAGTTGGGGGCGGTGGGTGACGTGTGCCTGCGCTTCTTCGACGCCGAGGGGCGGCTGATCGCCTCGCCGCTCGAGGAGCGCATTCTTGGCATCTCGGCGGCTGATCTGCTGCGGGTGCCGCGGCGGATCGCCATCGCTGGGGGTCGCCGGAAGACGGCGGCCATTCGGGCGGCGTTGCGTGGGGGTTGGGTGAACACGCTCATCACGGATGTGGGTGTGGCTGAGCAACTCCTGAAGGACTGACCTTCGCCTGGTCAGGGGCGGTCTTGCTGGGGGCAGTCTTGCTGTGCCCAGTTGCGCGCGGCTGCTTGAGGGCCGGTGAGGAGCCTAGGTCCGATGAGGGCTGAGGGCCAGCCATGGAGTGCAGCGGGCCCCAGGGTGCTGAGGGTGCGCGGGGTGCTGAGGGCCCCATGGCCTGCTGAAGGTGAACGAGGTGCTGAGGGCCCCATGGCGTGCTGGGGGCCGATGAGCGCAGGGGCACGGGGAACGCTTCTGCTGGGCGCTGTGCATCGTGCGCCGAGCCGCGTGCGGGAAAGGCCGTAGGTCGCACGGCGGAGGTCGCCTGGCTTGCGCGCCGGAGGGGGTGCCGGGCTTGGGCGGTGGGGGTCGTCGGGCTTGCGTGCTGCAGGTCGCCGGGCCTGGGCGGCGGAGGTCGCCGGGCTCAGGTGCAGGAGGTCGCCGGGTTTGGGTGGGGGTCGGCGATCCCGCGTGGCGGAGGCCGTCGGCGTGCGCGCCCAAAAGCGTCGGCCTCGTGCGGGAAGACCCTCAGTCTCGTGGCGCCGGACGCCGTCAGGCTCGTGGGGCCGGGCCGGGCCGGGCCGGGCCGGGCGGGGCGGGGCGGGGCGGGCCGGGCGGGGCGGGCCGGGCGGGCCGGGCGGGTGAGGGTGGGGTGAGGTGGGTGGGTGGGTTCGGGTGGGCCGGTTGCGGGGGTTGACGCTGGATCTGGCGGGTTGGAAAGCGCTCTTGACAGTCACAACGGTGTCGTTCACGATGTGATGAATCCACTCCATTCATGGCTGAATAAAAATTCTCACTTAGCGACAGCGTGGTCCGGAGTCGTGCCGAAAGACGGCACAGCCCTGTCTATTCGGGGCAGAAAGCGAGCGTTTCGCATGAGCGAGGCCGAAGGCTTCGATCGCCAGCAATCAGAATTCAGTCGCCGGGATTTCGTGCGGTCCGCGGCGTTGGTTCCGCCCGCCGTGGCATGGGCGGGCACCTCCGGCGTGGCGGCACCGCCCAGCCCGAGCCCCACCCCCACCATCGCGCCGAAGGTGAGGGCGAAGGGTGTGCCCGCCTTCCCCGGCGCCGAGGGGGCCGGGATGTACACCATCGGCGGCCGGGGCGGCGCCGTGTACGAGGTGACCACCCTCGACGACGACGGCCCCGGGTCGTTACGTGAGGCGGTGGCGAAGTCCGACGGGACGGTCGTCTTCCGGGTCTCCGGGAACATCAGGATCAAGGGCGGCCTCGACATCACCGGCTCGAACCTCACCATCGCCGGCCAGACCGCCCCCGGTCACGGCATCACCGTCATCGGCAACGAGACGCAGATCAAGGGCAGCAACATCATCCTGCGCCACCTGCGCTTCCGCGGCGGCGACGAACTCGGCACCGCCATCGACACCTTCGGCGCCCGTGGCGTGCGGGACATCATCATCGACCACTGCTCCTTCAGCTGGGGCGTGGACGAGTGCTTCTCCGTCTACGGCAACACCAACGTGACCGTCCAGTGGTGCATCATCTCCGAGGGCCTGGTGAACTCGGTGCACCCCAAGGGCCGGCACGGCATGGGTGGCCTGTGGGGCGGCGACACCATCACCTACCACCACAACCTGCTCATCCACGAGAACGGCCGCAACCCGCGCTTCAGCTTCACCGAGGGCATGAGCCTGGCGGTGGACCACCGCAACAACGTGATCTACAACCCCGGGATCACGACCTGCTACGGCGGCGAGTGGGCCAACGGCATCAACATCATCGGCAACTACTACAAGCCCGGCCCCAACACGCTGCCCCCGATCGCCAGAACGATCGTGGCCCCCGGCCGGTTCGGCGAGTGGCACGTCAGCGGCAACACGGTCGAGGGCCACGCCGACCTCACGGCCGACAACACGCTCGGCATCACCTACCCGACCGGCGGCATCACGCTGCGGCCCAGGCCGGTGGAGTTCGGGAACGGCATCACGGAGCAGCCCGCGCAGCAGGCGTTCGCGACGGTCCTGGAACAGGCCGGAGCCACCCTGCCTCGACGGGACGCCATCGACGCCAGGCTGATCAACGAGGCGCGCACCGGCACGGGGCGCCACATCAACTCCCAGAAGGACGTGGGCGGCTGGCTGCCGGCACCGCCCGAGGTGCCCGCTCCCGCCGACAGCGACCACGACGGCATGCCGGACGAGTGGGAGACCGCCCAGGGGCTGAACCCGGAGAACGCCGACGACGCCAAGACGGTGGACGGCAGCGGGTACACGAACCTGGAGCGCTACCTGAACTCCATCCAGCGAGCCGGGGCCGGCAACCCCGAGGTGGCGATTCTCTCCCCCAAGATCGACCAGGTGTTCGCGGCGGCCACGGACCAGCAGTCCGTCGTCGTCCAGGCCGACGCCAAGGCCCTCGACGGCGCGTCCATCGCCAAGGTCGAGTTCTTCCACGGCGACAAGAAGATCGGCGAGGCCACCGCGGCGCCGTACCAGGCGACCTGGGCGGACGCGACCGACGGCACCTACTCGCTGACGGCGCGCGCGACCGACAGCACAGGGTCGGCGACCACCTCGTCGCTGGTGCCGATCCACGTCACCCGCACCATGACCCACAAGCCGTGGACGGCGAAGGACATCGGCGAGGTGGCCATCCCCGGGAGCACGGCGCTGAAGGACGGCGTGTTCACGCTGAAGGGGTCCGGGAAGATCGCCGGCTGGAAGGACTCCTTCCACTTCGCCTACCAGGCCGTCGGGTTCAGCCAACAGGGCGAGGTCATCGAGATCACCGCGCGGGTGGACAGCATCAGCATGGGGCACGTCGACGCCGTCGCGGGCATCATGGTGCGCCAGGACCTCGCGCCGAACTCACCGTTCATGATGGCCGGCATCGGCCTGTCCGCGAGCGGTGACGACGGTGCCGGCATGCGCGCCAAGGCCATCAGGGTCGCCTCGAACGGCAAGCAGCCCAGCGTCGGCATCTGGCCGGCCGCCGGTGAGGACCCGCTGAACCCGAAGAAGCCGTACTGGCTGCGCCTGGTCTGCCGGAGCCTGCCGACCGGGGACAACGAGTTCGAGGCCTTCCTGTCGTCCAACTCACTGAACTGGGACCGCATCGGCTACGAGCGCATCGCGATGCGGACCGGCCGGTTCTACATCGGCCTCGCCGTCGACGGGAACCAGGAGGCGAACGCGGTCCACGCCTACACCACGGCCAGGTTCAGCCTGGTGAAGGTCAATCGTTAGAACTGGAGTACCCCCCATGACCCACCAACCGTTCACGAGGAGGAACCTCCTCCGCGGCGGCGGCCTTCTCCTGCTGACCACCGCCACCGGCTGCAGCTTCTTCGACACCAGCCCCGACACGGGCGGCGCCGTCCAGGCCGCCGACATGTCCGCCAAGGAGTCCCCGGCGCTGGCGCAGCTGGTCAAGAGCGGCAAGCTGCCGCCGCTGGAGCAGCGCCTGCCGAAGAACCCCCTCGTCGTCACGCCGCTGAAGGAGCCGGGCAGGTACGGCGGCACCTGGGCCTCGGCCCTCGTCGGCGACGACGACATCGACTGGCTGACCAACACCCTCGGGTACGAGCCCCTGGTCAGGCTCAAGCCCGGCACGAACGGCCAGAAGGGCCCTGACGACATCGTGGCCAACGTGGCGGAGTTCGAGGTCAAGAACGGGGGCCGGGAATACGTCTTCCGCCTGCGCGAGGGCCTCAAGTGGTCGGACGGCCAGCCGTGCACCGCCGACGACCTGATGTTCGCCTTCGAGGACGTGGCCACGTACCACGACCTGCACACCACCGGCATCTACGACCTCTACCTGGAGAACGGCAGCACCACCGAGCGGGTGAAGGTCGAGAAGGTCGACGACCGGACCGTCCGCTACGTCTACAAGGAGCCGAAGGCGGGGTTGCTGTTCCAGATCGCGGTCGCGACGTTCGAGCGGCCCGGCCCGATCGGGTTCCTGCTGCCCAAGCACTACCTCAAGCAGTTCCACAAGAAGTACAACCCGGACGTCGACCAGCTGGCCAAGGACGAGCAGCTGGAGGACTGGACGCAGCTGTTCATGCAGAAGCAGGACCCGTGGCACAACGCCGACCAGCCCACGCTGCACGCCTGGAAGGTGAGCAGCCCGATCGGCAAGGGCACGGCGCTGGTGGCCGAGCGCAACCCGTACTACTGGAAGGTCGACCAGCAGGGGCGCCAGCTCCCGTACATCGACCGCTACCGGGCGGAGGTGCTGGGCGACGTCCAGGTCGAGCTGCTGAAGATCATGAACGGCGAGATCGGCATGCAGCTGCGCAACTTCAACACGCCGGAGAACAAGCCGCTGGTCTCCCAGAACGCCGCCAAGGGCAAGTACCGGCTGTTCGACGTGCCGAGCCGGCTCAGCAACACGATGATCATCCAGTTCAACCAGAACATCGCGGACGACGAGCTGCGCAAGCTGTTCCAGAACAGGGACTTCAGGATCGGGCTGTCGTACGCGATCAACCGCAAGGAGATCATCGACGGCGTGTACGCGGGCCAGGGCGAGCCGTGGCAGGCCGCGCCGTCCAAGCGGAACGTGGTGCACAACGAGGCGTTCGGCAAGCAGTACACCGAGTTCGACGCGGCGAAGGCGAACGAGCACCTCGACAAGGCCGGGCTGACCAAGAAGGACGCCGACGGCAAGCGCCTGGGCCCCGACGGCAAGCCGCTGATCGTCACGGTCATGGCCAGCACCGAGTTCCCGCACCACACCGAGGCGCTGGAGTTCGTGAAGAAGGGCTGGGAGGCGGTCGGGGTCGGGCTGCGGGTGGACCCGGTCGCGGGCACGCTGTTCACCGAGCGCACGATGGCGAACCAGCCGCAGGCCTCCACGTACACCTGCAGCGACTTCGACATCATCACGGGCACCGGCGGCGACCACTACTACGTGCCGAGCAACTCCGGCAGCGCCCGCTACGCCATCCGCTGGGCGCAGTGGTACGGCAGCAAGGGCAAGGCCGGCGACGAGCCGCCCAAGGAGGTGCGCGACCAGTTGGAGGCGTTCACCACGATGCGCACCGAGCCCGACACCACCAAGGCGATCGAGTCCGCCAAGAAGGTGGTCGAGATCGCGGCGCAGCAGTTCTACGCGATCGGGATCAGCACGTACCCGGACGAGTACGGCATCGTGTCGAACAGCTTCAAGAACGTGCCCGACTCGATGGCCAGCGCACCCACCACCCCCGGGCCGACCCAGCCCGAGCAGTACTCCCTCTGAGGGGCCGACGTGCTGGGCTACTTCGGCCGCCGCCTGGTGTACGTGGTGGTGACGCTCTGGGCGATCTCGATCGTCACGTTCGTCATCATCAACCTGCCGCCGGGCGACTACGTCTCGACGCTCGTGGCCAACGCGCAGGCCGGCGGCGAGGGCATCACCCCTGCGGAGATCGCCAACCTCAGGCACCGGTACGGCCTCGACGACCCGCTCCTGCTGCAGTACTGGCGCTGGATCACGGCGATCCTCCTGCACGGCGATTTTGGTCAATCGTTTGCCTGGAACCAGGCGGTCTCCACGCTCATCGGCGAGCGGGTCGCGCTGTCGGCGGTGCTGTCGATCAGCTCGCTGCTCATGGTCTGGGCGATCGCGTTCCCGATCGGCATCTACAGCGCGGTCAAGCAGTACTCGTGGGGCGACTACGGCTTTTCGTTCCTGGGGTTCATCGGCATGGCGGTGCCGGAGTTCATGCTGGCGCTGGTCCTCATGTACGTCGGCTTCCGCTTCTTCGGCCAGAGCGTCGGCGGCCTGTTCTCCCCCGAGTTCCAGGACGCCGCCTGGAACCTGGGCAAGGTCCTCGACCTGCTCGGCCACCTGTGGGTGCCGATCGTGGTGATCGGCGTGTCGGGCACCGCCGGCATGATCCGGGTGACCCGGGCGAACCTGCTGGACGAGCTCTACCGCCCGTACGTGCACACGGCCAGGGCCAAGGGCCTGCCGGAGTGGAAGCTGCTGCTGAAGTATCCGGTGCGGATGTCGCTCAGCCCGTTCTTCAGCACGGTCGGCTGGCTGCTGCCCGGCCTGATCGGCGGGGAGACGATCGTGTCGGTGGTCATGAGCCTGCCGACCGGCGGCCCGCTGCTGCTCAACGGCGTCATGAACCAGGACATGTACCTGGTCGGCAGCTTCATCATGATCCTCAGCACGCTGACCGTGATCGGAACCGTGCTGAGCGACCTGGCGCTGGCGTGGTGGGACCCGCGAATCCGCAAACGGTACAAGAGAGAGTAGCGCCGCATGTTCCTCAGGCGACCGACCAAGGAAGTGGGAACGCTGCCGCAGTGGCGGCTGATGTGGCGGCAGTTCCGCAGGCACCGGCTCGCGCTGGCCGGGATGGCCATCCTGGTGCCGGTGTATTTCGTGGCGATCTTCGCGGAGTTCTTCGCGCCGATGTCCAGTTCGACCGCGAACACGTCGATGACGTACGCGCCGCCGCAGGCGCTGCGCTTCTCGGGCGACCTCGGCCTGTACGTGCACGGCTACCGCACCGAGCGCGACCCGAAGACGTACGAGCAGCGTTACACCGAGGACCCCGGCCAGCGGATCGACGTCGGGCTGTTCGTGCACGGCGACGAGTACGAGCTGCTGGGCCTGATCCCGTCGGACCTCCACCTGATCGGCCCGGTCACCAAGGGCGAGCCGGTCTTCCTGCTGGGCTCCGACCAGAACGGGCGCGACCTGCTGTCCAGGCTCATCCACGGGGCCCGGGTGTCGCTGTCGATCGGCCTGGTGGGGGTCGCGGCCAGCTTCTTACTCGGCATGCTCATAGGCGGCATATCCGGATATTTCGGGGGCGGCGTGGACAACGCCGTGCAGCGGGTCATCGAGTTCCTGATCGCGATCCCGACACTGCCGCTCTGGATGGCGCTCTCGGCCGCGCTCCCCACCGACTGGGGGCCGCTGACCAGGTATTTCGCCATCACGGTGATCCTGTCGCTGATCGGGTGGACCGGGCTGGCGAGGGACGTGCGCGGACGCTTCCTGTCGCTGCGCGAGGAGGACTTCGTCATGGCCGCCCGGCTGGACGGCGTGGGCCGGCTGTCGATCATCTTCCGGCACATGATCCCGTCGTTCGCCAGCCACATCATCGCGTCGCTGTCGCTGGCCATCCCGAGCATGATCCTCGGCGAGACGAGCCTGAGCTTCCTCGGGCTCGGCCTGCAGGCGCCGGCGGTGAGCTGGGGCGTGCTGCTGGAGGGCGCCCAGAACATCCGCGTGGTCGCGAACGCCCCCTGGCTGCTGGCACCGGGCGTGGCGGTGGTGATCGTCGTGGTGGCCATGAACTTCTTCGGTGATGGTCTGCGTGACGCGGCGGACCCGTACGGGAACAGGAGGGTCCGGCGTGGCCGCAGACGACGTGCTGCTTGAGATCGAGGACCTGCGCACCCACTTCCTGCTCGACGACGGCGTGGTCTGCGCGGTGGACGGCGTGGACCTGCGGGTGCGCAAGGGTGAGACGCTGGCCATCGTCGGCGAGTCCGGCTGCGGGAAGAGCGTCATGGCCCGCTCGATCCTGCGCCTGGTGGACCCGCCGGGTCACATCGAGGGCGGGCGGATCACGCTCCACCGCGAGGGCGGCCCCGTCGAGCTGGTCGGCGCGAACCGCCGGCTGCTGCGGCAGGTCAGGTGGCGGGACATCGCGATGGTGTTCCAGGAGCCGATGGCCTCGCTGAGCCTGGTGCACACGATCGGCAGCCAGATCGTCGAGGCGGTCCGGCTGCACGAGAACGTCGGCAAGGCCGCCGCCCGGCGGCGCGCGATCGAGATGCTCGACCGGGTCGGCATCCCCATGCCGCAGCGCCGGGTGGACGCGTACCCGTTCGAGCTGAGCGGCGGGATGCGGCAGCGCGCGATGATCGCGATGGCGCTGTCCTGCCGGCCGAGCCTGCTCATCGCCGACGAGCCGACGACGGCGCTGGACGTGACCACCCAGGCGCAGATCCTGGAGCTGCTGCGGGACCTGCAGGCGGACTTCGGCATGGCGATCATGATGATCACGCACGACCTGGGGGTGGCCGCGCAGGTGGCCGACAGCATGGCGGTCATGTACCTGGGCCGGGTCGTGGAGTACGGGGCGGCCGAGCAGGTGCTGGCCGCACCCCGGCATCCGTACACGCGGGCGCTGCTGCGCTCGATGCCCCGGCTCGGGCGGGCCTCGCGGACCCGGCTGACGGCCATCAAGGGCATGGTGCCCCCGCCGTACGCGCGGCCGGACGGCTGCCCGTTCCACCCGCGCTGCGACTCCGTCGTGGCCGGGAAGTGCGACGTCGTGCTGCCGCGCCGGGTCCCGATGGCCGACCGCGAGGTCTCCTGCCTGCTCTACGAGGAGGAAGCGTGAGCACGGAACCCCTGCTCAGCATCGAGGGGCTGACCAAGCACTTCCCCATCCGCAGCGGGCTGCTGGGCCGCCAGGTCGGCGCGGTGAAGGCGGTGGACGAGGTCGACCTGGCCATCGAGCCGGGCAGCACGCTGGGCCTGGTCGGCGAGTCCGGCTGCGGCAAGACCACGCTCGGCCGGTGCATCGTGCGGGCGCACGACCCGACCGGCGGGCGCATGCTCTACCGGCAGCCGGACGGCTCGGTCATCGACGTGGCGGGGCTGCAGGAGAAGGAGCTCAAGCCGTACCGGGCGCAGGTGCGGATGATCTTCCAGGACCCGCACTCCTCGCTCAACCCGCGCAAGACCCTTCGCGAGATCATCGGCGAGCCGATGCGGGCGCACAGGTACGGCTCCAAGGAGGAGATCGACGAGCGCGTCGGCGAGCTGCTCGACCGGGTTGGCCTGCGTCCCGAGTACGCCAACCGCTACCCGCACGCCTTCAGCGGCGGCGAGCGGCAGCGCGTCGGGATCGCGCGGGCGCTGGCCCTGTCGCCCCGGCTGGTGGTGGCCGACGAGGCCGTGAGCGCGCTGGACGTGTCGGTCCGCGCCCAGATCCTGAACCTGCTGAGGGATCTGCAGGAGGACTCGGGCCTGGCCTACCTGTTCGTCAGCCACGACCTGGGCATCGTCGAGCACGTCTCGGACGTGGTCGCGGTCATGTATCTCGGCAAGGTCGTCGAGCAGGGCCCCACCGAGGAGCTGTACACGCGACCGCTGCACCCGTACACCGAGGCGCTGCTGTCGGCGGTGCCGGACCCGGACCCGGCGGCCAAGCGGCACCGGGAGCGGATCAAGCTGCTGGGCGACATCGCCGACCCGGCGCACGTGCCGCCGGGCTGCCCGTTCCATCCGCGCTGCGTGTACGCCAGGGACACCTGCCGTACGGAGCCGCCGCCGCTGCGCGAGGTCGGGGGCCGCCGGGTGGCCTGCCACCTGGCCGAGGAGCTGGAGCTGCGCGGCGTGCCGGACCCGGACGTACGGGAGGTGAAGGCATGAGTGATCCCCGTTTCGACGGCGTCGTCAGGCCATCGATTCCGGGCGTGCGCGAGGCGCTGCTGCCCGCGCCGCACGGCCCGGACAACCACGCGGCCAACCTGCTGCGCACCCAGGGCGGCGACCTGCTGTGCACCTGGTTCAGCGGCCCGGAGGAGGGCCACCCCGGCACAAACGTGGTGCTGTCGCGGCTGGCCGGCGACCGCTGGGAATCGCCCCAGGTGATCGCCGCCGACCCGGAGCGCAGCGAGCAGAACCCGGTGCTGTTCGAGGCGGACGGGCTGCTCTGGCTGCTGCACACCTCCAGCGAGCCGTACGACCAGAAGAGCGCGCACGTCGTGGCCAGGACCTCGGCGGACGCCGGACGTACGTGGAGCGAGCCCTGGGTGCTGCTCGCCGAGCCCGGGATCTTCGTGCGGCACCCGCCGCTGATCCTGGACGACGGCACCTGGCTGCTGCCCGCCTACCACTGCGGCGCCTCCGGCGACCGCAGCGTCGTCGAGGTCAGCGAGGACGGCGGGCGCACCTGGACCGAGCACCCGGTCCCCGGCAGCCGCGACCTGGTGCAGATGACGATCGCGCGGCGGCCGGACGGCCGGCTGCTCGCGCTGTTCAGGGACCGGAAGGCGGGCCGCGTCCACGCCTCGGCCTCCGCCGACGGCCGTACGTGGTCGGCTCCCGAACGGACCGACCTGCCGAACAACGACTCCTCCGTCCAGCTCACGAGGGTGGATGGCCGGCTCGCGCTCGTCTACAACGACGCGAGCCTGGAGCGCGACCAGTTCAGATGGGTGACCAAGAACGGGGAGCGGCGCAGGAAGGCGCTGCGCACCCCGCTGGTCCTCGCGGTATCGGAAGACGGCGGAGCCCGGTGGCCGCACCGGCGGGTGCTCCAGGACGCCGACCCCGAGTACTGGCAGAACGAGCTCGGCTACTCCTACCCGAGCGTCATCGACGGCGGCGGCGGACGCCTCCACGTCGCCTTTTCCTACCTGCGGAAGACCATCAAATATCTGGAGATCAGCCAGCCATGAGATTCAGGCAGAGCATCTTGTACGGCGCGCTGGCGGTGGCCGTGGCCGTCCCGTCGTACGTCATCGATGACGGCGGCGGCGTGGTGCGGGTGGAGCCGACCGGCTCGTACGCCTGCCGCCAGGACGTGGCCGCCCCCGACCCGAACGTGCCCAAGGTCCACGCGGCCGCGATCGCGCAGGCGCCGGCGGGCGACATCCTGACCGTCTACTACGGCGGCACCTCGGAGGGAGCGCCCAACCAGGCGCTGTACCTGTCGCGCCTGGCGGTGGGCAAGAAGACGTGGTCCAAGCCGGAGGTGGTGTTCGACGAGCCGGGCAAAGCCGACGGCAACCCGGTGCTGTGGTCGGACGGCAAGCGTCTCTACCTGTTCTTCGTGACGATCGAGGGGCACGGCTGGGAACAGGCACCGATCCGGCTGATCACCTCCGACGACGGCGGCCACACCTGGAGTCAGCCGACCTCCATCCGCAAGGAGTGGGGGTGGATGGTCGGCACCAACCCGATCCGCATGTCCAACGGCGAGGTGCTGCTGCCGATCTACGACGAGGCGGGGTCCAGCTCCGGCTTCTACGTCTTCAGCCAGGACATGAGCACGTGGAAGGCGTATCCGGAGGAGCACACGAGCTGGATCAAGACGGCGAAGAGCTCGATCCAGCCGACGGTCGTCGAGGTGGAGCCGGGCAAGCTGGTCGCCTACCTGCGCACCGGCGACGGCGCGATCTACAAGAGCGTGTCGACCGACTTCGCCCGCACCTGGAGCGCGCCGGTGGCCGAGCCCATCGGCAACCCGAACTCGCGGATCGCCGCGCTCAAGCTGGACGACGGCAAGCTGGTGCTGGCCTACAACCCCTGGGTCGAGCACCGCTCCCCCATGCGGGTGTCGCTGTCCCCCGACAAGGGCCGGACCTGGGAGAACTCCGTCGACGTGGAGGCGCAGTCGGGGCCGCAGTTCACCTATCCGGTGATGACGCAGAGCAGCGACGGCTTCATCCACATGGTCTATTCCTACAACCGCAACAACATCCGGCACGTCGTCTTCAACGAGTCCTACCTGCGTGACGCCGTGGGCCTGCTGTCGAACTGGCCCGAGCACACGATCACCGAATTCAGGAACGGCGTCCGGCGGAATGTCGTGCGCCAGTGCAGCTACACGCCTTCCAACGGGGAGACCGAATGAACCACAAGACCCGCGGGCTCGCGCTGCTCGCGCTCGCTCTGACCGTCGTCGCCACCCCCGCGAACGCTTCGGCCGCAGAGTGTAAGAACGTCCCCAACAAGTACAACCAGCCGTTCAGCGTCTGCGACGACGAGCTGTTCATCTTCGCCGCCAACTACAAGCCGTTCGAGTCGAGCGTCGACGGGAACAGGCAGGGGACCAGGGTCTTCGACGAGATCATCGGGAACAAGCTGCGGGCGGCGTTCCCCGGGGTGAAGATCAAGTACGCGACGTGGGACCTCCCCGTACGCTACGAGAACCTCAAGAGCGCCGGGGTCACCCCCGACATCATCATCGAGGACCCGAAGTCCCGCATCGACCGTGACCTGGAGCCGATGGGCTGGGTCGGCGACCTCACCCCCGACCTCCAGAAGGCCGGCATCGACCTGAGCAAGCTCAACAAGGCCAGCGTGGAGCTGGTCAAGTCGCGCTCCGACGGCGGGGTCTACGGCGTGCCGCTGTTCATCGACGAGCACGTGCTGCTCTACAACAAGAAGATCTTCGACAAGTTCGGGGTGAAGTACCCCAAGCTCGGCATGACGTACGACGAGGCGTACAACCTGGCCAAGAAGCTGACCAGGGACGACGGCCTGGACCACTACAAGGGCTACATGCAGCACCCCGACCAGTACCTGGAGTTCAACCAGCTCGGCCTCTACCCGTTCCAGCCCACCGCGAGCGAGGAGCCGAAGCCCGAAGAGGTCAAGGTCAGCATCAGCGGCAACGGCTGGAAGCAGTACGTGGAGAACCTGTACCGCTTCCTGGAGATCCCGCGCAACGACTTCACCACCGTCACCGACTTCTTCAAGGGCGACATGAGCCGGCCGGGACACCTGGCCATGGCGGTCGAGACGCTGTCGCGGCTGAACATGTACGCCGGCAGCGAGCTGTTCATCGAGGACGGGGACGAGGAGTCGTTCAAGGAGCAGGCCAAGAACGTCGACATCGGGGTCACCTCCATCCCGGTGCTCAAGCGGGGCTCCAAGGCGATCTACCAGCCGAACACCCGGGCCGCGTTCATCCCGCCGACCTCGGCGAAGAAGGAGCAGGCGCTGCAGATCGTCAAGTGGCTGGTCTCGGAGGAGGCCCAGACCGAGCTGTCCAAGCAGGGCATCAAGGCCGTGCTGCAGACCGACAATGTCGTGTCGAACTTCGGCAAGAGCGTCCCCGAACTGGCCGGCATCGACACCTCGGGCGTGTACTGGGGCGAGAACGCCACCGTGTCGAACTACCAGAACACCGAGTTCTGGGACCTGCCGCTGTACTCGGTCTTCCGCCAGCACGTGCTGCGGGACGGCATGACGGCCGAGCAGTCGCTGACCGTCTCCGAGCAGCAGGACATCCCCGCCTACATCAAGGCGCAGGCCGCCGCTGGGAAGGACTGGTGATTTTTCCGGACACCGTGGAGCGCTGGGACGTCCACGAGATCGAACTGGCCGGACCGGCGGGCGGCAACCCCTTCGCGGAGGTGCGCCTGTCGGCCCGGTACCAGTACCGCAACCGCGTCGTGGAGGCCGAGGGCTTCTACGACGGCGACGGTGTCTACCGCGTCCGGTTCATGCCGGACGCGGTGGGTCCGTGGCGGTTCACGACCGTCAGCAACGTGAGCGAGCTGGACGGGCACGCAGGCGGCTTCGAGGTGACGCCCGCGTCCGCCGGCAACCACGGTCCCGTGCGGGCCGTGGGGACGGGTTTCGCGTACGCCGACGGGACGCCGTACCTGCCGTTCGGGACGACCTGCTACCACTGGACGCACGACCTGGACGAGGAGCGCGAGCGCGAGACGCTGCGGACGCTGGCGGCCTCGCCGTTCAACAAGCTCCGCATGTGCGTGCTGCCGACGGGACAGATGGCGCCCCCCGAGGTGCCGTTCGCCGGGCGGGACCCCGATGGGCTGGACAAGAACCGGTTCAATCCGGCCTTCTTCCGCCACCTGGAGGCCAGGATCCGCGACCTGCGGGACCTCGGGATCGAGGCCGACGTGATCCTCTTCCACCCGTACGACGGCGGCCTGCGCGGCGTCGAGGACATGGGCCGGGAGACCGACCACGCCTACCTGCGCCACGTCATCGCCCGCCTGGCCGCCTACCGCAACGTGTGGTGGTCGGCCGCCAACGAGTACGACTTCAACCGGGCCAAGACCGTGCGCGACTGGGACGACATCCTGCGCACGATCCAGCGGCTGGACCCGTACGAGCACCTGCGTTCCATCCACAACGGCACCCGGATGTACGAGGTGGCGTCCCTGTACGACAACACCAAGCCGTGGATCACCCACCAGAGCATCCAGCACTGGGACGCCACACTGACGGACGAGTGGCTGCGTGCCTGCCCCAAGCCGGTGGTGATCGACGAGATCTCCTACGAGGGGAACATCGGCAGACGCTGGGGCAACGTCAGCGGTGCCGAGCTGGTGGACCGGTTCTGGGAGGGCGTGACACGCGGCGGCTACGTGGGGCATGGCGAGAGCCTGGCCGGCTTCCAGGCACGGGCGTGGATCGGCAACGGCGGCGGACTGTACGGGGAGAGCCCGGCCAGGATCGCGTTCCTACGGAAGATCGTGGAGGCCCGCCGCGACGGCGTGCACCTGCGCTACCTCGGCCGGCGCCGGCCCTCCTCCGCGACCGTCGAACTCCCGGAAGGGGACTACGAGGTGGAGCTGATCGACGCCTGGAACATGACGATCATCCCGGTGGACGGGGTGCACCGGGACCGGGTGCGCGTCGGGCTGCCAAGCCGGCCGTACCTGGCGCTGCGAATGACGAGGGTGTGATCATGATTTCGCTGGCGACCACCGCACTCGGCTGGCACCTGTACGGCGAGAAGCGGCGGGCGCGGACGCTGGCCACGCTGGAGTCGTCGCCGTTCGACCGGGTGCGGATGGCGGCGTTCGCGACGCGGTGCTCGCTGGACTCGCTGGAGGAGCGGGTGGCGGAGCTGGGCGCGATCGGCGTGACGGCCGAGCTGGTCCTGCTGCACCCCTCCGACGGCATCGGGGACGTGGACGCGGCGGCCCGCCTGGTGGCGGAGGTCGTGCCGCGGCTGGCCGCGCACGCGAACGTGTGGTGGTCGCTGGCCGCCGACCCCACCCTTTTCCCCGAAATTTCCGAACACGACTGGGTACGTCTCGCGGACCTGGTCGCCGAGGAGGACCCCGGGCACCACCCGCTGTCGATCACCGCCGAGGCGGGCTCGCCGCTGCTGTGGCGGCGCGCGTTCACGCATGGGAGCGTGGCCGCGCGCAGCCCGCGCGACGCCTGGGTGCTGACACGCGACCACCACAAGCCGGTGCTCATGGACATGTGCGGGTACGAGGGGGACTCGGACGATCCATGGCACAGCCTGACCCCCGAGGAGGTCGTCGCCCAGGCATGGGACGGGTCGGTGCGGCGCCGGTACGTCACGCACGGGGAGTCGTACCTCGACGACGAGGGACTGACCTGGTCGGAGGCGGGCGGCACGCTGGCGGGCGCGGCCGTGGCGCGGCTGGGGCTGCTGCGGGAGGTGATCGCGGAGACGCCCGAGGCGGCGCGGTACCGGGACCGGGACGCGCCGATGCTGGAGGTGCCCGGCGAGTTCTACCTGGAGTACTGCGGGGAGCACCGGTTCCCGGTGCGCGAGTACGAGGTGCCGCGCGGGCGGTACGACGTCGAGGTGATCGACACGTGGGAGATGACGGTCGGCTCGCTGGGGGTCCAGGAGGGCGGGACGCTGACGGTCCCGCTGCCGGCCACCGGGGCGCAGGCCGTCCGCCTCAGGCGGCGCCCGTGACGGCCCCCTCGAACGGCACGCCCGCCCCGGCACCACCCGGGCGGGCGCCCGCGGCGGGCGTCGTCGCCGCCCTCACCGAGCCGGGCGGGAAGGTCGTCGAGGTGCTGGCCGGTGCGGGCGGCCCCGAGGTGCGGCTGCGCCACCGCGACGCGGACGGCCAGCACCTGCGGGCGCCGCTGCGCGGCCTGCTCACCGCCTCCACCGGCCGCCCCTGGCGGATCGAGCACCCGGGCTCCGTCCACCTCGCGCCCGGGGGCGAGGCGCTGGTGGTGACGGCGCGGACGGGGCCGCTCGGGGCCCGGCTGGAGCTGGCCTTCACCCCCGACGGCCTGCTCACCCTCACCGCCACCTGGCACAACGACTCCCCGCACGAGGCGACCGACGTGGCGGCGGGCCTCCTGCTCCCCCTCCCCACCGACGACGCGAACGTCACCATGCCCGGCGTCCTCTACAACGGCAACCCCTCCTCCGACCCCGGCCGCAAGGTTCCCCGCATCGAGCCGGGCGGCGGTTTCGTGTGCGAGCAGGACCGCCTGCCCATCCCCGCCGTGAACGCCGCCTGGTCCGGCCGGTACGTCAGCCTGTTCGCCCACCCGGAGCCCCGCCGCGACGCGGACGGCAAGGTCACCTACGACTCCCTCGGCGTCGTACGACAACCGGGCCTGACGGTGGCGGCCATGACCGGCGTGATCATGTTCGACGGCAGGCCCGACGTCGGCTACGTCAGCAAGGCGGAGGTCGTGGACGACCCGATCGGCTACCGGAACCTGGCCCCGGGCGAGACGATCATCACCAGGCACACCCTCGACTGGGGCCCGGTCGAGCCGCGCGGCCACGGCTTCAGGAAGCTCGTCCATGCGCGGCTCCACCAGGAGGACGAGAGCGCCCGCCCGCTCGGCCGGGAGGACATCGTCCGGCTCAAGGCCAACGCCATGGACGCGCGCTGGACCGGCCACGGCTACCTCGCCTACGAGGGCACCCGCCACGGGCGGCCCCGGTCGTACCTGTACGGCTGGACCGGCCAGTGCCTCAAGCTCGCGCTGTGCGACGCCCTGCTCGGCCGCCCGGAGCGGACCCGCCGGGCGGCGGACTTCTACGTCGAGGGCAGCCGGACGCCGACCCCGGGGCTGCGGCACGGCCGGTTCCTGCTCGACGACGGCCGGTGGGAGACGTTCCGCAAGGACGGCGCGGACTTCGTCTCCAGCCGCGCCCACGGCGAGACGGTCGCCGACCTGGCCGGGATCGCGCTGCACTTCAGGGAGGCGGGGCTGCCGGTCCCGCCCGCGTGGGAGGAGGCCGTGGAGGAGGCCGCCGCCTTCTTCTGGCGGACCAGGCAACAGGAGGGCATCGTCCCGATCGGCTGGACGCCGGACGGGCGGCCGTTCTCGGCGATGGTCAGCGCGGCCGGCATCGCCTGCGTCCAGGCCATGCTGGGCGCGTACCGGCTGGGCGGCGAGCGGGTGTGGCTGCGGCGGGCCGAGGAGGTGCTGGAGCATTATCACCGGCTGCACGCGGCCACGTTCGAGCGGCCGTTCGCGCACGCCACGCTGGACGCTTCCGGCGAGGACAAGGAGGCCGGGATGTACTACTTCCTGGCCGCCTTCGAGCTCTACCGGCTCACCGGCCGCGACCTGTACGCGCGGTGGGCGGAGGCGGCGGCGGACTGGCTGCTGACGTTCGTCTACGTGTGGTCGCCGGAGTTCGACGCGGGCAGCACGTTCGAGCGGCGCGGGTTCGAGGCGTGCGGCTGGCCGTCGGTCAGCGTGCAGAACCACCACCTCGACGTGTTCTTCCCGACCTCCGAGCTGATGGAGTTCGGCCTGCTGACCGGCCGGCCCCGGTACGCGGCCAGGGCCGAGACGATCCTGCACGCCATGGGCCAGGGCATCTGCCGCGAGCCCGGCGACTGGGGCTTCGGGACGCCCGGCGAGCAGGGCGAGGGGTTCTTCCAGACCAACTGGCAGCGCAAGGGCGAGGCGAACACGTGGAACCCGTCCTGGGTGATCGCGCTGCCCCTCTACCACGCGCTGCGCATGAGGAAGGTGGCATGAACGAGGAAGAGGCGTGGCGGTACGCCGACGAGCTGCGCGAGCGCGTGCGGCCGCCGGAGTTCCCCGACCGGTGGTTCGACCTCACGGAGTTCGGCGGGTCGGGGGGCACGTGGACGGGGGCGTTCCACGCCGCGATCGAGGCGTGCCACCAGGCGGGCGGCGGCCACGTGCGGGTGCCCCCGGGCACGTACACCACCGGCGCCGTCCACCTGCTCAGCAACGTGGACCTGCACGTGGAGGCGGGCGCGACGATCCTGTTCAGCACCGACCCCGCCGACTACCTCCCCACCGTCTACACCCGGTTCTCGGCCATCGAGTGCTACAACTACTCCCCCTTCATCTACGCCTACGGCCAGGAGAACATCGCGATCAGCGGCGCCGGGACGCTCGACGGCGGGGCGGGGCCCGAGCACTGGTGGCCGTGGGTGGGCACGCCGGAGTTCGGCTGGCGGCCGGGCACGCCGCACGAGGCCGACGACTGGGCCGCGCTGCAGCGGATGGCCGCGCGGAACGTGCCCGTCGAGGAGCGCGTGTTCGGCGCGGGCCACTACCTGCGGCCCAACCTGATCCAGCCGTACCTGTGCCGCAACGTGCTGGTCGAGGGCGTGCGCATAGTCCGCTCCCCCATGTGGGAGATCCACCCCGTACGCTGCGAGAACGTCCTGGTCAGGAACGTGACGATCCACTCGCGCGGCCCCAACAACGACGGCTGCGACCCCGAGTCGTGCCGCTCGGTGGTGATCTCGGGGTGCGTGTTCGACGTGGGCGACGACTGCATCGCGATCAAGGCGGGGCGCGGCCCCGACGGGCGGCGGGTCGGGGTGCCGTGCGAGGACGTGCTGATCGAGGACTGCGACATGCGTCACCGGTACGGCTCGGTCGCGATCGGCACGGACACGACCGGCGGGATCCGCAACGTCTTCGTCCGCCGCTGCCGCTGGGGCGGGCCCGGCCTGTACTTCGGGCTCTACATCAAGACGAACTCGGTGCGCGGCGGCTTCGTGGAGAACGTCTTCGTCAAGGACATCGAGATCAGCGGGCTGACCAAGGAGGCGGTCTCGATCGACCTCTACCACGGCGACGGGCACAACGGCGACGAGGCGCCGCTCATCCGCAACATCAACGTCGCGGGGCTGCGCAGCGACCGGACGCGCAGCGCGTACCTGCTGCGGGGGTATCCCGAGCAGCCGCTACGGGAGATCACGATCAGGGACAGCTCGTTCACCGGGGTGCTCCGGGCCGACGTGGCACAGCACGTCGAGAACCTGTCGGTCACCGGCGTCACGGTGACCGACGCGTCTCAGGAGTAGGTCTCTGGGAGGTACGGCCGGGCGCGCGCGGCGACGGCCGTGGTCAAGCCGCGCGCGCCCGGAGATCATGTGTCAGCCGTGCATCGGCGCCCAGACCGTCATCGGGCCCGCCCCCCGGTTCGCCCACGCGTAGTACGGCACGAACGTGAGGTCGGCCGGGCCCGCGTGCTCCGGTTCGCGGGGGGCGGCGGCGGTGCGGTAGGGGAAGCCGCCGTCCTCCTCCCGGTGCACGTGGGCCCGGCCGCGCGCGATGACCGGCACCACCTCGTCGGGCAGGCCGGTGACGGCGGGCCCGTCGCGGAGGTCCGCGCCCGCCACGCACAGGTCGTCCACGATGACGCCGGGGTGGTCGGCCTGCTCCAGGCAGTAGACCAGCGGGCCTCGCTCGACGGCCACCTGGCCGCGGGCCACGTCCAGGCGTGGTACGGCCACCGTCAGCCGGGGCCGGACCCCGAGGTCGAGCACGATCCGGTCGCCGGGCCGCCAGGTCCTGCGGACGCGGTGGTAGGTGCCGGGCTCGGCCGGCCGGTCGTCCACGCCGGCGGCGTCGGCCCAGGCCGGGATGCGGGCCGAGAGCGTCCACGGCCGGTCGGGGGTTTCCCTGATCACGACGTCGATCCGGCCGCTCCACGGGTAACCGGTCGCCACCTCCAGCACCACGGAGCCCGCCCGCACGGTGCCGGGCGCGTACAGGTGGAGCTGGACGCCGTCGCCGTCCCTGGTGGCGAGGTAGTGGTCGAGGGAGGAGAGCAGGCGCATCACGTTGGGCGGGCAGCAGGCGGTGCCGTACCAGTCCTGGCGGCCGCGCGCCGGCGAGCGCAGGTCGTCGGGGTCCGCGCCGGCGCGCACGCGCAGCGCGTTGACGTAGAAGAAGCGGTCGCCGCCGAGCGAGACGCCGGGCAGGACGGCGTTGTAGAGCGTGCGCTCGATCAGGTCCGCGAACGCGGGCGCGCCGGTGGCCAGCAGCATCCGCCACGACCACTGGATGCTGCCGATGGCCGCGCAGGTCTCGCAGTAGGCGGTGTCCGGGGCCAGCTCGTGGTGACCGCCGAACGCCTCGCCGTACCAGTTCGAGCCGAGGCCGCCGGTGAGGTACGTCTTGGTCGCCACCATGTCGTGCCACTGCCGCTCCAGGGCGGCGAGCAGCTCGAGATCGGAGGTCTCCACGGCGACGTCGGCCGCTCCCGCGGCCAGGTACATGGCGCGTACGGCGTGTCCCTCGACCGTGGCGGCCTCGCGCACCGGCACCCGGTCCTGCCGGTAGCCGGGCCCGTGGTGACCCTTGAGCGGGATGAGCGCGTGGCCGCGGGTGGTGACCTGGCGCGCGGCGAGGTCGAGGTACGCGCGCGTGCCGGTCTCCCGGTGCAGCTCGACCAGGCCCATCTCGACCTCGGGGTGGCCGTCGAGCGCGTCCGTGGGCAGCGCCGCCGCCAGGTGGTCGGCGAACCGGGTGGCGACCCCCAGCAGCGTACGGTCGCCGACCGCCCGGCTCCCCGCCACCGCCGCCTGCATGAGGTGGCCCGCGCAGTAGAGCTCGTGGCTGGAGGCCAGGTCGGAGTAGCGCTCAGCGCCGGTGAGCCGGGTGTGGGTGTGCAGGTAGCCGTCGTCACACTGGGCGGCCGCGACCAGCTCGGACGCCTCCTTGTACGGCCGCGCGAGGTCGTCGTCGTCCGCCCGGCCGCGCTCCCAGGCGAGCGCCTCCAGCCACTTGTAGACGTCGGAGTCGGCGAACACCTTGCCGCGATGCGGGCCCGCCTGCCTGAGGTTGTCGAACGCGCCGGACTCGCGTACCCGCTCGCCGCCCAGCGGGATCGTGACCTCGCGGTTGACCCGCTGCCGCGCCCCCCAGAACCCGCCCTCGACCCGCCCGCCCGCCACGGGACGCAGGGCCACCGTCGCGTCGGGACCGGGCTGTACGACCGAAGACATCCGATCATCGCTCATACTGCTCATCCTGCCTCAGGGTAAAATATCCAACAAGTGTCGAATATTTATGCCCCCCCTGTGCATCCGGGACCCGCCGACCGGGGTTGCCGTCCTTTGGGGGAGGAGACGAAAGCACGCCCACCCACCACCGACCGCCCATCGTGCGCCACCGCTTGGAGCGGGGCCGTGCGTCGCCGCCGAGCGCACCCCAGGGCGGGGGCGCGTACCTCCGACCACCCCCTTCCCCAGAAGGACCTCGGCCGAAGTGCGGGGGTGCACCTTGACGGGGCGGGAGGGACGAAGCACGCTTGATGGGACGTCTATGCATGTATGAATATTTATGCGAAAGGACGCCCATGCCCGAAATCCCCGACACGGTGCTGCTGGAAGAACGGGCCGAGCTGGCCATGAACGCGGTGGCCGGACTGCCCGACCAGGACATGGACGGCATCCCGTACTTCAGCGCCGACCTCCTGGCCCGCCCCGCGGCGCTGCGGCACGGCGACTGGGACTACGGCTCCAGCCACGGACGGCTCCTGGACGCCTGCGTGCTCGCCCGCCAGATGACCGGCAAGGACACCTGGCGAGAGGTGGAGGAGGGGTTCAGGCGGCGGCTGATCGGCTTCTTCGGCGACGACGGGCTGAGCTACCGCCTGGCCCGCCCCGAGGTGGGCTGGCCTCCGAACGCCAACCTGATCGACCAGCGGGCGGTCCTCCTCTCGCTCACCACCTGGTACGTCTCCGACGGCGACCCCGAGGCCAGAAGGTTGGCCGACCGGCACGTGGCCGCGCTCAAGCGGATCGCGATCAAGGAGCGGGACGTGTGGTTCTACCCCGCCTCCGAGTACACCCCCGGCGGCTGGCCCTCGCCGAACGCGATCGCGCTCCACCTCGCCCCCGACCCGGCCTCGTTCAGCGGCCGGCTCATCATGCCGCTGCTGCGCTACCACCAGGCGACGGGCAACGAGGACGCGCTGGAGCTGTGCGGATGGTTCGCCCGGCTGATCGTGCGCAAGAGCGGGGTCTTCAACGAGGACGGCTCCTTCAACCCCGCCCGCGCGTACCGCAGCGCCCACTTCCACACCCGGCTCGGCACGCTCGAAGGGCTCGCCCGCTACGCCCGCCACGTCGGCGACCACGAGCTGACCGCGTACGTCCGCCGCGCCTACGACTGGGCGCTCGGGCAGGCCACCGCGTTCGGCTGGACGCCCGGCGACCTGGCCGACCAGCGCTACGAGCACGAGAGCTGCTCCCTGGTGGACCTGATCGGCACCGGGACCACGCTGGCCGGGTCGGGCCACACCGCGTACTGGGGCGTGGTGGAGCGGTTCCTGCGCAACCACCTCGTGGAGTCGCAGCTCCTGGACCTGAGCTGGGTGGAGTCCGCGCCCGACGCGTCGGGGGACGAGCCGGGCTGGGTGACGCACATAAACGTGGGCGAGCGGGTGCGCGGCGCCTTCGCCGGCTACGGCGCGCCCAACGACTTCGTCTGCGACGTGGAGCTGGGCCGCGGGCACACGGCCGACGTGCAGGCGTGCTGCGTCGGCTCGGGGCTGCGCGGCCTGTTCTGGGGCTGGAACTCGATCGTCACCGCCGACCCCATGGCCGTCCGGGTCAACCTGCTCCTCACCCGGGCCACCCGGCAGGTCACCGTGCTCAGCCACCTCCCCCACGAGGGCCGCGTCGACCTGGACGTCCACGAGGACCTGCGCGAGCTGCGGATGCGGGTGCCCGACTGGGCCGGGTACGCCAAGGTGCGCGTCGCACGCGAGAGCGGGGACTTCGACGGGACCCAGGCCGGGGCGTGGGCGCCGGACGGCTACCTGTCGATCCCGGCGCCACGGCGAGGGGAGCGCGTCACGGTCACGTTCCCCGTGCCCGAGACGGCGACCACCGAGGTGGCGGCGGGGCGGGAGTACCGGGTGCGCTGGCGGGGGGACGACGTGATCGGCATCAGCCCGGAGGGGACCGCCCGGCCGATGTACAGCGGGCGCAAGGTCCATCCGACAGCGCCCCGGCGCGACTACGAGCTGGCCCGGCCGGCGAAGGAGTGGGCATGGTGAACTGGTCTCTCCCCGAGGTGCCCGCAGGCGACTCGCTGCGGCCGTACGACCTGCGCTGCGAGCACCGCGGCACCCCGCTCGGCATCGGCACGCCGGTGCCCCGGCTGAGCTGGCGGCTGGCCTCGGACCGGCGCGGCGACGCGCAGAACGCGTACCGGATCCGGGTCCACGCGCGCGGCGCCCTGGTCTGGGACAGCGGCTGGGTCGAGGGCCAGGACGTCAGCGCCGACTACGGCGGCGCGCCGCTGGCGTCGTTCACGCGCTACACGTGGCGGGTCGAGACGCGGCCCGGCGAGGCGGCGGAGTCGTGGTTCGACACCGGGGTGATGCACCAGGACGAGTGGGTGGCGGCGTGGATCGGGCACGATCCCGAGACCGAGCCGCCGTTCGAGCCGCCCACCGACGAGGGCGAGCCGCGTTCCGCCCGCACCGCGGGCCTGCCCGCGCCCCGGTACTTCCGGCGCGTGCTCGACCTGCCTCCGGCGACCGCCGTGCGGATCGCGTGCAGCGCCCGAGGGCTGTACGAGCTGCGCGTCAACGGCCACCGGGTCGGCGACGGCGAGCTGACGCCGGGCTGGACCGACTACCGGCAGCGGGTGCCGTACCAGGTGTACGACGTCACGGACCTGGCCGGCGACGGCCCCGTCTGCGTGGGGGCGATCCTCGCGGACGGCTGGTGGTCCGGCAGCCTCGGCTGGGACATGCGGCAGCAGGCGCAGCGGTACGGCCGGCGCCCGCAACTGCTGGTCCAGATCGTGGCCGAGCACGAGAACGGCTCCCGTACGGTCGTCGGCACCGACGGGCGCTGGCGGGAGAGCACCGGGCCGCTGCGCCACGCCGACCTGCTCATGGGCGAGTGGTACGACGCGCGCCTCGAACAGCCCGGCTGGGACCTGCCCGGATTCGACGACGCCTCCTGGGCTCCCGCGGGGGTCGTGGACACCGCGCACGACGTCCTCGTCCCGTCCGCCGCCGAGCCCGTCCGCGTCACCCAGGACCTCGTGCCGGTGGACGTCCGCCGGGGCGACGGCCGTACCATCGTCGACCTGGGCCAGAACATCGCCGGCCGGGTCCGCCTGGTGGTGCGCGGCGCCCCCGAGGGCGCCCGGGTCACGCTGCGCCACGGCGAGGCGCTGGACGACGACGGCGGCCTCTACACCGCCAACCTGCGCTCGGCCGAGGCCACCGACCACTATGTGGCGGCCGGGGCGGCAGTGGAGACGTTCGAGCCGCGCTTCACCGTGCACGGCTTCCGGTACGTCGAGGTCAGCGGCCACGCGGACGTCGAGGTCGTGGGGCGGGTGCTGCACTCCGACACGCCGGTCGCGGGCGAGTTCTCGTGCTCGGACGACATGGTGCGGCGGCTGATGAGCAACATCCGGTGGAGCCAGCGCGGCAACTTCGTCTCCGTGCCGACCGACTGCCCGCAACGCGACGAACGCCTCGGATGGACCGCCGACGCGCAGGTGTTCCTGCCGACCGCCTGCTACAACGCGGACGTGGCCGCGTTCTTCACCGGCTGGCTGGCGGACCTGCGGTACGCGCAGACCGGCGAGGGCGCGGTGCCGGACGTGATCCCGCACGTCATGACCGAGCGGCACGGCACGCCGGGCTGGGGCGACGCCGCCACCGTCGTCCCGTGGCACCTGTACCGGGTGTACGGGGACGAGCGGGTGCTGCGCGACAGCCTGCCCAGCATGCGACGCTGGGTGGACCACGTCGAACGCCACAATCCCGACCTGATCTGGCGCAACCGGACCGGCAGCCACTACGGCGACTGGTTGCAGGCGGGCGTGCGGACCTCGCGCGAGGTGATGGCCACCGCGTACTTCGCCCTGAGCGCGGAGCTGACCTCGAAGGCCGCCGCCGTGGTGGGCGACGTGGCCGCTTCCGCCCACTATGCCGAGCTGCGTTCGAGGATCGGGGACGCCTTCGTCCGGGCGTTCGTGTCGGCGGACGGCCAGGTCACGGGCGACACGCAGACGGGCTACCTGCTGGCCCTCGCGCACGGCCTGATCCCCGAGCCCCTCGTCCCTTCGGCCGTCGGGCACCTGGTGGCCGACCTGGAACGGCGTGGGCGACGCCTGACCACCGGCTTCGCCGGGGTGGGGCTGCTCGGCCCGGTCCTGTCCGCGCACGGCCACCACGACCTGGCCTACTCCCTGCTGCACGACGACCGCTACCCGTCGTGGGGCTACTCGATCAAGCGGGGCGCGACCACGATCTGGGAGCGGTGGGACGGGTGGACGGAGGAGGGCGGCTTCGGGCCCGTCGCCATGAACTCCTTCAACCACTACGCGCTGGGCTCCGTCGGGGCATGGCTGTACGGCGGGGTCGCGGGGATCGGCCAGGAGGAGGGGTCCGTCGGGTTCCGCCGCCCGCTCATCCGGCCGCTGCCCGGCGGGCGGCTCCAGTGGGCCGCGGCCTCGTACGACACGCCGCTGGGCCGGCTGGGCAGCCGGTGGGAGGTGGACGGGAACACGCTCCGGCTGGAGGTCCGCATCCCGCCGGGGGCCGAGGCCGCGGTGCACGTGCCGACCACCGATCCGGCGTCGGTCCGCGAGTCCGGCGCGCCCGTGCCCGGCGAGGTCAACGGCGAGGCGCTGGTGTGCCGGGTCGCGTCCGGCCGCTACGAGTTCACCGCGGCGTGGGAGCGATGACGGACGGCCGCCTGGTGACCACGTGGGCGACCGCCACCGAGCAGCCCGGGGGAGGCCGTCCGGTGACCACGTGGGCGGCCGCCGCCGAGCGGGCGGGGGCCGGGCTGCGGGATCTCACCGTACGCAACCTCGTGCGGACCAGCGCGGGCGGGACCGGCCTGCGGGTACGCCTGACCAACGCGCTCGGGGACCGGCCGGTGACGTTCGGGCACGTCCGCGTGGGCGTCCCGCGCTCCGGGGCGGCGCTGGTGCCGGGGTCGAACCGGACGGTGACGTTCGGCGGGCGGCCGGAGGTGACGCTGGCCCCGGGCGCGACCGCGCTCGGGGACCCGCTGCCCGGCCCGGTGGCGCCCCGGCAGCGCCTGGCCGTCAGCCTGCACCTGCGGGGCGACGGCGGCGTCCTGACCGGCCGCAACCGGGCCACGGCCCCGCCGGACGACGCGGCCTACCGGTCGCTCCCCGGCGACCACACCGCCGACGAGGACGGATCCGCGTACATCGAGGGGGTGGCGGTCTGGCACTGGCTGGACGCGTTGATCGTCACCGCACCCGAACCGGTGTCGGCGGTGGCGGTGCTCGGGGACTCGATCACGACCGGGGTCGGCTCCGAGACCGGCCACGGCTGGCCGGACCTCCTCGCCGACCGGGCCCTGCGGGAGTCGTGGCCGCTCGCCGTGGTGAACGAGGGCGTGTCCGGCGGCCGGGTGCTGGCCTCCGGGACGGGCCGCGACGCCGAGGCGCGGCTGACGGCCGAGGTACTGACCAAGCCGGGTATCGCCGCTGTGATCCTGCTGGCGGGCGTCAACGACCTCGGGGCGGGCGCGCGGGCGGAGCCGCTCGTCGCCGCCTACCGGCGCATCGTCGAGCGGGCGCACGCCGCCGGGGTACGCGTGATCGGCGGCACGCTCCCGCCCTTCGCGGGCGCGGAATACCACACGGCCGCGGGCGAGCGGGCCCGGGAGGCGGTGAACGCGTTCGTACGGGACGGCGGCGTGTTCGACGGGCCGGCCAACTTCGACGCGGCGCTGCGCGACCCCGCCGACCCCCGCCGCCTGCTGCCCCGCTACGACTGCGGCGACCACCTGCACCCGAGCGCGGCGGGCCACCGGGCGATGGCCGCCGCGCTGGAACCGCGCGTGTTGCTCGACGCCGCCGGTCAGCGGCCGGGTCTGGGCAGGCGCGCCGCCGGCTCCGGGCGGTGGATGCCCCGGGGGCGGTAGCCGAGCGCGTCGGAGACGCCGAGGTAGTCGGCGAGCAGCCAGATGATGGCCAGCCACATCTCGGTGCCCTGCAGCCCCGGCGTGCGGGCCGCGCCGCTCCCCCCGGTCAGGGCGAAGCTGAGCCCCGCCCCGTCGTGCCAGCCGCCGACCGCCCGGACGAGGTGCTCCCTGGCCCACGCCGTGCCCTCCTCGCGGCGGTGCCGGGTCTGCCTGCCCAGCAGCCACAGCGGGTGGATGACGTCGAGCACGTTGCAGGCGTTGCCGGTGTCCGGGCCGAAGTAGCGCGGGTCGCGGGCCTGGGCGAGCACGGTGTCGACGGCCCGCTCCGGGTACGGCACCGGCACCCCGGACTGCGCGAACGTCCCCCGCGTCAGCCGGTAGAACCCGTTGACCACCTGCAGCCAGCCCGCGTCCGGGTCCGGCTCGCCCCACATCCCGTGGGCCTGGCTGCATCGGGTGAGCAGCCATCCGTACAGGGTCTCGGTCTCGCCGCGCACGCCGAAGTCGGCGAGGTTGCGGTGCAGGCCGGTGCCGAACGCGTCCACCCACGAGCCCGCCGTCCAGGCGTTGCGCTCCCAGTCGAGGGCGTCGAGCGAGGCGATCAGGTCCTGCGAGGTGACGTTCGCGACGGCGTGGACCGGGTGCCGGAACCGGGTGCCGAGCAGGTCGAGCGCGTAGCCGACGCAGAGCACGTGATAGGCGGTGACCCCGTCCAGCTCCGGCGGCCCGGAGGCGCCGAGCTCCGGGACCAGGCCCGTGGCCGGGTCCTGGCGGTCCCGCAGGAACGCGACGATCTCCTCCCGCGCCGGGGTCGGGGGCGGACCGCCCAGGAGGAGGTCGGCGATCTCCACCGCGTCGCACCAGGCGCGGACGGTCGGCGGGGCGTCCGGGCGGTCCACGTACCGCTCCCCCGTCCAGCAGCGCCCCAGCACGTCCTCCACCTGCTCCCTGGCGCGGGCGGCGAACCCGGCGAGCAGCCCTTCCAGATCGTCCCCCGGGCCGGTGGCGGAGGGCCGGCCGGCCGCGGATGGCCCGCCGCCCACTGGGCTCCGGCGGTCGCGGATGCGGCGGGCCGGGTTGCCCGCGACCATGGCCCAGGCGGGCACGTCCTTGGTGACCACCGCGCCCGCGCCGACGACGGCGTGGTCGCCGATGGTCACCCCGTCGAGCACGACCACGTTCGAGCCGATCCACACGTCGTCGCCGATCCGGATGCCCTTCGACGTGATCGCCTGGCGGAAGACCGGGCGGTCGGGGGCGGTGCCGTGGTTGAAGCCGAGCAGGGACGTGTGCGCGCCGATCCGCACGGCGTCGCCGAGCACGATGTTCCCGCGCACCACGGCGTACGGGTTGACGGTGCAGTCGTCGCCCATGACGACGTCGTCGGTGACGTACGCGTGGGCCGCGATGTAGCAGTGGTCGCCCATGCGCAGGCGGTCGGCGTACACGGCCGCCAGCGGCGAGACGAACACCTTGCCCGCCGCCTCCAGCTCGAACCTGCCCCGCAGCTCCGCCAGGTGGCTCTCCTGGGCGCGGCGGTCCTCCTCCGTCGCGTGATCCCAGAACAGCCACGGGCAGAAGTCGAACTTCGTCATGCGAACAAATCCTCTCAGGCGGTCAACGTCATCGACCAGGAGTGGCGGCGGACCGGCAGCCGGTACCGCTCGGGCAGGGCGGGGCCGCAGGAGGCGCTGCCGAGGCCCTGCTGCCCGTGGTCCAGGTTCAGCCAGACGCGCCCGGAGTCGCGCAGGTCGTGCGGCCTGCCCGCCGCCTGCAGGGCCTCGCCGGTCCAGCGGCGGGCGGTGAAGTCCAGGTGCGGCTCGCCGTCCACGCGCAGGGTCGGCAGCCCCGGGCCGGACAGCTCCAGCCAGCGGGTCTCGACGTGGTTGCCGTTCTCCTGCGGCACCACGTACGGGGTCTGGAGCGCGTCGATCGCCAGCGCGAACCGGCCCACCCGCGCGGCGTCCCGGCTGTCCGCGTACGACTCGCCGGGGCCCCGCCCGAACCACGTGACGTCGGTGTAGCCGCCGGGCAGGGCGAACCTGGCGCCCATGCGCGGCGGGCTCACGTTCAGGTGGCCGTACGCGGTGTCGTGCCAGTCCCCGACGGGCTCGGCCTCGATCCGCAGGTGCAGCGCGCCGTCGCGCCACTGCCAGGTGTACGTGGTGCGGAAGCCGAGGGTCCGGGTGGCCGGGCCGCTCCGGCCCCGGACGACGAGCGTGCGGTCGTCCGGGCTTTCGAGGGCGCCGGTCCGGTGCAGGAAGCGGTCGAGCCCCACGGCCTCCCAGTCGGCGGCGAGCGCGTTCCTGGGACCCTGGCCGCGGTCGTTCTCGGTCGGGGCCCGCCACACGTCCAGCACCGGCCCGTCCAGCTCGACCCCGTGCAGCCGGACCAACCGCCCTGTCCTGGGCTCGAACACCGCCCCACCCAACCGCAACCCCGTGAGGGTCGGAGGGGAGGTGGGCGGAGGGGGCGGGCGGTGGTGGGGGGTGGGGCCGAGGCGGGACTGGGTGAAGGCGACCACGTGCCCCGCCGGCGCCCAGCCGGTCGCGGCGGCGAGCGCGGCTTCGATCGTGATCCACGTCTCGCCCTCCAGGGTGCGGACCGCCACCTCCGGCAACGGCACCCGCACCGTCTCCCGCGGCCCGCACCCCGGGACCCGCAGCACCCCGCCCCCCGGCGCAGGGACGCCGTCCACCTCCACCCACCACCGGAACTCCAGGTGCCCGAGGTCGATCAGGTCGTGCTTGTTGGCGACCACCACCTCCGCCACCCCCACGTCCACCGCGATCCCGACCGGCTCGATCGCCTTGCGCAGCTCGGCCAGCCCCGGGGACGGCGTGCGGTCGGGGAACAGCAGCCCGTCCAGGCAGTACCGCCCGCCGTTCGGCTGGTGGTCGACGTCCCCGCCGTGCCGGAAGTACGGGCGCCCCTGCGCGTCGTGCCCCGTCAGCCCGTGGTCGATCCACTCCCACACGAACGCCCCGCAGAACCGCTCGTACGACTCCAGGATCGCCTGGTAGTCGGCCAGGGAGCCGGGCCCGTTCCCCATGGCGTGGGCGTACTCGCACAGCAGGAACGGCAGCCCGCGACGGCGCACGTCGTCGGCCGACCCCGGCGCCACCCCGTCCGGCGGCTCCTCCTCGCGCCGCCCGATGCGCTCCAGGTCGTCCAGCGACGGGTACATGAGGCTGTGGAAGTCGGAGTGCCGGTAGCTCGGGTCGCGCTCGTAGTGCAGCGGCCGGCCGGGGTCGCGGGCCCGGATCCACCGCTCGATGTCGCCGAACGCCGGCCCGCTCCCGCTCTCGTTGCCCAGCGACCAGATGACGACGCTGGGGTGGTTCTTGTCGCGTTCGACCATGCGCCGGGCCCGGTCGAGCAGGGCGTCGCGCCACATCGGCTCGGCCGGCGGGTTGCCCTCCCAACCGGCGTAGATGAACCCGTGGGTCTCGATGTCGCACTCGTCCACCACCCACAGCCCGTACTCGTCGCACAGCCGCAGGAACTCCGGGTGCGGCGGGTAGTGGGCGGTGCGCACGGCGTTGACGTTGTTCCGCTTCATCAGCACGATGTCGCGGATCATGGTGTCGCGGTCGAGGGCCCGGCCGCGTTCCGGGTGGTGTTCGTGCCGGTTGACGCCGCGGAAGAGGACCGGCGCCCCGTTGATCAGCAGCCGCCCGCCGGCGATCTCAACGGTCCTGAACCCGATCGGGAGGTCGATCGTCTCCCCGGCCGCCGTGAGGGTGCCGCGGTAGAGGCGCGGGCGCTCCGCGCTCCACGGTTCGACGCCGGGGACGGTGACCTCCTGCCCGGTGGCGACCGCGAGGCCCAGCTCGGGGATCTCGACCAGGCCGGGGGCGTCGGCGGTGACGAGGAGGGTGCCGGAGCCGTCGGAGGCGTCGTAGGAGGCGCGGACGGTGAAGTCGTCGATGCCGCCGGAGGGGCGGGCCAGCAGCTCCACGTCGCGGAAGATGCCCGGCAGCCACCACATGTCCTGGTCCTCGAGGTAGCTGCCCGACGACCAGCGGTGCACGCGTACGGCGAGCAGGTTGCCGCGCGGCCGGACGAGCCCGGTGACCTCGAACTCGAACGGCAGCCTGCTCCCCTTCGAGTGGCCGAGCAACGAGCCGTTCAGCCACACCGTGCCGCAGGAGTCCACCCCCTGGAAGCGCAGCACGGCTTTGCCACCCGGCCAGTCTTCGGGCCAGTCTTCGGGCAGGTCGAAGCGGAGGCGGTAGTCGCCCGTGGGGTTGCCGTCGGGCAGGTGCGGCGGGTCGATGGGGAACGGGTAGGCGGTGTTGGTGTAGAGCGGGCGGTCGTGCCCCTCCAGGACCCAGTGCGACGGCACCCGGATCGTCTCCCAGCCGGTGTCGTCGAGCCCCGGGTCGGGCAGCGAGGCGCCGGTGCCCTCGGCCGTGTCGGAGAGCCGGAAGCGCCACCGGCCGTTGAGCGACAGGCGCGGCGCGTCGGAGAGGAAGTCCGCGCGTGCCGTCCGCCGCCCGGAGCCCGGCCCGGGATCTTCGTGGAAGTCAACCATCCGCACGCCCTTCCGCGACAAAACGTTTTAACCCTATACGCGAAGATTCCCGCCTGCCAGCTCTTTATGCATTGACATCCGCCATTGAATAAATATATCCTAGGTAAATCGTTTCAATAAGATAGGTGGGCCATGCGCGGGTTTCTGCCGGACTGGGAGTCGCTTCGCCGTCACCCCATCCCCGAGTGGTTCGGGGAGGTCAAGTTCGGCATCTGGTCGCACTGGGGCCCGCAGTCCGTGGCGAGCTCGGGCGACTGGTACGCCCGCCACCTCTACGGCATGCAACCCGCCTCCGGGCCCTGGGAGCGCCGCCGCGCCGACCGCCAGCACGCCCACCACCGCGCCCGCTTCGGCGCGGGCGGCGCGAAGGACCTCTTCCACCGCTGGCGCGCCGAGCGCTTCGACCCCGGCGAGCTGATCGACCTGTACGTCTCCAGCGGCGCCCGCTACTTCGTCGCCCTGGCCGCCCACTGCGACAACTTCGACCTGTGGGACTCCGGGCAGCACGCCTGGAACGCCACCCGCGTGGGCCCGCGCCGCGACATCGTCGGCGCCTGGGAGCGGGCGGCCCGCGCGGCCGGGCTGCCGTTCGGGCTCAGCTTCCACAACAACTGGACCTGGCGCTGGCTCGACGTCGCGCACGGCGCCGACCCGGCCACCGGCGAGCCGCACGACGGCGGGCTGACCAGGGACGACGGCGCCGGCACCTGGTGGGAGGGCCTCGACCCGGCCGAGCTCTACCCGGCCAGGCACGCCCCGGGCGCCAAGCCCCCGCCCCAGGTGGCCGACCGCTTCTACGCCCGCGTGCGCGAGGCGATCGACCGCTACCGCCCCGACCTGGTCTACCTCGACGACGGCCGCCTGCCGTTCGACGCGGGCAGCGTGGTCGAGTCGGAGCCGGTCAGCACGCGCGGCCTCGACCTGCTCGCCCACTACTACAACACCTGCCCGACCGGCGGCCTGGTGACCGTCAAGGACGTCCCCGACGCCGACCGCACCGCCGTCGTCCTCGACTGCGAACGCCGCCAGCTCGACGCGGCGCAGCCGTACCCCTGGCAGTTCGACACCAGCGACGGCGAGTGGTTCGACTGCTCGGACGACGACCCGATGTTCCACCCGCGCAAGACGTCCCAGCAGGTCGTGCACACGCTGATCGACGTGGTCAGCAAGAACGGCACCCTGCTGCTCAACGTCCCGCAGCGCGCCGACGGCACCGTGGACGCGCACGCCCGCACCCTGCTGGGCGAGGTGGGCGACTGGCTGCGGGTGTGCGGCGAGGGCGTGTACGGCACGACGCCGTGGAAGCGCGCCGCCGAGGGCGCCACGGGCCTGGGCGAGACCAAGGGGTACGAGGGCTACAACGAGGCCGACCGCGCCTACCGGCCGGGCGACATCCGCTTCACCCGGCACGGCGACGCGGTGTACGCCACGCTGCTCGCCTGGCCGGAGGAGGGGACGGCCGCGATCACCAGTATGGGCACCGGCGAAGGGCTGCTGGAGCGCCGCCCCACCCGGGTCGAGCTCCTGGGCCACGGCCCCGTCGCCTGGCGGCTGGCCGAGGAGGCCCTCTACGCCGACCTGCCCCCGACGCCACCCACGAAGGCCGCGTACATGCTCAAAATCACCTGACCTGGAGATCCCGCCATGGTGACCAACCTGCGAACGTGCGACCTGATCGACCCCCTCGGCATCGAGATCACCCGCCCGACACTCAGCTGGCAGCTGACCGGCACCACGACGCAGACCGGTTACCACGTACGGGTCGAGCCCGACTTATGGGACACCGGCGAGGTCGAGTCGGCCGACCAGCGCGTGGTGTACGACGGGCGGCCCCTGACCTCCCGGACGGCGGCACGCTGGCGGGTGCGGATCCGCGACGGCGACGGCCGATGGTCCGGCTGGAGCCCGCCCGCCCGCTTCGAGCTGGGCCTGCTGAGCCCGGACGACTGGACGGCCTCGTGGATCACCCACCCCGACTGGCACGACGAGGGCAACCCGCGCGCGGGCGAGGGCAGGCCGCTGCCGCTGCTGAAGGGCGAGTTCGTCCTGGCCCAGCCGGTCGTCCGCGCCCGGCTGCACGTGGCGGGCCTCGGCGTCTACGTCGCCACGGTCAACGGCGGGCCGGTGACCGACGCCGTGCTGGAGCCGCCGTACACGGACTTCGGCAGGCGGGTCGTGTACGCCACCCACGACGTGACCGAGCTGCTGCGCGAGGGCCGCAACACGCTCGGCGTCGAGCTGGGCCCGGGGATCGCGCACGTCTTCCCGCACCAGGACCGGTACATGAAGTTCTTCGGCTCCAAGGCCGCCCCGCGGGCCATCGCGCAGCTCGAACTGGACTACGCCGACGGCTCGTTCGGCCGGTTCGCCACGGGCCCCGACTGGCGGGCCGCCGAGGGCCCGACCGTGCGTTCCCACTGGTACGGCGGCGAGGACCACGACGCCCGCCGCACCGCCTCCGCCTGGCAGCCCGCCACCGTCGTCCCCGGCACGAAGGACGTGCTCAGGTCGCGCGCCTGCCCGCCCATCAGGGTCACCGAACGGCTGCCCGCGACCGCCCGGCTCGCCGCCACCGACGGCACGCCGGTCTTTGACGTCGGCACGGTCGTCGCGGGCTGGGCCGAGCTGAGCCTGGACCTCCCGGCCGGCCGCCACCTGCGGCTCGTGCCCGGCGACCAGCTCGACGACTACGGCCGGGTCATCCAGTCGAAGCCCACCACCGGCGCGCCGATCTTCAACACGTACGTCACCAAGGACGGCCCGCAGACCTGGCACCCGAGCTTCCGCTACGACGGCTTCCGCTACGTCGAGGTCCAGGGCCTGCCCGAGCACGTCGGCCCGGAGGCCGTGACCGCGCTCGTGCTGCGCGCCGACAACACCCCCACCGGCGCGTTCGAGACCTCCGACGCCCTGGTCAACGACATCCACACGATCATCGACCGCGCGGTGCGGGGCAACATGTACAGCGTCCTCACCGACTGCCCGCACCGGGAGAAGCTGGGCTGGCTGGAGCAGACCCACCTGCTGTTCGACGTCGTCGCCTACAACTACGACGTGGCCGCCTACTACCGCGAGCTGCTGGTCACCATCGCCGAGGCGCAGACCGGGGACGGGCTGGTGCCGGACATCGCGCCGGAGTTCCTGGTGTTCGACGCACCCTTCAGGGACGACCCCAACTGGGGCGGCGCGATCGTCCGCATCCCGTGGCAGCTCTACCGCTGGTACGGCGACCCGTCGGCGATGGAGACGCACTACGACGCGATGCGCCGCTACGTGGACTACCTCACGTCGAAGGCCGAGGACGGCGTCCTCGGCCACGGGCTGGGCGACTGGATCGGCCTGGACGACTCGACGCCCGTCCCGCTGGTCTCGACCTGGGGCTACTGGCGGGCCGCGGGCACGCTGGCCCGCGCCGCCGGCGTGCTGGGCCGCGACGACGACGCCAAGCGCTACCGGGCCCTGACCGAGCAGATCACCGCGGCGTTCTCCCGCACCTTCGCCGGGTCCCGCAGCCAGGCGTCGGAGATCCTGGCGCTCGACATGGGCGTGATCACCGACGAGCGGGTGCTGGACCGGATCTCCGAGGCGGTGGCGGGCGGCGGCATCACGGTCGGCGAGATCGCGCTGCCCGCCCTGTTCAGGGTGCTCGGCCGGGCGGGACGGCACGACGCCCTGTGGGCGTTCGCCACCTCGACGAGCCATCCCAGCTACGGCTACCAGGTACGGCACGGCGCAACCGCGCTCACCGAGGCGTGGGACGGGCCGACGAGGGGCCTGTCGCAGAACCACTACATGCTGGGCGCCGTCGACGCCTGGTTCTACCGCGGCCTCGGCGGCATCGGCCAGGCCCCCGGCTCGAACGGCTTCCGCCGGCTGCTGATCGAGCCCGCCGCCCCCGGCGACCTGGAGTCGGTGCGGGCGAGCACCGTGACCCCGTACGGCGGGGTCGAGGTGTCCTGGACCCGCGCGGACGGGGAGTTCACGCTCGACGTGGCGGTCCCGCCGGGCTCGTCGGCCGAGGTGCGGCTGCCCGACCTCGGGCTCGCCCGGCACGCCGTGCCGGACGCGGCGGTCAAGCTCGGGGCCCGTGCCTATGAGGTGCCGGCCGGGCGCTGGACGTTCGGGGCAGGCAGGTGATCGGCACGTACGACGCCACCCGCGTCAGGACCCCGCACAAGGCCGGCAGGCTGCTGGTCGAGGGGTCGCGGGAACCGGGCAGGTTCGACAGCCTCTTCGTGGACTGCCCGTTCGTGTGCTCCGACGGCGGCGAGTACCTGATGACGTACGTCGGCTTCGACGGGACCGGCTACCAGACCGCGCTGAGCCGATCGGCGGACCTCGTGTCGTGGACGCCGGGCGAGGTGATCCTGCCGCGCGACCCCGCGCACCCGTACCGGGGCTACAACGCGGCGCTCACGTCGATCGTGCGCGACAACCGCCTCGGCTCCCCCGGCCAGGTGAGCCGGCTGGACGGCCGGGCGGTCGGCACGTACCACGCCTATCCCGAGGCGGGCATGGAGATGGGCGCGGCGGTCATCGGGTTCGTGACCAGTGACGACCTGCGTACCTGGGTGGACGTCGGGTCGGTGCTACGTCCGCAGGACGGCGGCGCGTGGGAGCGCGGCGGCCTGTACAAGTCGTGGCTGCTCCGCCACGACGGCCTCTACTACTGCTTCTACAACGCCAAGAACCGCACCTACGACGGCTGGCGCGAGCAGATCGGCTACGCCGTCTCCCCCGACCTCGAACGCTGGGAGCGCCCGGAGCCCGGTCCGGTCGTCCCGCACGGCGGTCCGGGCGAGTTCGACGAGCGCTTCGCCTCCGACCCGTGTGTGCTGCGCGACGGCGACTGGTGGGTGATGTTCTACTTCGGGCTCTCGTTCGACGGGCACGCGAGGGAGAGCTTCGCGGTCTCCCGCGACCTGCGCACCTGGCGCAAGAGCGGCGAGATCCTCATCGACGTGGGCCCGCCGGGCTCGGCCGACGACACGTACGCGCACAAGCCCGCGCTCGTCTCCCACGGCGGGCGGCCCCACCACTTCTACACGGCGGTACGGCGGGTCGAGCCGTACCAGGTCGGCGAGCACACGCTGGTCGAGCGGCGCGGCATCTCCCTGGCCCATGGATAGGAGCGCACCATGAACTCCCGCAGGAGCTTCCTGGCCGTGGCGGCCGGCGCCGTGCTGGCCCCCCAGCTGGCCGGGCGGGCGGAGGCGGCCCCCGACCTGGACGGCTGGGCCAGGGTGCCGCGGATCCGGCGGCGGATCAGGCCGCCCCGCTTCCCCCGCCGCACCTTCCCCGTCACCCGCCACGGGGCGGTCGGCGACGGGACCGCGATGTGCACCGAGGCCTTCAGGCAGGCGATCGCGGCCTGCGCGGCGGCGGGCGGCGGGCGTGTGCTCGTGCCCGCGGGGACGTACCTCACGGGCGCGATCCACCTGGCCGACAACGTCAAGCTGCACCTGGAGGCGGGCGCCACGATCCGGTTCAGCCGGAACCCCGCCGACTACCTGCCGGTCGTCCACACCCGCTACGAGGGCGTCGAGCTGATGAACTACTCCCCGTTCGTCTACGCCTACGAGCGGGAGAACGTCGCGATCACCGGCGGCGGCACGATCGACGGCCAGGCCGACGCCACGCACTGGTGGGACTGGTCGGGCGACCCGCCGCCGTCCGAGCGTCCCGACAAGAACCTGCTGGCCGCCATGGCCGAGCAGGGCGTGCCGGTGGCCGAGCGGGTGTTCGGGGAAGGCCACTACCTGCGCCCCAACCTCATCCAGCTCTACCGCTGCCGCAACGTCCTGATCGAGGGTGTGACGGTCAAGGACTCCCCCATGTGGAACATCCACCCGGTCCTGTGCACCAACGTGACGATCCGCGAGGTCACCGTGGACAGCCCGAACGGCCCCAACAACGACGGCTGCGACCCCGAGTCCTGCGTGGACGTGCTCATCGAGCGGTGCGAGTTCAACACCGGCGACGACTGCGTGGCGATCAAGGCGGGCAAGAACGCCGACGGCCGCCGGGTGAACGCGCCCTCCCTGAACGTCCTCGTGGACTCCTGCGTGATGCGCGACGGCAACGGCGGCGTGACGATCGGCAGCGAGACCACCGGCGGCGTGCGCTGGGTCTACGCCTGGAACTGCACGATGAGCAGCCCCCGCCTGGAGCGCGCGATCCGCGTCAAGACCAACCCCGACCGCGGCGGCTACGTCAGGGACGTCTACTTCAGGGACATCACGGTGGGGCAGGCGGCCGACGCGGTGATCGAGGTGGCCCTGAACTACGAGAACAAGGACACCGGCCCGTACTTCCCCGACGTGGGCGCCATCGACGTGCGCCGCCTGCGGGCCGGGCGGGCACCCAGGGCGTTCAACCTGATCGGCAACCCGGGCAACCCGATCAAGGGCGTGCGGGTGACCGGCAGCGTGTTCGAGGAGATGGCCGAGGACGACGTCGTACGCGAGGTGACGGGACTCGTGCTGCGCGACGTGTGGATCAACGGCCGCCGCGTGGACTCCGGGGGATGAGACGGTTCCGCCCCTGATCAGGGCTCGACGAGGCCCGCGCGGATGGCGTAGCGGGTCAGGTCGAGGCGGTCGCGCATGCCGAGCTTCTGCAGGATGTTCGCCCGGTGCCGGTCCACGGTCTTCACGCTGATGACGAGCGTCTCCGCGATCTCCTTGGCCGAGTTGCCCTCCGCGATCAGCTTGACGATCTCCTCCTCCCGGGGCGTCAGGATGCTCTCGGGCATGCGCTCGCCCTCGCGCGAACGCTGCAGGTAGTCGCGGATGAGCGCGGTGACCGCCCCGGGATACAGGAACGGCTCGCCGCGCATCGTCGCCCGGCACGCCTCCAGCAGGTCCTGGTCGGCGACCGACTTGAGCACGTATCCCGAGGCGCCGACCTTGAGGGCCTCGAAGAAGTACTGCTCGTTGTCGTACATGGACAGGATCAGGATGCGGATGCCGGGCGCGCGGCGGGAGATCTCGCGGGCCGCCTGGAGCCCGGTCATGCGCGGCATCGCGATGTCCAGGATGGCCAGGTCCACCGCGTCCTCCGACGCGGCCGCGACGGCCTCCGCGCCGTCGGCGGCCTCGGCGACGACCTCCAGGTCGGGCTCCGCGTCGAGGATCATCTTGAGTCCCCGGCGGACCAGCGCGTGGTCGTCGGCCAGCAGGATCCTGGTCTTGGCAGTGCTCACCGCGTTGGGCTCCGATCGTTCGGGATGGTCAGGTGGACGCGGGTGCCTTCCCCCAGCGGGGAGTCGACGGTCAGGCGGGCGCCGATCAGCAGGGCGCGCTCGCGCATGCCCCGGATCCCGGCCCCGTCCTGGCGCGCGCCGCCCTGCCCGTCGTCGGTGACGCGCAGGGTCAGCCGCCCGTCGTGCGTGGCCAGTGACAGCTCGGCACGCGTGGCGCGGGCGTGCCTGGCGATGTTCGTGAGGCTCTCCTGGGCGATCCGGTACAGCACGAGCTCGACGTCCGCGCCCAGCTCGGGCAGGTCGTGCTGGACGGCGCGGGTCACCTGGACCCCGCTCATCTGCGAGACGTCGCTGCACAGGGCGCTCAGGGCGGCGTGCAGCCCGAGGTCCTCCAGCACGCCGGGCCGCAACCGGCGGGCGACCTGCCGGACCTCGTCGAGGCTGGCGCGCACGGTCTCCTGCACGCCGTGCAGGTCCTCGCGCAGGTCGTCCGGCGCGCGGTCGACCACCCGCTTCAGGCCGAGGAGCACCACGGTCAGGCTCTGGCCGATCTCGTCGTGCAGCTCACGGGCGATGCGCCGCCGCTCACCCTCCTGGGCGGCCAGGGCATGGCCGCTGCTGGCGCTGCGCTCGGCCTCCAGGCGGTCGAGCATCGCGTTGAACGTGGCGATCACGTGGGTGAGGTCGCTGTTGCCGCCGTCGGTCAGCCGCTCACCGGTACGCAGCAGGTCCACGCGCTGCATGAGCGTGGTCAGCGCGTCCAGCGGGGCCAGGCTGCGGCGCAGGAGCAGCGCGTTGGCGGCCAGCATCAGCGCCAGGCCCACGATCAGCACCGGCACCTCGGCCAGCACGAGAGGCGCGGACACGGTGGCCGGTGAGATCGCGAGGACGAGCGTGGCCACCGCGAACACCAGCCCGTTGATCATGAACAGCCGCCGGAACAGCGCCTGTGCCGGGCTCCCGGTCGTCCTCTTCGCCCTCTCGGTCATTTCACCAGCCTCTTTGTCTCCCGGTCCGGTTGTCGATCCGGCCTGACCCCCATCCTGCGGGACGTCCCTACATGCTCCGTCCCTCCCGGTATGGGTGCTGGACCCGATGGTGCCGGGCCCGCCCGGACCACGAGACTGGGACGGAGCCGCCGCCCGCGAAGGATGTCCTCGAAGCGGCGCGCGCGACGAGACGATCATCCTGGAGCGGCGGCTCACCAAGCCCGAACCCGTTCCGACTCCGGAGGTCGATAGTCGTGTGCCGCCAATCCCACCTTGTATCGTCATGCCCCGCCGCCCGGTCCGGGCCGCCGGGGCTTGACGGATGAGCGCATACGTAGCCCTCGCGATCTTCCTGGTCGCGTTCTTCTTCATCGCCACCGAGAAGGCCGACAAGGTCAAGGTGGTGCTCATCGCCGCCGGACTGATGGCCGTCCTGGGCCTGGTCCCCGGCGCGGAGGTGTTCTTCTCCGAGCACGAAGGCATCGACTGGAACGTCATCTTCCTGCTCTTCGGCATGATGATCATCGTGGGGATCATCAAGCAGACGGGGGTCTTCGACTACCTCGCCATCTGGGCCGCCAAGCGGTCGCAGGGCAGGCCGTACCGGCTGATGGTCATGCTGATGGCGATCACCGCCATCGCCTCGCCCTTCCTCGACAACGTCACCACGATCATGCTGGTCGCGCCGGTCACCGTGATGGTGTGCGACCGGCTGCGCATCCCCGCCCAGCCGTACCTCATCGCGGAGGTGCTGGCCTCCAACATCGGCGGCGCCGCGACCCTCATCGGCGACCCGCCCAACATCATCATCGGCAGCCGGGCGGGACTGACGTTCAACGACTTCCTCGTCCACATGGCGCCGATCGTGGTGGTCGTCTTCGCCGTGTTCGTGCTGCTCACGCGGGTGCTCTTCCGCGGGTCGTTCCACTATGACGCCGGGCACGCCGCGGCGGTGATGGCGCTGGACGAGCGGCGGGCCATCACCGACCCGCGGCTGCTGACCCGCTGCCTGGTGGTGCTGGGCCTGGTGATCGCCGGGTTCGCGCTGCACGCGGTGGCTCACGTCGACCCGTCGATCGTGGCCCTCGTGGGGGCCGGGGTGATGCTGATGGTCTCGCGCACGGACGTCAACGAGGTGCTGCGCGAGGTCGAGTGGTCCACGCTGGTCTTCTTCATGGGCCTGTTCGTCATGGTCGCGGGCCTGGTCCACACGGGTGTCATCGGGGCGATCGGCACGTGGGCCCTGGGCGCGCTGGGCGACGACTACTTCGTCGCCGCGACGGCGCTGCTGTTCGGCTCGGGCGTGCTGGGCGCGTTCTTCGACAACATCCCGTACGTCGCCACGACCGCCCCGATCGTGGAGGGCGTGGTCGCGCAGATCCCCGACCCGAGCACCGGGCAGGCGCTGTGGTGGGCGTTCGCGCTGGGCGCGGACTTCGGCGGCAACGGCACGGCGGTGGCGGCCAGCGCGAACGTGGTGGCCCTCGGCATCGCCGCGCGTTCCGGACACAAGATCACCTTCTGGCAGTTCACCCGGTACGGCATCGTCGTGACCGTCATCAGCACGCTGATGGCCTGGGCGTACGTCTGGCTGCGCTACTTCGCCTGACCGGGGAGATCAGGGGAAAGTCAGGGGCGATCACCGATGAGCGCCCCTGACCCGAGGAGGCATCGTGGGCCTCATGAACCGCCTCACCCAGATCTCCTTCACCGCGGCCCCCGCCGCGCTGCTCGCCGGCAGTCTCCTCACGCGCCTCCCCGGCGCCGACGCCGTCGGCGGGCCGTGGTGGGCGGCCGCGCACGTGGTCCTGCTGGCCGGGTTCCTGATGTTCGGCGTCCTGCTCCTGGGGCTGCGCCGCATGGCCGGGCCCGTGACGGCCGGGTGGCGGGCGGCGGCGGACGCCGCCACGGCGGTGGCGCTGCTCAGCACGGCCGCCAACGTCGTCGGTCTCGCCGTCGACCTCTACAACAGGTTCGAGAGCCCGCGCGTCGCGGCGTGGGAGCCGTTCGTCTACGGGGCCGCCTTCGCCGCCCTGGTCGCGCTGGCGTCCGTGCTCGCGGCGCTGCGGCGGGTCACGGTCCTGAGCGCGGCCGTCACGGCCATGGGCGTGGCGGTGCTGATCGGGGGGTTGCTCCAACCGGCCCTGACGCCGGTCGGCATGGCGCTCATCTGGCTCGGCACGCTGCTGCTGAGCAGGGGCCCGGCCGAACCGGCGGGGCAGATCGGCTACCGGCTCCACTGAGCGATCGCCGGGGCTTCAAGTGGGTACGTCCATGAAGGTCCCGACTCCCGGCTTTCATGAAGGAGTGGTTCCCCATGCTCTACGTCTTCGGCTTCGAACGGATCGGCGTGGCGGTCAGCGACATCTACTTCGTCGACCCCGACCCGATCAGGGGACAGGAGGGCGCCGAGCGCGGCGTGCGCCTGGAGCTGCGGAAGCTGCATCCCGGCGAGCTGAACGGATCGATCTACTCGGCCCGGCCCATCACCGTCGAACGCCCCCTGTGGCGGGTGGACCTGCTGGAGTCGGTCAACAGCGCGCCCGGCAGCTTCGACCGCACCCACCATCACCCCGGCATCGACGGGTGGGAGCCGGGGCGGCGGGTGTTCGACAAGGAGCTCTCCGGCGAGCCGCTGAAGTGGCTGAGCGGGCGGCTGGCCGATCTGGAAGGTGTGCTCGACGAGGTCGGGGTGGACCGCGGTGAGGTGAGCCCGGCGGACGTGACCGGCCTGCGCGAGCGCGCCGAGGAGATCGTCGAGACCGTCGCCCGCCTGCTCGACGGCGTCCACTCCGGCGCCCTCGCGGCCCCGCCGGACGACGCCTCGGCCGCCGTCCGCGCCAGCTGGTTGTAAGGACGATCTAGGGGGCCAGGCCGGAGGCGATGCCGTCCAGGACGAGGCCGAGCTTGCGGTTGAACCACACGGAGGCCGGCTCCGACAGCGCCCGCCGCATGACGGGCGCCACCTCCGGGCCGACCGCCTCGGCCCAGGCGTCGGCCGAGCTCTCACGGACCTTGGCCGTGCCGGCGGAGCCGCCCGCGGGCGCGTCCAGCTGCTGGCCCCTGCCGAACACGTCGATCGCCAGGTCGAAGACGATGTCGACGGCGAGGAACGCGTCCTCCACCGCGAAGCCGTAGCCGATCAGGCGCTGGACGGCCGCGCCGAAGCGGTGCATCACCTCGTCGGGGAAGCGCTTGAGCTTGAGGAATTCCTTGATCAGGCCGGGATGCGCCTCCAGCAGCGCCCACAGCGCCCCGGCCTGCGCCTCCAGGTCCGAGCGCCACTCGCCGGTCGGCTCCGGCCAGTCCGCCTTGCCGATCGCGCGGTTGATGGCCACGACGACCAGCTCCTCGCGGTCGGCCACGTGGCGGTAGAGGGCCGAGTGGGCGACCCGGAGGCGGTCGGCCACGGTGGCCAGGGTCAGGTTGTCGAACCCGACGGCCAGCGCGGCGTCGGCGATGTCGGGCCGGGTGATGCGCGGCGGGCGGCCACGCGGGCGGCCCAGCACGCGCCACTCCCGCGCCGTCGTCTCCTCACCCATCGAGCCCCCTACCGCCGTCGATCACGTCGCGCCGGGCCGTCCACCGGTCAGGCGCGTACGAGGCGCCAGCCGCGGGCCCGCGCGCGTTCTTCCCAGAACGCAGCGTACCGGCCGCCCGCGTCCAGCAGCTCCTGGTGGGTGCCGCGCTCGGCGATCACGCCGCCCTCCAGCATGACGATCTGGTCGGCGGCGGCGATCGTGGTCAGCCGGTGCGCGATCACCAGCAGCGTCCGGTCGCGGGCGAGCGTGGCCAGCGCGTCCATCAGAGCGGACTCGTTCTCCGGGTCCAGCGCGGCGGTGGCCTCGTCCAGCAGCACGATCGGCGCGTCCTTGAGGATCGCGCGGGCGATGGACACCCGCTGGCGCTCACCGCCGGAGAGGGTCGCCCCGGCCTCGCCGACCCTCGCCTGCCAGCCGCCGGGCAGCCGCGCGGCGATCTCCTCGACGCGCGCCAGCCGGCCCGCCTCGCGGACCTCCTCGTCCGTGGCGTCCGGCCGCCCCAGCCGGATGTTGTCCTCCAGCGTGCCCTCGAACAGGTACACGTCCTGGAACACGATCGACAGCTGGGCCATCAGGTCCTCGGGCGGGTAGTCGCGCACGTCGTTCCCGCAGACCCGGACCGACCCGGCGGAGGCGTCCCAGAAGCGGGCGATGAGACGGGTGAGCGTGGTCTTGCCGGACCCGGAGGGCCCGACCAGCGCGGTCACCGTGCGGGGCGCGACGGTGAAGCTCACGTCCCGCAGCAGCGGCCGCTCGTCGTAGGCGAAGCTCACCCCGTCCAGCTCGATCGACGGCTCGCCGGCCCGCGCCGTGCCGCCGGACGGCAGCGGCGGCGTGGTCAGGACGTCGCGGATGCGCCGCAGCGCGCCGCGCGCCATGCGCAGCTCGCCGCCCACGTCGGCGGCGGCGAGCAGCGGTTCGGTGAACCGCACGGCCAGGACCAGCACCCCGACCAGCTCCGGCACGTCCACCGCGCCGCCGAGCGCCAGCGAGCAGCCCACCAGCAGGATCGCGGTGAAGGCGAGCTGCACGGTCAGCGCGACCGTTCCGAGGCCGGGCAGCGTGGTCCGCAGCAGGCCCCGCAGCGCCGACCGCTGCCGCACCAGTGCGTCGTCGAGCAGGTCGTAGCCGTCCGCCGTGCGCCCGAACGCCCGCAGGGACGCCTGCTGCCGGGCGAACTCCACCACGCGGTCGGCCCCCTCGGCCCCCGCGTCGTCCATCGCGGTGTCGCTGCGCTGCACCAGGGTCTGCGTCCAGCGGAACGCCAGCCACAGGAACGGCGCCGTGACCAGGGCCGCCAGCCCCAGCCGCCAGTCGAACACGAACATGCACACCAGCACGGTCGCCGGCGCGGTCACCGAGGTCACCACGACCTGGAGCAGGTGGGCGGGCACGCTCATCACGTCCATGACACCCTTGCCCGCGAGCTGTCCGAGCCGGCCCACCCGGTCGGCGCTGAACCAGCCGACCGGCAGCCCGGCCACGTGGTCGCCCATCCGGTGGTAGAGCGTGCGCAGGGCGGCCAGGCCGACGGCGTAGCCGTACTGCGACTGCTGGTAGGAGGCGACGGCGGTGGCGGCGACCACGACGGCGAAGGCCGCGAGCCACGGTCCGGCCGCCTCGCCGGACAGCAGCGCGCGCAGCACCGGCACGAGCATCGCGAACGACGTGCCCTGCAGCACGCCGTACACGATCATCGCGAGCAGGCTGCGGCGCAGGCGCGCCCCGTGCTCGGGGCCGAGTACGGCGCCCAGTTCTCCGATCATGCCCGGGTCCAATCCCGATCGTCGTCGCGTACGTGGGCCGCCCACAGCCGGGTGTAGAGCCCGCCGGCCGCGCGGAGCTCGTCATGGGTGCCGCGCTCGACGATCCGGCCGCCGTCGAGCACCGCGATCTGGTCGGCGCCGGTGATCGTGCCCAGCCGGTGGGCGATGACCAGCAGCGTGCGCCCGGCCACCAGCGTGGACAGCGCGTCCTGGATGGCCGACTCCGACTCCGGGTCGGCGAACGCGGTGGCCTCGTCCAGCACCAGGATCGGCGCGTCGGCCAGCAGCGCGCGGGCGATCGACACGCGCTGCGCCTCGCCGCCCGACAGGTGGGCGTCCTCCCCGATCACCGAGTCATAGCCGCGCGGCAGCTCCGTGATCCGGTCGTGGATCTGGGCCGCGCGGGCCATCCGCTCGACCTCCTCGCGCCCCGCATCGGGGCGGCCGAGCGCGATGTTGTCCGCGACGGACGCGCGCAGGAGCTGCACGTCCTGCAGGACGAAACCGACGTGGTGGTACAGCTCGGCGGAGCCGATGTCGCGCACGTCCACGCCGCCCACCGTCACCTGGCCCGAGCCGGGGTCGTAGAAGCGGGGCAGCAGCTTGGCCAGCGTGGACTTGCCCGAGCCCGACGGCCCGACCAGCGCGGTCACGGTGCCGGGCATCAGCGTCAGGTCCACCCCGCGCAGCACCGGCGTGCTCCCGTCGTACGAGAACGACACGTCGTGGAACTCCACCCGGCGGCCCTGCGGGCGGGTCGGCTCGGCGGGCTCGGGCAGCGGCGGCGTCGCCAGCAGCGCGGCCACCCGCCCCGCCGACTCGGCCGCGCGCCGCAGCCGCATCGAGCCCATGTCCAGGGTGAGGAACGGCGCCGTCAGCGCCACCCCGACCAGCACGAACGGCAGCACGTCCACCGGCGCCAGCCAGCCGTTCGCGGCGAACACGACGCCTCCCGCGGTGGCCACGAGCAGCATGGTCGGGGGTGAGATGAGCGCGTTCGAGACGCCGCTGAGCCTGAGCATGGGCCGCACCCAGGCCCCGAAGAACTCGGCGAAGTCGTCGGCGGCCTCGGCGAAGCGCCGGTAGGAGCGTCTGGCCTGCCCGAACGTCTTGATCACCGCGATCCCCTGCACGAACTCGACCACGGCGGCGCTGATCCTGGTGTTCGCCTCGCTCCAGCGCCGCATCTGCTCGTCGTAGCCGCGCATCATGACCGCGAACGCGACGGCGAACAGCGGCACCGGGATGAGCACGACGAGCGTGAGCCGCCAGTCGACGTACAGCAGGTAGGCGAGCGCGGCCAGCGGGGTCACCACGGCGGCGAGCAGGTCGAGCAGGGCATGCGCGACGAGGTGGTGCATCTCGCGCACGTCGTCCTGCAGGACCTTCTTGACCTGGCCCGAGTTGCGCTCGCCGAACCAGCCCAGCGGCACCCGCGACAGGTGCGCGGCCATCCGGCGGCGCAGGTGGAGCTGCAGGTCGGCGTCCGCGAAGTGGGTGATCGCCCCGGCCAGGCCGAACGACGTGAACCTGACCAGCAGCCCGGCCACCGCGATCCCCGCGATCAGCCAGACCAGGCCGGCCTCGGGGGCCGCGCTCAGCAGCACCCGGGCCAGCTCGGCCACGCACACGAACGGCACGAGCGCCGAGACGGCGTACACCACCTGGAGCACGGCCGCGGCGACCAGCCTCGGGCGGATGGGGGCGAGCAGCGCGAGTAACGCGGCGCGGTCGGGAGCGGGCCCGCCGTCCTCGGGCGGGGACGCCACGGGGGCCGCCGGTTCGGCGGTGATCGTCATGTGTGAGCCTCCGCGCTTCGAGGGTTTCCGCCTGGAACCGATTTTGTTACAGGCATTCTCGAATAGGCAAGGCTCACATAACTAAGGCCTCGGCGGACTGGGGGGTGTAGGGGTGGCCGGGCGGCGGTGCAGCAGGCCGAAGCGCGTCCACATGGCCTCCGCCGCCTCGATCGAGGCGCCGGTGCGGGCCGGGTCCACGGCGGCGAGCTGGGTGACCAGGGCCTGGGCGACGGCCATGCCCGCCGTCAGCGACGGGAAGAACGCCTCCCCCTCCGCCGGCACCATGACCACCTCCTCGGCCGCCTCGGCCAGCGCGGGACTGGCCGCGTCCGTGAGGGCGAACACCCGCACCCCGCGCGAGCGGGCCACGTTCGCGGCCAGGACCGTGCTCTCGTACAGGCGCCAGAAGCTGATCGCCACCAGCACGTCCCCGGCGCCGAGCGCGGCCACCGCGTTGGCCAGCTCCGCGTCGCCGTTGGTCACGGCCGTGACGGGATAGCCCGCCAGGCGGGCGTTGTGGGCCAGGGCCAGCCCGACGGCCGCGTAGCTGCCGTCGGCGACGATCACGGTACGGCCCGCCGCGGCCACGGCCTCGGCGATCGTGAGCAGGACGCCATCGTCGAGGCGGCGGTTCAGCAGCGCGAGGCTGTCCAGGTCGCGCCGGAGCGAGCGGGAGCTGGGCGAGCCCGTGCCACGGTGCTCGGCGGCCACCTGGCCGGCGCTCAGCGAGGACAGGTAGCGCGCCCGCAGCTCCTGCTGGAGCGCCGGCCACCCGGCGAACCCGAGCGCCTGCGCCGTACGCGTCACGGTCGCCACGTTCACCCCCGCGACCTGCGCCAGCTCCGCCGCGGACTCGAACGACGCCCGCCGCGGCTGGGAGAGCAGGATCTCCAGCACCGCGGCCGCCTTGCCGCGCAGCCCGCGCGGGGGCACCCGGGTCCGCAACCACTCCTCGAAGCTGTCCGCGGCCTGCTCTGTCACCGTGTCACTCTCCATTGCCATTCTGCAAAGACCATTGCATTTCGGATATTTCGCACTATATGTTGCTGCGCAATCAACCTGAAGGGGCCATGACCTCGGGAAGGTGTTGTTCAATGACCCTGTTGGCCCGTCTGGACCGGCTCCCGCTGAGCCGCCCTCACTACCTGCTCCTCCTCATCGGCGGCCTCGGCTACACCTTCGACGGCATGGACTCGGCCGTCGTGGCATTCTTGCTCCCCAGCGCGCAGGACGCCTGGGGTCTGTCCAACGGCCAGCTCGGCCTCATCGGGTCCGCGACCCCGTTCGGGTTCCTGTTCGGCGCGACCGTCGCCGGCCTGCTCGGCGACCGTATCGGCCGCAAGAAGGTCATGATGTACGCGCTCGCCTTCTACGCCGCCTTCTCCGTGGTCGCCGCGTTCGCCCCCAACTACGAGGTCTTCCTGGGCTCCCGGGTGCTGGCCGGGGCCGGCGCGGGCGCGGAGAGCGCGATCATCGCGCCGTTCCTGTCGGAGTTCGTGCCGGCGAAGCGGCGCGGATGGTTCATCGGCGCGCTGGCCGGGTTCTTCTCGTTCGGGTTCGTGATGGCGGCCCTGATCGGCCGCTTCGTGGTGCCGACGATGGACGACGGCTGGCGGATCGCGCAGGTGATCACCGCGCTGCCGATCGTGATGCTGCTGTGGTGGCGCCGCTCGCTGCCCGAGTCGCCGCGCTTCCTGCTGCAGAACGGCCGCGTGGACGAGGCCGAGGCGGTGGTCGCCGACCTCGAACGCCGCGTCGAGCGGGCCACCGGACAGCCGCTCCCGCCGGTGCCCGAGTCGGCCGCCCAGCCGGCCACCAACACGGCCAAAGTCAATCTGCTCAGCGCGCTCCGGTTCCTCTGGAGCCCGGCCATGGCCAGGCGGACGGCTGTGACGTGGCTGATCTGGTTCGTGATCACGTTCTCGTACTACGGGTTCTTCTCGTGGATCCCCACCCTGCTCGTGCAGCGCGGCATCACGGTGACCAAGAGCTTCGAGTTCTCGATCATCATCTACCTGGCGCAGGTCCCCGGCTACTTCTCCGCGGCCTGGCTGTCGGAGCGGCTCGACCGCAAGAACACCATCGCGATCTACCTGTCCGGCTCGGCGGTCAGCGCGTTCTGGCTGTCGCAGATGGACACGCCCGCCACCATCACGCTCGCGGGCGCGGTGCTGTCGTTCTTCCTGAACGGCACGTACGCGGGCGTCTACTCCTACACCCCCGAGGTCTTCCCCACCTGGATCCGCGCCACCGGAACGGGCCTGTCGAGCGCGTTCGGGCGGGTCGGCAGCATCCTGGCCCCGACGATCATCGGGCTGTCGGCGGCGAGCCTCGGCTTCGGCGGGGTGTTCGGCCTGACGACGGCGGTGCTGGTGGTCGGGGTGGTGTGCGTGGTCGTGTTCGGCCTGGCCACGGCCGGGAGATCACTTGAGGAGCTGACGGAACCCGCCAAGGAGGCGAGCAAATGACCGGATTGAGCGAGCTTGAAGAGACCGTGCGGCGGGAGGTGGGAGTGCGGCTGTTCACGGTCCTGGCCTGGGTGCCGGAACGGCGCGCGCTGCGCCGCGTCCACACCAGCCATCCCGAGCAGTACCCGGTGGGCGGGGAGAAGACCGTGGAGGTCGCCCAGGGCTGGCTGGCGCGGTGCATCGAGGGCCGCGAGCCGTACTTCGGCAAGGACCGGGCCGCGGTACGGGAGATCTTCGCCGACCACGAGCTGATCGAGAGCCTGGGCTGCGGGACGATCATCAACGTCCCGGTGGTCGACCAGGGGGAGGTGCTCGGCGTGCTGAACATCCTCGACGCCGAGGGAAGCTACGACGAAGAGTCGGTGGCCGTGGCGCGCTCGCTCGCGCCGCTCGCCGTCCCGGCGCTTCGCGGAGGTGCGGCATGAGTCTGCTGCTGCGTAATGCCCGGGTCCTGGACGTGACGAGCGGCGAGTACGCCGAGGGCGACCTGCGCTGCGCGGACGGCCGGGTCGCCGAGACGGGACCCCGGCTGAGCGCGCCGGACGGCACGCGGGTGATCGACCTCGCCGGTGCGCACGTGGTGCCGGGGCTGATCGACGCGCACGTGCACGTCACCGCCTCCACCGCGAACCTCGGCACGCTCGGCTCCATGTCCCCCTCCTACGTCGCCGCGCACAGCGCCCAGATCATGGGCGGGATGCTCGACCGGGGCTTCACCACGGTGCGCGACGCGTCCGGCGCCGACTTCGGGCTGGCCGACGCGCAGGCGGAGGGGCTGATCCGGGGGCCGCGGCTGCTGTTCTGCGGCAAAGGGCTGAGCCAGACCGGCGGCCACGCCGACTTCCGCGGCCGGGGCGAGCACCAGCAGGACGACCACCCCTGCTGCGCCGGTGTCGGCCGTGTGGCCGACGGGGTCGACGCCGTCCGCGTCGCCGCCCGCGACGAGCTGCGCAAGGGCGCGCACCACATCAAGGTCATGGCCTCCGGCGGCGTGGCCTCCCCGACCGACCGCATCGACTCGACCCAGTACTCCATGGACGAGCTGCGCGCGGTCGTCGAGGAGGCCGAGGCGGCCAACCGGTACGTCGCCGCGCACGCCTACACCGCCCGGGCCGTCAACCGGGCGCTCGAGGCCGGGGTGCGCTCGATCGAACACGGGAACCTGATCGACGACACGAGCGTGGAGCTGTTCCGGCGGCACGACGCGTTCCTGGTGCCGACGCTGGTGACGTACTGGGCGCTCAAGGAGGAGGGGCTCACGTTCGGGCTGCCCGAGCGGAGCTGGCGCAAGGTGGACGAGGTGCTCGAGGCCGGGCTGGTCGCGCTGGAGCGGGCCGCGCGGGGCGGGGTGCGGCTGGCGTACGGGACCGACCTGCTCGGCGGCATGCACCGGCACCAGAACCACGAGTTCCGGCTGCGGCGGGAGGTGCAGCAGCCGATCGACGTGCTGCGGGCCGCGACGACCGGGGCGGCGGAGCTGGTCGGGATGGCGGGGGAGGTCGGCACGCTGGCCGTGGGGGCGCACGCGGACCTGCTCGTGCTCGACGGCGATCCGCTGGCCGACATCGGCGTCCTCGCCGACCCCGCCCACTTCAGGCACGTCGTCCAGGCGGGCCGCGTCGTCTCCGGCCGCGTCGTCTCCGGCTGAGTCGTCTCCGGCTGAGTCGGGGCCGCTTCGGGGCGGGCGGCGTTGCATAGTGGCAGGGTGACCACGCTGACGCGCGCCGCTCTCGTGGTGGTCGCGGTGCTGCTCCTGCTGCTCGCCCTGCTGTGGGTGTTCCAGCGGCGGCTGATCTACCTGCCCGACAGCGCGCCCGTGCCGCCCGCCGCCGAGGTCGTCCCGGGCGCGCGGGACGTCACGTTCACGACCGGCGACGGGCTCCGGCTCACGGCCTGGTACGTCCCCGGCACCCGCGGCGTGACCGTCCTGATCGCGGGCGGGAACGGGGGCAACCGGCGCGACCGCGCCCCCTTGGCCCGCGCGCTGTCGGAGCACGGGTTCGCGGTGCTCCTCATGGACTACCGCGGCTACGGCGGCAACCCCGGCAGCCCGACGGAGGAGGGGCTGCGCCAGGACGCCCTGGCCGCCCGCGACCACCTCGGCGACGCCCGCGTCATCTACTTCGGCGAGAGTCTGGGCGCGGCCGTGGTCACCCGGCTCGCCCTGGAGCGCCCGCCCGACGGCATGGTGCTGCGTTCGCCGTTCACCGACCTGGCCGCCGCCGGGCGGGCCAACTACCCGTTCCTGCCGGTCAGGACGCTGCTGCGGGACCGCTTCCCGGTCGCGGAGAGCATCCGGCGGGTGCGGGCGCCGGTCGTCGTCGTGTACGGCACCCGCGACACGATCGTGCCCCCGCGGCTGAGCAAGGCGGTCGCCGAGGCGGCGGGCGAGCGGGCCACGACCGTCGAGGTCGCCGGGGCGGGCCACAACGACCTGGTCATGCTGGCCGGCGACGAGGTCGTGGGCGCCGTGGTCGACCTGGCCGGGCGCATAAATCAGTAGTTCCACACCCCCTCATCGTGTACGTTCAGAAACGGAAGGATTACGTACGGTAACAATAGGGGGCCCAGTGAGACTCGTTCGCGCCGCAGCGGCGGCACTCTCCCTGGTCATGACCACCACTCCCGTCGCCGCCGAGTCGGCCCCATCCGCGCTGGTGCGCACCGACAAGGGCATGGTCAAAGGCGAGGTGCGCAAGGACCACCGGGCCTTCCGCGGCATCCCGTACGCCCAGCCGCCCACGGGCCCGCTCCGATGGCGGCCGCCGCAGCCGGCCAAGCCATGGACGGACGTCCGCGACGCGACGGCCTTCGGCAGCCAGTGCGCGCAGCTCGCCGAGCCCTACGGCGGCAAGACCTCGTACGGCGAGGACTGCCTCTACCTCAACGTCACCGCGCCGCGCAGAGGCCGCGACCGGCCGGTCATGGTGTGGCTGCACGGCGGCGGCAACGCCGGCGGCAACCCCGCCTTCTACGACCTGACCAGGATGGCCACCCGGGGCGGCGTCGTGGTCGTGAGCGTCAACTACCGGCTCGGCGCGCTCGGCTGGCTGGCGCACCCCGCGCTGGAGACGGGCGAGCGCTACCAGAGCGGCAACTACGGGCTGCTCGACCAGCAGGCGGCGCTGCGCTGGGTGCGGCGGAACATCGCGGCGTTCGGCGGCGACCCCCGCAACGTGACGGTGTTCGGGGAGTCCGCCGGAGCCGCCGACATCTGCGCCGGCCTGGCCTCGCCCACCGCCGCCGGGCTGTTCGACAAGGCGATCGTGCAGAGCTTCAGCTGCTCCTCCTCCACCCGCACCGAGGAGCAGGCGGAGGCCGAGGGGGCCAGGTTCGCCGCGGCCGTGGGATGCGCCGCCGGGGCCGCCGCCTGCCTGCGGGCGCTGCCGGTCAAGACGCTGCTGGAGGCGTTCCGGGGCCACAACCCGTACCCGGTCGCGGGCGGCGACCACGTGCTGCCGCTGCAGCCCCGCGCGGCGATCGAGAGCGGCCGGATCAACCGCGTGCCCGTCATGCACGGCAACACGCTCGACGAGATGCGCCTGTACGCCGGCCTGACCTACCCGAAGCCGATCACGCAGGCGCAATACGAGCAGTTCGTGCGCGCCACGTACGGGGCCAACGCCGGCCAGGTCCTGGCCCGCTATCCCGCCACCGGCCCCGACCTGCGGATCGGGCTGGCCACCATGCTGACCCACGGCACCGGCCCGCTCGCCACCTGCACGCACCAGGACGCCTTCGGCCTGCTCTCCCGGGCCGGGGTCGAGGTCTACGCCTACCAGTTCGCCGACCGCGCCGCGCCGCCGCTGATGGACGTGCCCGGCTTCGAGGAGGGCGCCGAGCACGCGACGGAGCTGGTCTACCTGTTCCCCGGCCTGCTCGGCCGGCTCAACGCCGAGCAGGAGAAGCTGTCCAACGCCATGATCGGCTACTGGACGTCGTTCGCCCGTGACGGCCACCCGAATGCCCCCTGGGTCCCGCGCTGGCCGCGCTTCAGCGGCTCCGGCGACGTGCTCAGCCTGGCGCCGGGGCGCGGCGGCATCCACCTGACCGACACTGCTGGCGCCAGCAATTGCGCCTTCTGGGGCTCTTTGCAGTCATGAGGGCTCATAATGCGGGTTGTCCCTGAAGATCCGCGAGCCCCCGAGGTGAGCCATGAAACCGCTCCGCGTCGTCGTGGCCACCGTGGGGGCGGGGGCGCTTCTGGCCGGCGGCTTCCTGTTACTGCGCGGCGGCGACACCCCGCCGCCGCGTGATCGCCTGGCGGTCGCGCCCGTGGTCGTGCGTCCCAACGTGCTGGTGGACGCCCAGGGCGCGGTCCTGGAGGAGCTCACCGGCGACTGCGCGGCCGGCCGCTACCCGTACGTCTGCATCCAGGCGAAGAAGGAGCTCGACGGAGACCTGCTCCGCCGCGGCGGCCTGACCATCGTGACGGCGATCGACCGGCGCGTGCAGCGCGCCGCCCAGCAGGGCATCGACCGGTACGTGCGCCGCGAGGACGCGCCGGTCGCCGCCCAGGCCATGATCGTGCCGGGCACCGGCGAGATCAGGGCCCTGGCCGCCAGCCGCGCGCCCGGACCCGGCGGCAGGCCGCCCGCCGACCGGTTCGGCTTCCAGCAGGGCACCACGGCGATGGTGTACACGCTGACGGCCGCGCTGGAGAGCGGCATGCGTTATGACGACGGCTTCCCTTACCTCAGCCAGTATCGGGCGGCGAACTTCCACGCGTTCAAGAACTGCAAAGGTCAGAACGTCGCCGAGCCGTCGTTCTCGATCCTCAACAGGCAGCGCGACCACGGCGCGTTCACGACCCTGCGCTCGGGCACCCGGACCGCCGAGAACACGTTCTTCATGAAGCTGACGGAGAAGGTCGGCCTGTGCGAAAGCGTGCAGGTGGCCAGGCGCCTCGGGCTCGAGCGGGCCGACGGCCTGCCGTTCCAGGAATTCGAGACGTTCTCGTTGGGGATCAACGAGGTGGACCCGGTCTCGCTCGCCGGCTCGTACGCCACCCTCGCGGCGCACGGCAGGCGGTGCGAGCCGCGGCTGGTCACGGAGGTGCGCGACGACACGGGCGTCGTACGTTCCTTCCCGGCGCGGTGCGAGGAGGCGCTGGAGCCCGCGGTCGCCGACGCGGTGACCGGCGTGCTGGCGCAGGCGCTGGCCAAGGGCCCGCTCAAGGGGCTCGGCCGGGACGCGGCGGGCATGGAGGGCACCGCTGACGCGTTCTCCACCGCCTGGTACGCCGGTTACACCCCCGACCTGGCCTCCGCCGTCGCGCTCGGCGACCCGCGCGGCGCGGTCACGCACAAGCTGTCGGACATCACCGTCGGCGGCCGTCGCTACCGGCACGTCGAGGGCACATCGATCCCCGGCCCGATCTGGAAGTCCTCGATGACGGAGGCGCTGGCCGGCAGTGCGGGGACGGCGTTCGCGAAGCCGGACCTGGCGCGCTTCGGCGGCTGCCGCGACCACTGCGCACCGTAACCGCTCCGGCTCCCCCGATCAGGCGGGGTGGTCGAGGAGTGACTCCAGCTCGGCGACCGCGTGGGCGCGGTGGATGTCGAGGGTCGTCACCGCCTCGTCGGCGGCGAGGCGGCGCAGGGCGTCGAGGGTGGCGCGGTGCTCCTTGACGACCCGCTCCCGGTTGCCCGCGTCGCCGTAGTACATCGACCGGTAGGCGTCCGTGGTGTCCCACAGGGTCCTGATCAGGCGGACCAGCCGGGGCATGCCCGCGCAGTCGAACAGCGTCATGTGGAACAGCCGGTTGGCCGTCGCCATGGCCAGCACGTCGCCCGCCGCGGCGGCCCGCTCGACCTCCTCCTGGGCCGACTCCAGCCGGCCGAGGTCGTCGTCCGTGAGCCGCTCGACGGCCCGCCGGACGGCCTCCTCCTCCAGCAGCTCGCGGATGCGGTAGACCTCGCGCAGGTCGTCGAGCGAGAGCATGGCGACGCAGTAGCCCTTGTGCGCCTTGTAGGTGACCAGGCCCTCGCCTTCGAGCGTCTTGAGCGCCTCGCGCAGGGGGACGCGGCTGACCTGCAGCTCCTCGGCCAGCGCGTCCTGCCGGATGGGGGCGCCGGGGCGCAGGCGCCCGGTGGTGATGGCAAGGCGGAGCTCGCCCAGCACGAACTGCTGGGCCGTCGGCGGCCTGCGTCGCGCCTCGTCCGAACTCATCGCCCCAATATCTCACGAACCCATTCCTCGTCCTCCCCCAGCCGGGGCGGCCGGTGGCGGTAGGAGGGCGGGGTGGCGCTGAGCCGCAGGGGGTTGGCGACCTGGCCGACCCCGTCGAGCTGTACGGAGGGCTCCAGGCCGAGGTCGTCGGCCAGGGCGAAGGCGGCGGCCAGGTCGTTGATCGGGCCGCAGGGCACCCCGGCGGCGGTGAGCGTTTCGAACCACTCGTCGGCCGTACGGGCGGCCAGCGCCGCGTTGAGCTCGGCGACGAGCCCGACGCGGCCGGCGACCCGGTCCGCGTTGGTGGCGTAGCGGGGGTCCCCGGCGAGGTCCGGGCGGTTCAGCGCCCCGCAGAGGGCCTGGAACTGGCGGTCGTTGCCGGCCGCGATCACGATCGGGCGGTCGGCGGCCTCGAAGACCTCGTACGGGACGATGCTGGGATGCCGGTTGCCCATCGCCTGCGGCACCACTCCGGCGGCGGCGTAGGCGGAGGCGTGGTTGGTGAGCGCCGACAGGAGGGACGACAGCAGCGAGACCTCGACGTGCTGCCCCTCGCCGGTGCTGTCGCGGTGGCGGAGCGCGGCCAGGATGCCCAGCCCGGCGTGCAGGCCGGTGATCACGTCCACCAGCGCCACGCCGGCCTTCGTCCCGGGCCCGCCGGGCTCGCCCGTGACGCTCATCAGCCCGCCCACCGCCTGCGCGATCAGGTCGTAGCCGGGCAGCCCGGCCCCGGGTCCCGACCCGAACCCGGTGATCGAGCAGTACACCAGCCCGGGGTTGAGCTCGCGCAGCGAGGGGTAGCCGAGCCCGAGCCGGTCCATCGTGCCGGGCCGGAAGTTCTCGACCACCACGTCCGCCCGGGCGGCCAGGGCCCGCGCGACCTCGACGTCCGCGCGCAGGTCGAGGGCGATCGAGCGCTTGTTGCGGTTGACGCCGAGGAAGTACGTGGCCTCGCCGTCGGGCGCGTACGGCGGCCCCCAGGCGCGGGTGTCGTCCCCCGCGCCCGGCCGCTCCACCTTGACCACCTCGGCGCCCAGATCGGCCAGCAGCATCGTGGCGTACGGCCCCGCCAGCACCCGGCTGAAATCCGCCACCAAGAGCCCCGACAGCGCACCAGTCACGCGGGCGCCCCGAGGTAGACGGTCATCGTGTGGGTGAAGAACTCGCGGGCCGCCCGCCCCTGCTCCTTGGGCCCGAACCCGCTCTGCTTGACCCCGCCGAACGGCACGTACGGGAAGGTCCCGGCCGACTCGGAGTTGATGTGCAGCACCCCGACGTCCAGCCGCTCGACCGCCTGCAGGGCCACCCCCAGGTCCCTGGTGAAGATGGCCGCCGACAGGCCGTGGTCGCTGAGGTTGGCCAGCCCCAGCGCCTCCTCGGTCCCCGACGCCCGTACCACGCCCACCACGGGCCCGAACAGCTCGGTACGCCAGAAGTCCACCCCGGTCCCCGGCAGGTCGAGCACGGTCGGCGGCACGAACCAGCCCTCGCCGTTGTACGGGGAGGAGCCCGCCAGCGGCTTGGCCCCCTCGTCCACGGCCCGCGCGACCCCGGACGTCACCCGGTCCCGGGCGGCCGAGCTGACCAGCGGGCCCATCTCGACGCCGGGCGACAGGGGGTCGCCGACCACGAGGCGCGCGGCCCGTTCGGCCACCCGCTCCAGCAGCTCGTCCGCGACCGGGGAGGCCACGATGAGCCGCGAGGTGGCCGTGCACTTCTGGCCCGTGGAGCGGAACGCGCCGAGGCAGACCTGCTCGGCCGCGTGGTCGAGGTCGGCGTCGGCGAGCACGACGGAGGCGTTCTTGCCGCCCATCTCCGTCTGCACCGGCTTGCCCAGCTCGCCGCAGCGCGCGATCACGGCCCGCCCGACCGCGGTGGAGCCGGTGAACGAGATCGCGTCCACGCCGGGGTGGTCCACGATGGCCGAGCCGGCCTCGGCCTCGCCGTACACGAGGTTGAGCACGCCGTCCGGCAGCCCCGCCGAGGTCAGCGCCTGCGCCAGCCGGTAGGCCAGCAGCGGCACCAGCGACGACGGCTTCCACACGACGGTGTTGCCGTAGCTGAGAGCGGGCGCGATCTTCCAGGCGGGGATGACGATCGGGAAGTTGAACGGCGTGATCAGCCCGGCCACGCCGATCGGCTTGCGGACCACGAGGACGTTCTCGCCGGGCCGCGGGGAGGCGAAGATCTCGCCGCTCTCCCGGTCGGCCTCGCCCGCGTAGTAGCGCAGGATCCGGGCCGAGCCCCGTACCTCGGCGACCGCCTCGGGCAGCGTCTTGCCCTCCTCGCGGGCCAGCTCGGCGCCCCACTCCTCGGCGGCGGCGTCCACCAGGTCGGCGGCGGCCACGAGCACCGCCGCGCGGGCGTGGTGCGGCGACGCCGCCCACTCCGGCGCCGCCGCACGGGCCGCGGCGACGGCCCGCTCCACCTCGGCGGCGGAGGCGAAACGCCCCCGCGCGACCACTTCGCTGGGCCGGGCCGGGTTGGTGTCGGCGAACTCCTCGCCGTCGCCCTCGACCCAGCGGCCGCCGATGAGATTCAGAAGGTCCATGGTCAACGAACCCTAAATGTGCAATATTGGATTTTCAATATTGGATCCAAAATATGGAGGCCATCCGATGATCACCCCGACCGCGCTCTTCGCCATCGACACGCTGCTCACCGAGGAGGAGCGCGAGATCAGGACCACGGTCAGGCGCGTCTGCGACCGGGAGATCCGCCCGCACGTCGCGGAGTGGTTCGAGACCGGCGAGCTGCCGGCCCGCGAGCTGGCCCGCACGCTCGGCTCGCTGGGCGTGCTCGGCATGCACCTGGAGGGGTACGGCTGCGCGGGCATGGGCGCGGTCTCGTACGGGCTGGCCTGTCTGGAGCTGGAGGCGGCGGACTCGGGGCTGCGCAGCCTGGTGTCGGTGCAGGGCTCCCTCGCGATGTACGCCATCTGGAAGTACGGCAGCGAGGAGCAGAAGCAGGAGTGGCTGCCCGCGATGGCCGCCGGCGAGCGCATCGGCTGCTTCGGCCTGACCGAGCCCGACTTCGGCTCCGACCCGGCGGGCATGCGGACCACGGCCAAGCGCGAGGGCGGCGACTGGGTGCTGAACGGCACCAAGATGTGGATCACCAACGGCTCCGTCTCGGACGTGGCGGTGGTGTGGGCGCGTACGGACGAGGGCGTCAGGGGCTTCCTGGTCCCGGCGGGCACCCCGGGCTTCACCGTGAACGACGTCAAGCACAAGATCTCGCTGCGCGCGAGCGTGACGAGCGAGCTGGTGCTCGACGGGGTGCGCCTGCCGGACGCGGCCATGCTGCCCGGCGCGCGCGGCCTGTCGGGGCCGCTCGGCTGCCTGAACGAGGCGCGGTTCGGGATCGTGTTCGGGGCGATGGGGGCGGCGCTCGACTGCCTGGAGACGGCCATCGCGTACGCGGGTGACCGCGAGGTGTTCGCCAGGCCGCTGGCCTCGTTCCAGCTCACCCAGGAGAAGCTCGCCGACATGGCGCTGGAGCTGGGCAAGGGCCTGCTGCTCGCCGTGCACCTGGGCCGGCTGAAGGAGGCCGGGACGATCACCCCCGAGCAGGTGAGCGCCGGCAAGCTGAACAACGTGCGCGAGGCCCTGGAGATCGCCAGGAAGTGCCGCGCGCTGCTCGGAGCGAGCGGCATCACCCTCGAATACCCGGTGATCAGGCACTCCGTGAACCTCGAGTCGGTGCTGACCTACGAGGGCACGTCCGAGATCCACTCCCTGGTCCTGGGCAAGGCGCTCACCGGGATCGCCGCGTTCCACTGATCAGAACGTCTGCCAGGTCGCCTCGGTGACCTGGCACGGCCCGCCCTGGTGCACCCGCAGCCGCGCGGCGACGAGGTCCAGCGCGATGGTCGCGACGGTCTCCCACCGCTGGTTGATCGGCAGCGTCTGGTCCGGGTGGGCGCAGACGGGCGCGTCCTCGGGGCCGTGGCTGAGCATGGCCAGCGCCCGCTTGGTGTGGTCGTCGCTGCTCAGGCCCTCGGTGTTGGCCCGCAGGTGCTGGAACCTGGCGTACGTGCTGGGCCGGTCGGTGGAATGCCGCTCGTCCTTGGCCAGCGCGGGGTCGAGGAAGTGGTTGCAGTGCTGCAGCACGCCGTCGGGCTCCGGCGGTATGACCGCGACGCCGGCGGGGGAGATCTCGATCGAGGCCGCGTCCGACGAGGTCACGGCCGTGATGACGGTCGAGGCGGAGACGGTGGCCGAGCGCGCGATGTCGGCGGCCTCCTCGACCGTGGTGGCCTCGTCCAGGATCCTGCGGGCGATCAGGTGGACGGGCACGCCGAGGTCGGCCGTGTCGGAGTCGTGGCGCAGGATGTTGAAGTGGATGCCGAGCCCGCCCGTGTTCACCCCGATCTTGGCCAGCGCCCCGGCCTCGGTGAACGTGCGCACGACGTGCCCCGGACGCGGCTCCAGCTCCCAGAGCATGGGCGCGTCGCGCAGGTGGTCGTGCCAGTCCCACGTCTGCACCGTGCGCGGCGCCTCCCCCGCCCCGGGCAGCACGACGGAGGTGGAGCACTCCCCCTCGCCGGTCGCGTCGATGGCGGCCAGGATCTCCGTGCGCGCGTTGACGACGGCGACCTGCCAGGGCTCCAGGCCGGCGCCGCCCGCGATCCCCGCGATCTCCTCCGCCAGGTGCGGCGCCCAGTCGGCGGTGCGCTCCAGGGCCAGTTCGCCCCAGGTACGGACCTGCGTCGCGGTGGCGCCCGCGACGGTGAACAGGTCGGTGTAGCCGGAGAGGTTGGCACGGATCGCCTTGCTCCGGTGCGTGCCGAGTTCTTTGCCGCGGGCTCGGGGGTCAATCTGCGTCGACGTGAAGCTGGGGAAAGTCATGAACCATCCATCAGGTCGGCGAGCCTGGGGTTCTCGGCCGCGAACGAGGCGCGGACGCGCGCGTACCGCTCGGCGTCGATGTCCTGGCTCAGTTTGAACATGCTCTTCTCGGTATGCACATGCACCCGAAAAGCCACTACCCCCGGCAAGAGCGCGGCGAACCTCTCCCTGGACGCCGGGGTCGGCTCCCAGGAGGGCGAGCGGAGCGACTCCAGTGCCGTGACGGTGCGCTCCACCACGTCGAGCGCGTCGTCGAGCAGTTCCACCCGTCCCGTCACGTGCACGGCCGCGTAGTTCCAGGTCGGTACGGCCGGGTCGGTCGCGTACACGGTGGGCGAGACGTACCCGTGCGCGCTGGAGAAGACCACGAGCACCTCGGGCGAGGACCCGAAGGAACGCCAGTGGGGGTTGGCGCGGGCCATGTGACCGAGCAGCGCGCCGCCTTCGAGGGCTCCGCCCTCGAGGATGACGGGGACGTGCGTGGCGACCGGCACGCCGTCCACCGTGCTGACGACCAGGGCGAACGGGTTCCGCCTGACCAGCTCGACCGCCTGGGCCGGGTCCTTGGCGGCGTAACGGGGGAAGACGTGCATGGGTCTACTCCACCGCGCTCAGGATCGCGTCCCAGGCGAGCTCCGACGCGAGCGTCCCGAGGCCGGTGGGCTTGACGCTCACCAGGTCCACCTCGTCCGTGGTCATCGCGAACAGCACGTCGCCGTCGTTCATGGTGTGGAACGGCTGAATGCCGCGGTGCATGGAGCTGTGCACCTGGCGGCCCACCTGGAGCAGCTCGACGTCGGTCAGCTTCACGTTCGTCACCATGACGGTCAGCGTGGTGTTGCCCATGACGGCCGGGGCCGGGTCTCCGACCATCGCGGCGTAGTCGGCGCCGGGGTGGCGGCGGGCGCCGTCCTCGGCGTGGTAGTTGCCGCGCACGATCCCGCCCTGCCGGTCGACGACCGCGCCGACGGCGTTGACCACGGTCGCCACCAGCACCTTGGCCTCGCCGAACGTGCCGAACGCGGCCCCCTGGCCGGCGAACTCCGCCCGGCCGAAGTCCACCTTGCCGGCGCTCGCCGTGCGGCCCGCGCCGCACCGGCCCACCGGGAACTCGCCTTCGACGGCGTTGCGGAGCGCGGCCCGGCCCAGCTCGCCGTCCGGGTAGACGGCGGTCTCCCTGGCCGAGAAGTCGTAGATCACCGCGCCGGACACGAGCTGGAGGTCGTCCCATCGGGTCCGGTTGTCCCTGCGGGCCAGCAGCTCGTCGCTCACGCCCGCGGCGGCGGCCAGACCGTACACCGAGCCACCGGCGAAGCAGATGGCGTGGTTGTAGTCGTACCCGCCGCTCATGCCGACCGCGCCGCCGCGCGCGTCCACGGCCGTGCGCGCGCCCGCCGGCACGTGGATCACGGTGCACCCGGTGGGGCCCTCCGCGTACTCGGCCGTGCCGACGAGCACGCCGGGCAGGTCGAACGCGACCGACCCGCGACCGGGGCTGGCCTGCGGGGCAAGCGGCAGGTCCGCGTTGCGCGGGACCCCGGGCGCGAACGCGGACGGAGTGGCAAGCCGGGGCTCATTCGTCACAGAGTCGTTCATAGGGCCTCCAAAAGCTGTTTCGAGTACTCGTGAGCGGGGGCCGAGTAAAAGGTGGCCGTGTCGGCGGTCTCGACGACCTCGCCCTTGCGCATGACCGCGATCCGGTCGGCGACGTAGCGGACCGCGCCGAGGTCGTGGGAGATGAACAGGGCGCTGAAGCCGTACTCGGCCTGCAGGTCCTTGATGAGATTGAGGATCTGCACCTGCACGGAGACGTCGAGCGCGCTGACGGCCTCGTCGAAGACGATGAACCTCGGCCGGGTGACCAGCGCGCGGGCGATGGAGACGCGCTGCCGCTGGCCGCCGGACAGCTCATGGGGGTAGCGCGAGGCGAACGACGCCTCCAGCCCCACGTGCTCCAGCATCTCGGTGACGGCGTCGCCGGCCGGGCGGCCGAGCACGTCCAGCGGCTCGGCGACGCTCTGGCCGACGCGCATGCGCGGGTTGAGCGACCAGTGGGGGTGCTGCAGGACGGCCTGCATCCGGCCCGCCAGCTCGCGCCGCCGCTTGGGGAAGGGGCGGCCGTCGAACCTGACCGCGCCGGACGTGGGCCGCTGCAGGCCGAGCGCGACCCGGCTGCTGGTCGTCTTGCCCGAGCCGGACTCGCCGACCAGGCCCAGCGTCTCCCCCTCGGCGACGGACAGGGAGACGTGCCGCATGGCGTCCAGGTGGATCCGCCGCAGCGGCGGCCCGGCGGCGAAGGTGACGGTGACGTCGTCGAGCTCGAGTATCACGCCGCCACCTCTCCTGCCCGGTGGCAGAGCACGTCCTGGTCGCCGACCCGGACCGGTTGCGGGCGCTCGTGCTCGCAGCGCTCCTCCGCGAACGGGCAGCGCGGCGCGAAGGCGCAGCCCGGCGACGGCCCGGTGAGCACGGGCGGGCGGCCGGGCACGGGCTCCAGGCGGACGCCGTGGGCCGCGGCGGCGGGCGCCGACCCGGCCAGCGCCGCGGTGTAGGGGTGGGCGGGATGGCCCAGCACCTCGCGGGCGGGCCCGGTCTCGACGACCCGGCCGCCGTACATGACCGCGACCCGGTCGCACCTGCGGGCGACGGCGGGCAGGTCGTGGCTGAGCCACAGGATGCTCGTCCCGGCCGCGGCGGCCAGGGAGAAGACCACGTTCAGCACCTCCTCGCGCACCTGGCTGTCCAGCGCGGCGGTCGGCTCGTCCGCGACGAGCAGCTCGGGCTCGGTGGCCATGGCCATCGCGATGGCCACCCGCTGCGCCATGCCGCCGGAGAGCTGGTGCGGGTACGAGCGCACGACGCGGGGGTCGTCGAGCTTGACCCGCCCCAGGTGGAAGCCCACGTCGGCGCCGCGCCCGAGCACCAGGCGGAGCTGGTCGCCGACGCGCATGGTCGGGTTGAGTGAGGCGATCGGGTCCTGGAAGACGAACCCGAGACGTTTCCTGCGCAGGTGGCGCAGCCGGTCGGCGGGCAGGTCGAAGACCGGCTCCCCGGCCACCACGACCTCCCCCTCGCTCCGCCGGGCCGCCCTGGGCAGCAGCCGGCCGACGGCGGAGCCGAGCGTGGACTTGCCGGACCCGCTCTCGCCGACCAGGCCGACGGTCTCCCCCTGCGCCACCTCCAGGTCGGCGCCGTCCAGCGCCCTGGTCTCGGCGTAGTCGATCATCAGGTTCCGCACCGTGAGCAGGCTCATGTCAAGGACCTCGTCTCCCGGGGTTCGAGCCGGTCGCGCAGCCCGTCGCCCACCACGTTGATCGCCAGGATCGCCGCCACGAGCACGACCCCCGGGCCGAGGATCAGCCAGGGCGCGGCGATCATGTAGGTGCCGCCCTGCTGGATCAGCACGCCGAGCGAGGCCTGCGGCGGCTGCACGCCGAACCCCAGGAAGGTCAGCCCGCCCTCGACCGCGATCCCGACCGACAGCGCGTACGTGCCCTGCACCGCGATCGTGCCCGCCACGTTGGGCAGCACGTGCCGCCCCAGCACGCGCGGCAGCCCGGCCCCGCTGATGACGGCCGAGGTGACGTAGTCGCGCTGCGACACCGCCACGGCGGCGGCCCGCACCAGCCGGGTCATCAGCGGGATCGTCACCAGCACGATGCTGGCCAGCGCCGCCGTCTGCCCGGGGCCGAGCACCGCGGCGACCAGGATCGCGAGCACGATGGCGGGGAAGGAGTAGAGCACCTCCACCAGGCGCATCACCAGCTCGTTCAGGTAGCCGCCGCGGTATCCGGCGATGATGCCGAACGTCGCGCTCAGCGCCGCCGTCACCAGCACGGCGACCGACGACAGCAGCAGCGTCGTGCCCACGCCCTCCATGACGCGCGGCAGCACCGAGCGGCCCAGGTTGTCGGTGCCCAGCCACCAGCCGGGCCCCGGCGGCTGCAGGCGCGGGCCGACGATCGCGTCCGGTTCTCCCCCGGCCCCGACCAGCGAGCCCAGCGCGAACACCACCAGGACCGCCAGGCAGACGAGCCCGCCGATGGACAGCCGGTCCAGCTTCCTCATGAACGCCTCCCCGCCAGCACGCCCAGCCTCGGGTCAAGGACCCCGACGAGCAAGTCGATCAGCACGTTCATCACGATGAACACCGCCGCCGCCAGCAGCACGCCCGCCTGCACGACCGCGTAGTCGCGGCGGCCGACGGCCTGCACGATGTAGGAGCCGACGCCCGGCAGGTTGAACACGTGCTCCACGATGAGCGCCCCGCCCAGGAGGTACGCGGTGATGGTGCCAAGCAGCGTCACCACCGGGGTGGCGGCGTTGCGCAGGATGTGGTGCCGGACGATGAACCACGGCGACTCGCCGCGCCCGACGGCGGCCGTGACGTACGGCTCGACCAGCACGCCGAGCACGGCGTCCCGGGTGGTCCTGGCGGTGACGGAGATGGCGAACACCGACAGGACGGCGGCCGGCAGCACCATCGTGGCCAAGTTCGCGGCCGGGTCCCGGGTGAACGGCACCCACGTGCCGACCTCCAGGCCGAGCGCGTACCGGGAGAAGACGAACACGACCAGGCTGCCCAGCACGAACTCCGGCACGCTGACGCCGAGCCCGCTGAGCAGCCGCCCCGCCGCGCCGCCGCCGCCCGGTCGGGAGCGCACGGCGGTGAGCACGCCCAGGGGCACCCCCGCCAGCGCGCTGGCGATCACGGCCAGCACGGTCAGCTCGCCGGTCACCGGCAGCCGGGCCAGGAGCTCCGCGCCGACCGGCTGGCGGCTGATCATCGAGATGCCGAAGTCGCCGCCCGCGACGGCGGCCAGCCAGTGCCCGTACTGCATGAACACCGGCTGGTCCAGCCCGTAGCGGGTGGCCAGCTCCGCCTTCTGCTCGGCCGTGGCGAACGGGCCCAGCACGGTCTCCGCGAAACCGCCGGGCATCAGGCGCACGGCCGTGAAGATCAGCACGGAGACGCCCAGGAGCGTGGCGGCCGAGCTGAGCGCCCGGCCGGACCACCACATCAGCAGGCGCATGGTTACTGGGTCTTCTTCACGCGGGCGTCGGCGATCAGGCGCAGCACGTTGCCGTACCCTTCGGTGGCGTACAGGCTGGGGCTGAGCGCGTCGGTCCGGAACGCGATCGTGGCCGGGCGGGTGACCAGCGGGATCATCTGCGCGTCGGTGTCGGCCTTGGCGCAGACGGCCGCCAGCGCCTTGTCGCGGGCGGCGCCCGCGGGCTCCTTGCCGGCCGCGTCGATGAGGGTGTTCAGCTCCTTGTCCGGCTTCATGAAGCCGACGTTGAAGCCGGCCGTCTCCGGGTTCCACCACTTGGTGACCATGCCGGGGTCGGCGTAACCGGCGAACCAGGACAGCGCGGCGTCGAACTCGGCGGGCGCCTTGCCGTACACCTTGCCCGACCAGCTCGCCTCGTCCAGCTGCTCGATCTTCATGGTGATGCCGGCCTGCTGGAGGTTCTGCTGGATCACCTGGGCGACCGCCGGGGCGGGCTCGGTGGAGAAGATGCTGAGCGTGAACGTCAGGTTCTGGGCACCCGCGTCGGCCAGCAGCTTCTTCGCCTCGTCCACGCTCTTGGACGCCGACGGCAGCGCGGCCGGGTCGCACGCGCCCGGCAGGCCCGCCGGGGTGACGGCCGTCGGCTTGCCCTTGCCGCCGAGCGCCACGTCGGCGATCTGCTTCGGGTCGAGCGCGATGGCGACGGCCTGGCGCACCCGCGGGTCGGCGAACTTGGAGCCGGCCGCCTGGGTGTTGAGCATGAGGTAGTAGAAGTCCGTGGTGGCCTGGGTGACGGCCTGGACGTTCTTCGCCCCGGCCAGCATGGTCGCCGAGTCGACGTTGCCCAGTGTGGCCAGGGCGGCGCTGCCGTTCTGCAGGGCGGCGATGCGCGCGGCCTCCTCGGGGGCGATCGTCACGTTGACGGCGTCGGCGGCCGGCTTGCCCTTGGCCCAGTACTTGTCGTTGCGCTTGAAGGTCCACGACACGTCCTGGCGGTGGTTCTCCACCACGTACGGGCCGGTGCCGAGCAGCGTCTTGGCCGGGTCGACCGACTTGTCGTCGATCTCCTTCATGGGCAGGACGGCGGCGGGGATGTTGGCGAGGGCGGCCAGGAACGGCGTGTACGGCTCGCTCAGGGTGACCTTGACCGCGCGGTCGCCGTCCTTGGCGACCGACTTGACCGGGCCGAGCTGGCCGCGCCAGACCGACTTGGAGGCCAGCAGCCGCTTCAGGCTGCCCACCACGTCGTCGGCCGTCATCTCGCGGCCGTTGGAGAAGGTGACGCCGTCGCGCAGGTGGAAGACGTACGTCTTGGGGTCGGGGGTGTCCCACTTCTCGGCCAGCATGGGCTGCACGCTGAAGTCGGGGCCCACCGTGACCAGCGTCTCGTAGGACAGCGAGAGCAGCTGCCAGGTGGTGGCGACGTCGGCGAGCTGCGGGTCGTACCCGGTGGCGGCGCCGCTGTCGATGTGCACGGCCAGGTTGAGCGTGCCACCGACGGGCAGGGATTGGTCGGCTGTGGCGAGGTAACCGGTCGGATTGGGCTGGTCGGGGGCTGTGGCGGGGGTGGTGGTCGTTCCGGTGGCGGCGCAGGCCGAGGCCAGCAGGGCTGCCATGACACCGCAGGCCAGGCGTATGGGACGCATGGGCCTCTTCTCCTCTAGTGGCAGGAACGTTCGGCGGCGCTCGGCGGGACGTCGAGCGTGGGGTTGCGGTCGAAGAACCCGACCGGCTTGAGTACGAAGCCGCACGTGTCGACCGGCATGATCGGCCAGTCCTCCGTGCGGGGGAAATGTGTCAGGCCGAACGTGTGCCACAGCACGATGTCCTGCCCGTCGATGTCGCGGTCGGCTCTGGTGTAGGTGGGCAGGCCCGCGCCGCCGGGATGCTGGTTGACCAGGTCACCGGCAGGATAGCGCTCTGCGGGATGGTACCGCGTCACCCACAGATGCCTGGTCGCGAACTCGGCCCGCCTGCTGATCGACGCCTCCGGGTGTGCGAGCAGGGCCGGCTTGCCCTCGGGGTACAGGGCGTAGCCGACCGGGCGGCCGAGGCGGTTGCGTACGCCGGGGTTGACGACATGCCAGGTGCGCTCCCTGGCGAGGTCGGCGTCGCGCCGCCCCTCCCCCTCGGTGCGCAGCCGCTTCACGGCGCGGCCGAAGGCGTTGCCGTACGGGCTCTCGACCGCGACCGCCTCCACCTCGTCGACCGCGTTCGCCAGGCCGTCCACCGTCATGTCCAGCCGGGCGCTGAACAGGTGCTGGTGGTACGGCGCCGCCAGCCCCGGCGCGACCTCCGAGCTGTAGGGCGCGGCGCGGTCGTCGTAGGCGCCGGTGAAGACGATGCCGGTGGCCTTGACCTCCAGCTCGATGGTGCCGTCGAGGTAGAGGTACCAGTAGAAGCCGTAGTCGTAGTTGCCCACCGTGACGAAGAACGAGATCACCAGGCGCCGCTGCCTGCGGGTCTCCCTGGAGCCGTTGGCCGGATCGGTGTGCTTCCACAGCACGCCGTAGTCCTCTTCGTGCATGCAGATCGCGTTCGCGATCACCTTGGGCACGCCGACGCCGTCCGTCACGACGGCGTCGAAGTAGGTGATCTCGCCGAGGCAGTCGCAGCCGAGCTCCAGGGAGTTGGCCAGCTTGCCGAGCTGGTACTCGCCGGTGTCGAAGTAGTTCTGCCAGAACCGGATCGGGCTCGGGTCGCCGTACGGGACCAGCATCTCCGCCACCGACGCCCGGTAGACGATCGGCCTGACGCGACCGTCGTCCTCGAAGCCGATCTGGTGGAGGGTGAGCCCTTCGCGCATGTCGTAGCCGAGGCGCAGGCTCCACTTCTCCCAGGTGACCAGGGGGCCGTCGACCGTGAAGCTGGGGCCGTCCGGCTGGGTGATGTGGATGGGCTTCTGCGTGGTCCGGTGCGGGCCCAGGTGGTAGTCGCCGGGCTCGGCGGGGATCGGCTGGGGGCCGGTGTCCACGATCTCCATGACCTCGCCCTTGACCAGGTCCACGTACGCCACCAGGCCGTCCACCGGGTGGGCCCACGGGAGGCTCTCGGGCGTGGGCATCAGGTGCGCCAGCACCCTCGCCACCCGCCGGCCCTTCTCCTTGGGGAGGCCGAAGTTGCCCGCGCTCAGCGCAGCCAGGTAGACGCCCGCCGGGTCCTCGATCCCCCGGCGCCGCAGCGCCTCGGCCCAGGCCGGGTCCTCCCGCAGCACCCGCCTGACCAGGGCGTGCTCCTCGTCCAGCATGGGCACCTGGCCGTCGGTGACCGGGTCGATGGGCCTGCGCTCCTCGACCTTGGCCGTGGCGATCGACACGATCACGTCCTCGGCCGTCTCGGTGGCCAGGTCCAGGAGGAACGCGCGGGCCCGGCGTCCGGCGGGGGCGCCCGGCTCGTACGCCAGAACCTCGTCCTTCGGCGGCTCCTCGAGGCCGAGGTAGGACACCCGCACCGTGTCGGTCAGCAGGCCCTCCTGCATCAGGATCCGTCTGACCTCGTCGATCTCCTGCGCGGCGAGGGGGTCGAGAGGGTGGGGGTGCTTCCCGGTGGTCAGGTGCAACGTTCCGCCCCTTTCTGATGCCGGAACGTTCCGGCAAGGTTTGGGCTAACTTAGTTGCGACCCCCGGACGGAGACAAGACCCAAGCGCCACCCGAAACAGACCGTTTACCGAAGCCCCCACCACCCACGCGGGCCTCCGCCCGCCCATGGGTCGCGCCACCGACGAGGGAGAACACCGCACGGCCCGGCCGCCCGTGAGACGCGCACACCGTCGAAGGGCCTCGCCACACGCGAAACACCGAGACCGCCGCAGGACCCTGCCACACGCGAGACACGGAGACCGCCAGGCCCCACCACCCTTGAAACGCGCAGACCGCCGGAGGCCCCGCTACCCGCGCAACGCCAACATCACCGGAGGACCCCACCATCCGCAAGACAGAGACCGCCGGGACCCGCCACTCGCGAAACGCGCAGACCGCAGGACGGACCCGCCACACTGGAGACGCCGAGACCACCGGAGGGCCCCGCTGCGCGCGAGACACGGAGACCGTCGGGCGGTCCGATGGGGGCACGTCGACTCGCTCGGCGGAAGTGGGCGATCAGGGCCGCTAGCATCGGGGCGTGCGAGCAGACGAGGGGCGCGAGCGGGCAGGCGTGCGCACGGAGGAGCCGGTCACGATCCTCACCGTCGCCAGGGAGGCGGGGGTGTCGAAGACGACGGCCTCCGACGCGCTGCGCGGCTCCGGGCGGGTCTCCGAGCGCACCCGGGAGGCGGTCGCGCAGGTCGCCGAGCGGCTCGGCTACGTACCCAACGGCTCGGCCAGGCACCTGCGCAAGGCCAGCACCGGCACCATCGGCCTGCACGTTCCCGAGGTCCTGACCCGCTCCTCCTACTACATGTCGTTCGTGTTCGGCGTGGTGGAGCAGGCGGCGCGGCACGACTACGACGTCACGCTGATCACGTCCGGCCAGCGCCGCTCACGGCCGCCGCGCGTGGACGGCCTCGTGCTCGGCGACCCGCTGGGAGGCGACCCCGTGGTGGAGAGCCTGATGGCGACGGGCCTGCCGACGGTCTCGTGCGAACGCTTCCCCGGCTCCCGGCAGGCGGACGGCGTGGTGTGGTCGGAACACGCCTCGATGCTGGGCCGCCTCCTCGACCACCTGCGCGAGTCGGGCGCCTCACGGCCGGCGCTCATCGTGGCCGGGGACGAGAGCGACTGGGCGGCCAGCGTGCACCGGGGCTACCTGGAGTGGTGCGCGGCGCACGGGGTGGTGCCGCTGGTGCGACGGGTGTCCTTCGACGCCTCGGGCGACGAGGTCCGCGCCGCCGCCCGCGCCCTCCTCGACACCGCCGGGGGCTCCGGCCGAGGCGCCGACCTAGGGGCTGAGCAGGACGACGACCGCTCCACCGGCCGAAGGGCCGAGCAAGGCGGCACCCGCTCCACCGACCGAAGCGCCATGCAGGCCGACGGACGCTCATCCGGCCGGGGGGCCGAGCAAGGCGACGGACGCTCCACCGGCCGCGGGGCCGGGCGGGGTGAAGGCTGGTCCGTCAGGCGGGACGACGGTCAGGGGCCGGGCGAGGCGGCCTTGGGGTGGGGCGGGGATGGGCCTTTGGATGCCCTGGTGTGTGCGCCGGCCGGGGCGGCGACCGAGGTGGCGCCGCTGCTGCGGGAGGCCGGCGTGAACGTGCTGCTCGCCTCGTGCGTCGACAGCGCCGCCACCCGCCAGTCCGATCCGCCGATCACCGCAATCGACCTGCGCCCGAAGGAGGCGGGGGCGAGCTGCGCGGAGTTGCTGTTCGAGCTGCTGTCCGGGGCCGCGCCCCTGGGTACGGAGCGCGTACACCCGATAGAGCTCTCCATCCGCGCCTCGACCCGCCCCCGCCCGTAGCAGCGGCTCAGCCGAAGTTGACGTCGCTGCAGAAGTAGAACGACTGGTCCATGTGCGAGGCCTGCCAGATCGTGTAGATCACGTGACGGCCGGTGCGCGAGCCCTTGCTGAGGCTGTTGATCATGTACACGTCACCGGGCGCGTATTTGGGGGTCGTGCGGACCAGCTCCAGGTTGTTCCACCCCAGGGGCGTCGTGAGAGCGTTGTAGCCCTGGCGGGTGATGTAGACCTTGATGTAGTCCGCACCGTGCCTGGCCTGGTCGTTCAGGCGGATGTTGAAGGTGCTGCCGGTGATGTTCGCCATCGTCCATGCTCCCGGCTTGTCCATGGAGCGGTAACGGCCGCCTTCGGTCAGGCCGGCGCTGCACAGCTGGCCGTTGGGGATGACCGCCTCATGGTTGCCGGCGACCCCGTTGCGGTAGAGGCCGTTCCAGTTCCACATGGCGTTGGTGTTGTCCTGCCACGCCTGCCAGCACATGGGGTCCTGCTGCTGCATGGCGGGGTTCTGGAAGTCGTTGCCCCAGCGCAGCCAGCAGCCGTAGTTGCGGGAGGCGGGGTCGACGACCGAGCCGTGTGCCGAGGCGGACTCGGCCAGGGGGACGGCGAAGATCATCGCCGTTGTCAGCAGCACCGCGAGGGCGCGCCGCGCCCAGCGGTGGGGTCCGGCTTGGGGCATTGTGCGATCTCCGTGTTCCGGTCGGGGGGATTCCGGGAAGGGGAGCGCTCCGCGAGGCGACCGTATCTGACCCCGCAAGTACACACAAATGACGGGCCATGTCAGCTTATGGTCATCACTCCGCATACCCAGGTCGGCGTGCCAGATGAGCAGCGGAAAGGGCTTTCCTATCAACCCGCCAGATTGACTGAAACTTTCACTTATGTCCGATCCGGAGGGAATGTAGCAATATGCGACCGACTCAGAACTTAAAGTGATGAGAATGGGGGAAGTAGCATGTGAGCGAGGGCAAGGTTCCCGATACTTGGTGGGTGACCGCAATGGCGACGATCGAACCGGCGGGACGCACAGCATTTCCCAGTGCGCCGTTCACTGTCGACGACCTACTCAAGCTCCCGGACGACGGGAACCGCTACGAGCTCTTCAGCGGGAGCCTACTGGTGAGCCCTGCCCCCACAGTCCTGCACCAGATCGCCATAACTTATGGGCTGCTTCTCCTCAAGCATGCGGCGCCACCGCAGATGGAGGTGTTGACGACCGTCAATCTAAAAGCCACCAACCAGGACGTCTACATCCCTGACCTTGTCGTCGTGCCCAAAAAGAGGTCGCGAGCTACTGGGCTCATGTTCTCGCCTCAGGACGTCCTGCTTGCCGTGGAGGTGGGCAGCCCGAGCACCAAGATGCGGGACAAGGTTCTCAAAGCCGAAGCGTACGGAGACGCGGGCATCTCCGTTTACTGGCGGATCGAGCCGGAAGAAGGGCCGACACTCTGGGTCTACGAGCTCAAAGACGAGTGCTATGACACGCCGGTCCGCTACAAGGCCGGCACGCTCGCGAGCTTTACCTGGCCGTTCCCTGTCAGCTTCGACCCTGCCGAACTGCTCGGCGACTAACGGCGCCCATCTGGAGCGGTGGTGAGCCAGAGCCGGAGTAAGTGGCGGCGGCGGGACGGCTCGGGGTGGTCCTCGTAGGCGGTGCGGCTGTGCAAGGTCACGTGGTTGTTGAGGAACTGCAGGTCGCCCGGCCGGAAATCCATGGTGAGCGTGAAGCGGGGGGCGTTGGTCAGGTCGTCGAGGAGGGACATGGCCTCCTCCTGCGCCGGGGTGAAGGGCGGCACGGTGGCGCCGCGCTGGGCAGAGCGTAGGTAGTCGGGGCCGTACGCGATGGACACCCCGCCCCCGGGGCGAGCCGCGCAGATCGGCTTGGTGTAGAAGCTGTCGGGGCCGTCGCCGGTGCGGCGGTCGTGCCACCACGGCTCGTAGAGGACCTCGGCCAGGTCAGGCCGGGTGCGCACGACCTCGTTGTGCACCGCCACGGAGCTGACGACGGCGCTGAGGCCGCCGGATTTCGCCGGGCGGACGCAGAGCAGGGCCACGACGTCGGTCGGGTCGCTGTGGTAGCCGAGCCGGCCGCTGTGCTGGTAGCTCTTGGTCCGCGCATGGGACGGGTCGGCGCCCGTGTCGCGTACGTGCATCAGCGGCGCCCCCTCCGGACCCTGCGGGACGATGCCGCCCACGTGGGAGGCGAAGCCGAGGGCGACCGTCTCGCACTGGCGCTCGCTCAGCCCCTCGACGGGCACCCCCTGGATCAGCGCGACCCCGCGACCGTGTGTGAGCTTGTCGCGCACCCGGCGCAGGACGGGGCCGAGCGTCGGCAGCCGGAAGCTCTCTCGCGACACCTCGGTCCCCGCCGCGTGCACGGCGGCGAGCACCTCCTGCCGGTGCTCCTCCGTGAGCCGGATCCGCCAGCTGTCGTCGCCTCTCAGCTCCGACCCCAGCCACTCCCCCGGGCCCAGCACCTCCGCCACCGCCATGGCGTGACACCACCTCTCGATCGGCAGGCCGTTCGAGAATCACCTTGCCCTTCCGGATCGGCCCACGCAGCCCCGCATCGCCCACGGCATAACGTCTTCACCCAGGGCGGAACTCGTCGGACGGCGTCGCCCGGGCGGCCAGTGAGGTGTAGACGGTCACCTCGTCCGGCTGGACCAGCCCGTCCTGGATGGCGCAGATGAGGAGTTTCTCCTTGGTCGGCGCGGGGCGGCCGGCGGCGGCGTACTTGACCCTGGCGCGGTCGATGTACTGGCGCACGGTGCGCTCCTTGATGCCCATCCTGGCCGCCACCGACGCCTTCGACATCGACTGGAACCAGTACAGCAGCGCCGCCCGCTCCTTGTCGGACAGCTGCGGCCGGTGCGGGCCCTCGTCCGTGGCGATCGCCTGGGCCATGGGCGGCGTGACGGACGGCCGGTCGGCCGCCACCTCCAGGATGGTCTCCAGGCACGACTCCCGGGTGGCCCGGCCCTTGCCGATGAACGCCGACGCCCCCGCGTCCAGCACCGCGCGCACCGTCTCCGGCTCCTCGTGCTCGGAGAAGACGATGACCCGCTGGCCGCCCGCGCACAGCTCGGCGACCCGGTCCACGACCATGGTGCCGTTGAGGTTGAGATCCAGCAGGAGCACGTCGGCCTGCACACCCCGTACGGATTCGATGGTCGGCCCCTGTACGACCAGCTCCACCGGGCTCGGCGGCCCGAACCACGACCTCACGCCGTCCACCACCACCTGATGGTCCTCCACCAGGGCGACCGTCACGCGTCCCGCCGCTCCGCCGGCGGGCCCTCCCAGATGCTGTTGACCCATACCTCCCCTCCCTGCCGCTGATAGGTGACGACGACCCCGCTCGGCTCCCGTACCGGGGTGGCGCTGACGGGCAGGTCGTCGTTGTCGGCCACGACGGCCACGCTCACCATTGTGGACATCGCGGACACCGTGACCCTGGCCCGCGACCTCGCCCCGTCCAGCGCCCGCACGGGTGCTCTGAGCAGATCCTCCCGTACGCCGTCCGGCAGCGCGGGCATGCGCTCCCCGAACGGCGGCGCCGTCACCAGCACCTGGCGCCGCTCGGCCGCGTCGATGTGCTCACGCAGCACCGAAACCAGCTCGTCCGGTACGTCCTCCCGCTCCGTGATGAGCCGCCGCAGCCTCATGGACCCGGCTGTGCAGTCCTCGCGTACGCGGGGATCCCCCGGGTCGGCCCCGTCGGCGAGCTGTTCGAGCAGTGACTCCGCCACGTCACGGATCGCGGCGTAGCGGCGGATCCGGTCGGCGTGGATGCGCTGGGCGGACTCCCGCCAGGCGTCGTCGGCGGCCAGCCGGCGGGCCAGCAGCGCGGCGTCCTCGGCGCGGACGCGCAGCGTGTGGCAGCCCACCGCGTAGCCGAGCTGGAGCGTGATGCTCCCCACCATGACCATGAGGTATTTGGCGATGGAGACCCGGTCGTCGGTCCCCGTCACGATCATCGCCGTCAGCATGATCCCGGCGTTGAGGGCGAGGAACGCGATCAGCTCGCGCCGCCAGGCCAGCCGGTTCCACAGGAGCAGTACGCCGACCCAGCCCACCGAACCCCAGCCCCAGTCACTGGGGCCGAGCAGGTCCTCGGGGCGGCAGGACACGATCACCGCGATGTCCGCGGCCAGCACGACGGCGGCCAGCGCGCGGGCCCTGGCCGGGCCCTCGAACGCCGTGACCAGCGATCGCGCCGCGATCACGACGACCGCCGTGTAGGCGATCCAGGCCACCGCCACCAGCCACGGCCAGCGGAAGGCCGGCCAGCCCGAGACGGTGACGGTGAGGTCGTAGCCGGTGTGCCAGACCGCGGTGATCACGACCGCGCCGATCGCGGTGTAGCGGGCGTACCGCTGCGCCACCTCTTCGATGTCATCGGTCATGGCCGCCCCCGACGCCGCGAGATGTCGTCGGTCGTGGCCGCGCCGCGAGATTCCGCCGGTCGTGGCCGCCACCGCGCCGCAAGATGCCGCCGGTCATGGCCGCCACCACAGGCTCACCCGGGTGCCCTGGTCACCGGAGCGGATGTCGGCGCCCGCGTTCGGGAGGGAGCGCATGGTGTCGAGGATCGACCCGCGCACGCCGAACCGGTCGGACGGCACCCGTTCCATGTCGAAGCCGCCTCCCGTGTCCGCGACCTCCACCCTGATCTCGCCGTCGGACCGGCTGGAGACCAGCTCGGCCTCGCGCACCCCGGCGTGCAGCGCCACGTTGGCCAGCGCCTCGGTGACCGCGCGGGCGAACCGCTCCGCGACCTCCCCCGGCACCGTCTCCGGCGTCAGCCGCCTGCGGACGTCCAGCCCCGTCACCCGCCCGGCCACCTCGTCGAGCAGGGCGTCCAGGGCGATGGGCGCGGACTCGGCGCTCGGCCGGTCGCGCAGCTTCTCCAGCGCCGCCAGGTCGGCCACCGCCTGCCGGCGCAGGGTGGGCGAGGGCTTGTCATACGTGCCCAGCCCGACCATCGTCAGCGTGTGCAGCGACGTCTCGTGGACGCTGCCGACCTGGCGCAGCTCGTCCTCGCGGCGCAGCCGCTCGACGATGAGCGCGATCTCGGCGCGCGCGCTCTCCCGCAGGAACGCGTCCGCCGAGGCGGCGGAGCGGCGCAGCAGCGTCATCAGCAGCGCGATGCAGAGGATCTGCACGAGGTGGATCCCCAGCGTCCCGGCCACCTCCTGGTACGGGGCCGCCAGCCGCATCCCGGCCAGGTACGCCCCCGCCACGACGAGCCCGACAGACACGGCCACCCACGGCCGCCACGTGACCCCCGATACGACGATGGTCATCGTCACCAGCCCCGCGATCCAGCTCGACCCGCCCTCGAGCGCGGCCCCGCCGACGAGGTGGCCCTGCGCGAGGCAGAGCGCGACGGTGATGACCGCGTCACCGGCCACCAGCCAGGCCGGAAGCCGCCGGCCGCGCCAGGCCACCCACAGGAACAGCCCTGTCCACACCAGGTCGACCGCGAGCGCGGGCGCCAGCCAGGCGACGGACACCGGTGGAACGGCGCCGAGGGTCGCGGCGACGATCGCCACGAACCCCACCACACCCCGTGCCCCCGCACCGGTGCGCGCGATGGTCCGCTCCATGTGCCTGGTCGCGGAGTCGTATCTCGTGGAACCGGGGAGAGACATGAGCCGCCCGCTCGCGATGACAGCACAAGACGGGCTTCACAATAACGTAAGAGCGTCTGTGTGGCGCCGGGTGGAGACATGGATCGCATCGTCATTTCCCTCGTGCCGGCTCTGCTCGCGGTGTTGACCGCCTCTCCGCACCCTCGCTCCCCGCGCGTCCCGCGGCACGACGGCTGATCGGCCGTCATTCGCTACGACGGCCGATCAGCCGTCAGTCGCGTCCGCTCGGCAGCGCGTGTACTGGGCTGCGGGTCGCGACGATGCGACGAGAGGGGACCTCATGACCTTGCTGGTGATCTCGATCCTGGTCGGCTGCCTGTCGGTGATGACGGCCCGCGGCCGCCGGGGGAACTGGCCGCCCGGCATGCCGGTGGCCCGGCCGCGCCTGGTGGCGGTGGGGGGCACGTACGAGGGCTCGCGCGGGCGGCCGTCGGACGCGTACGTCATCCAGGAGCGGCTGGTCGCGGCGGCCCGCGGCGCGGCCGGCGGCGGGGCGGCCCACACGGCCGCGGCCCTGGCCCTGGGCGCCGTGGTCGGCGCCAGGCCGAAGTACCAGGAGAACCTGGACGAGTGCGCGCAGGCCGCGCATCGCGCCGTGCGGACCGCGTCCCTGCGCGGCGGCGCGGGGTCCGCCCTGGTCACCAGCCTGGACGTGATCCTCCTCGAACCGGGCGAGAGCCCGCGCCTGCGCTTCGCGCACGTCGGCGACGGCGCGATCTGGCACTGCCCGAAGGGCGGGCGACCGCAGCCGCTCACCACGTCGCACTCCTTCGGCGACGGCCCGCCGTTACGCGGGATCGGCTTACCCTCGGAGCTCAACCCCGAGGTCGGCGCCGTTCCGCTCCGTCCTGGCGACCGCGTCGTGGTCGTCACGAGCGGCGCGATCAGGGCGCTCGGGGCGGCGCGCATGAAGGAGCTGGTCACCGGGGGGTTGTCGCCGAGCGCGTGCCTGGACCGGCTGTACGACGAGATGGCCGCGGCCGACCCCAAGGACGACGCCACGGTGATCATCGCCGACTACGCCACCGCCTGAGACGCCCGCACGGCCCGGGATCCGGGTGGCGTACCGATGTCGTGGTAGGGCCGCCTCATGAGCCGATGATGCCGGTGGGAAGCGCCGGTCTCGCGTCCGTCCAACCGGACGCGGTCAAGGCGGTCCACGAGGTCAGTGCCGCACGTGCGTCCCGTTCCTCCGCGGCCAGCAGCCGGCCCGAGGTCTCGTCGATGACGATCCGCCGGCCGCTGCCCGACAGCTCGATGCCCGTCCCGGCGCGTCCGATCGGGTCGGTGGTCGCTCCGGTGTTCCGCATTCGCGGCAGGTCCGCCAGCACGCGGTAGAGCGCGGCCCGCAGCCGGGGAGTCGTCGGAAGTTGCGAGAGCAGGCTGGTGGCCTGCGTGTACAGGGACTCGTCGTCGGCCCGCTGGCCACTTCTCCGGGTCCACCCCTGGAGCACCTGCCGGAGCTTCGCCACGTCGGTCGGCAGGTTCATGACCTCCTTCGTGGTGACGTGGGCGGATCCCACCTGGGGATAGGAAACCTCGGGAGCGAGTTCGTCGTCGAGTCGTACGGCGAACGGCGGCGACGGGGTCACACCGCCCACGCCGGGAACGCCGGGCCCCTCGCAACCGCCGAGCCGGTACGCTCCCTGCCGCCGCCAGGTCTCCTCGTCGGCCTCGGTGAGCGGCTTCCCTGACTGGGCGGTGACCACGAGCCAGCTGGGATCCCGACCCGACTTCGCCATCCAGACCTCGTGGGTGCACGTGACCCGGTAGTTGACCAATCGAGGCTCCATGCCGGCGGGCGCCTGTCCCCCCGCCCCGACAGCCATGCTCCGACCGATGGTGTGCCAGTACCGGCCGGTCGCCGGGTTCGCGTTCTCGATGCGATCCGCGGCGGCGAGCAGCACCGTACGGGCGGGCTCCAGGGAGGGCGCGGCGCCCTCGCTCCGAACCAGGACGACGGCCGCGACCGCGACGGCCGTCGCGACGGAGGCGAGCCGGAAGGCGGTCAAGAGGCGCGGCCGCCTGCGGCCGGGCTCTGGCGGCGCCCCGGCGGCCGCCTTGACCAGCAGGTCGTCGGCGGACACGCTCGATCCGCGGTCCAGCGAGGCCGGTCGCGCCATGGTGAGCAGGCGCATCGCGTCGGGCTTACGGCTCATCGGGGTCCCCTCCCTGGAACGGTCACGGGCTTTCGGGATGCGGCGGTGTCGGCGGTGTCCGTGGCGTCGATCGCCGACTGCAGCCGGCGGCGCGCCCGATGCAGCCGGACGAAGAAGGCGGCTCTGGTGCAGCCCAGCACCTGTGCCGCTTCGGCGGTGGACAGGCCGTGCCAGGTGGTCAGGGTCAGGATCTCCTTGTCGTCGTCGGACAGGGTGGCCAGCGCGCGGAGCACGGTGAGCCGCTCGGTGGCGTGTTCGCCCACGTCGGCGACGGCCTCCGTGATCCACGTGCGCAGCTCGGCCTCCAGGGATTCACGGCGGGCGGCCTGCCGGACGTTGTCGCGCAGGATGTTGCGGGCGACGCGGAAGAGCCATTGCAGCTGTGCCTGGTCGGGGATGTCGTCGAGACGCCGCCAGGCGACCAGGAAGGTCTCGCTGACCACTTCCTCCGCGAGTTGGTGTCCGGCTCGGCCGGCCGCATAGCCGTACACCCGCGCTTGGTAGGTGTTGTAGAGCACGGTGAAGCGCTCATGTCGGTTGGGCAAGCCCGTTCCTTCGGTCGGGAACACGTCTTTCATGGCGTATGTGGTCCGAAGGAAGGGTTTCTTACATCCCCGGCTTAAGATCGTGACCGTACCGCACGGCATCAACACCGATGTCCCGCATTCGGCCCGCGTCTACGTGGCCGACCGCCGGACCTCGGCACGGGCATCCTGACCCAGGGCAACACCCACGAGGTCGCGCAGGCGCCGGACGCCCGGGACGGGCGAGCGGATCACCCGCTACTTCGACGGGTTCGACCTGGTGGAGCCGGGGCTCGTGGCGGTCTCGGAGTGGCACGACACGCCGCTCTTCGCCGACCCCGCGACCTGGAGGTACGCCGGGGTGGGCCACAAGCGCTGACCTCCGCCGACGCCGAACCTGAGAGCGAGCTGTGGACCCGGCGCGAGCCGCCCCAAGGCGGTTTAAGGTTCAAGCAGCGGAACGACGCGCGGACGGGACGGCGGAGTGTGAGCACAACGGTGGAGACCGGGCGGGCCACGGCGGGCGGCTCCCCTGCTCCCGGGAAGCGGCGCAGGCGGTGGCTCGCGTGGACGGTCGTCGCGCTGCTGGCCCTGTGGGCCGTCATCAGGGTCGCCGGCATGGAGGGCGGCTCGTTCGTGACCCAGCTCATGACCGTGACCCCCATCGGGGCCGGGCTGGCGGCGCTGACCGCGATCCTGTCCCTGCTCAGGCGCAACCGCCCGGCCGCGCTCGCCGCGGCGCTCGTCTGCGCGGTGCTGGTGTCGGTCGTGACGCCGCGGGCCTTCAGTGCCGAGCAGCCGCCCGCGAAGGGCGCGCCGCTGCGGGTGCTGTCGGTCAACCTGTTCGGCCGCGGTGACGCGCAGTCCGTCGTCGACCTGGTACGCAGGTTCGACGTCGAGGTGTTCAGCGCCCTGGAGCTCACCCCGGCCGAGGTCGAGCGCCTGGACGCGGCCGGGCTGAAGCAGCTCCTGCCGTACCGGGTGCTGCAGGCCGACTTCGGCGCCACCGGGAGCGGCATCTTCTCCAAGCATCCGGTGACGGAGCTGACTGGCCTGTTCACCCCGATCGGCCACAACATGCCCGCCGCCACCGTGGCGCTGCCCGGTGGCGGCAAGGTCGAGTTCGTGGCCATCCACCCCAATCCGCCGCTCGGGCGCATGGAGGCGGAGTGGAAGGCCTCCCTGCGCGCGCTGCCTCCGGCCTCGCCGTCGGCGATCCGGGTGCTGGCGGGCGACTTCAACGCCAGCCTCGACCACCGCGCCTTCCGCGACCTGCTCGACCGCGGTTACGTGGACGCGGCCGACCAGGTGGGCAAGGGCCTGATCCCGACCTGGCCGAACGGCCGGGCCGTGCCGCCCGTCATCTCCATCGACCACGTCCTGGCCGACCGGCGGGTGGCCGTGAACCGGGTCGAGATCGTGGACGTGCCCAGGACCGACCACCGCGGCGTCTTCGCCGAGCTGCGCCTGCCCTAACCGGCCCGGCGGTCCGGCGTCTCGTGGGTGGTGAGCCGCCGCTTCGAGCCGAGCACGACGGTCTCGCCGGTGAGCCGGACGGCGGCCCGCAGCGGCAGGTCCTCCGCGGAGGGCCCGGCGGACAGCACGATCGTCCCCGGCTCGACGATGCGCCGCAGGTCGGGACCGGTGTACGAGAACGCGTCCGCGGGCACGCCGAACGCCACCGCCCGCTCCTCCCCCGGCTCCAGCGCCACCCTGGCGAACCCGATGAGCTGCACGACGGGCCTGGCGACCTGCGCGACCGGGTCGGAGGCGTAGAGCTGCACGACCTCCTCCGCCGGCCTGGTGCCGGTGTTGCGCACCTTCACCAGGGCCTCGACCGAGCCGTCGGTGGGGCACTCGGCCGTGTCCGTCGTCATGGCCACGTACTCGACGGCCGAGTACGACAGGCCGTGCCCGAACGCGTACGCCGGAGTGGGGTCCAGCACCGTGATGCCCTCCGCTCTCCTCCCCAGGGGCGGCTGGAGGTAGGTGGACGGGCTGATCGGCGGCGTGCCGGGGATCTGCACCGGCAGCCGTCCCGACGGGTTGACCCGCCCGCTCAGCACGCCCGCCACCGCGGCCGCGCCCTCCACGCCGGGGAAGAACGCCTGGACCAGGGCGGCCACCCGGTCCTTGTAGGCGCCGAGCGCGTACGGCCGGCCCGAGACCACGACGAGCACGGTCGGCGTGCCGGTCGCGAGGACCGCCTCGACCAGGTCGGGCTGGAGTCCGGGAAGCCGCAGGTCGGCCACGTCGCAGCCCTCGCCCGACGTGCCGCCGCCGAACAGCCCGGCCCGGTCTCCGACGAACACGAGCGCGAGATCCGCCTCGGCCGCGACCTCGGCGGCCCCGGGGATCCCCGACGCGTCGTCACCCGACACCTCGGCGCCGAGGCAGTGGCGCACCTCGGCGTAGGGGAACTCCAGCGCGAGGCTCTCCCTGATGGACGGGATGGGCAGGCCCATGCCGTGCTCCGGGTAGCGGTCGAGCACGTGGTTGGGGAAGGCGTAGCAGCCCATGAGGGTACGCGGGTCGTCGGCGCACGGCCCGATGACGGCGAGCCGGGCGGTCGTGCCGGGGCCGATCGGCAGCAGGCCGTCGGGGTTGCCCAGGAGCACGATGGAACGTTCCGCGATCTCGGCGGCTATCCCGCGGTTGCGCGGGCTGTCCAGATCGACGTCGTCCGCGCCGTCCGGGACGAGCGGGCCGCCGTCCAGCAGGCCGAGCTCGATCTTCTGGCGCAGGACCCGGCGTACGGACTCGTCGACCAGCGCCTCCTCGACGTGGCCCGCGCGGACCTTCGCGACCAGGTGCGCGCCGTACGACACCGTCTCGGGCAGCTCCACGTCGACGCCCGCCCGCAGCGCGACCTCCCCGGCCGCGGCGTCGTCCGCGGCCACCCGGTGCGTGGAGGCGAGGAACGGGACGGACCAGTAGTCGGACACCACGGTCCCGTCGAACCCCAGCTCCTCCCGCAGCAGCCGCCGCAGCAGGTCCGCGCTCGCCCCGACGGGCACGCCGTCGAGGTCGGTGTAGGAGCACATCACCGAACGCGCCCCGCCCTCGTGCAGCGCGACCTCGAACGGCGGGAGGATCACGTCGGCGAGCTCGCGCGGCCCGATGCTGACGGGGGCGTGGTTGCGGGCCGCCCGCGAGGCCCCGTACCCGGCGAAGTGCTTCAGGGTGGCGATGATCCCGGCGCCTTCGAGGCCGCGCACGTAGGCCGTGCCGATCCGGCCCACCAGGTACGGGTCCTCGCCCAGGGACTCCTCCACCCGCCCCCAGCGGTAGTCGCGTACGACGTCGAGCACCGGCGACAGGCCCTGGTGCACGCCCGCGGCCCGCAGGTCGGCGCCGATGGCCGCGGCCATGCGCTCGACGAGCTCCGGGTCGAACGTGGCCGCCCAGGCCAGCGGCGTCGGGTACGCGGTCGCCCCGAACGTCGCGAACCCGGTCAGGCACTCCTCGTGGGCGATGGCCGGGATGCCGAGCCGGTTCGACGTGACCACGAGTTCCTGGAGTTTGCGCAGCCGGGCCGCGCCCTCGGCGGCGGACAGCGGGGCGGTGCCGTACACGCGGGTGAGGTGCCCGAGCCCGTGGGCCAGCTGCTCGTCCAGCCCTTCGGCCTTGTCGAAGCGGTCCTGCATGGGCGCCACGTTGCCGTGCTCGGGCCCGTTCTGCAGCCAGACGGAGCCGAGCTGCGCGACCTTCTCCTCCAGCGTCATCTCCGCGAGGAGGGACTCGACCCGTTCGCCGACCGTCCGCGCGCTGTCCCGCCAGGGCGCCAGACCCGGCGCGTTCACTGATGTCATGGCCTTCCTTCTGAAACCTTCGAAAGCTCATTCCGATCATTGAATTCGGACTCTAGGTGCCCACCGCAAAAGCCGTCAAGAATATTTCGATGGCTCGCCGAAACTTTCGGACTGCGGCGTTATCAAGGAAAATTGCGAGAAATCCGGCCATGCTCCCGCGCAGGCACACTGGCCAGGTCAGCACCCCAGGACGCGCCTGGAAAAGATCGAGCGGGGGTCACCGCAACGGCAGGCGACTGTCACCGGAAGGCTAGCCCGAAAATGTGTTCGAGCATGGAATCGTCGTCATGCCCCGGGACAACCCTCGGGGCCGCCGACAGCGAGGGGAATGCCTTGCCCGTTCTGAGATCCTTACGCGTGGCCGCGCTCGCGCTGGTGAGCGCCGCCGCGCTCGTCCTGCCCGCCCTACCCGCCCAGGCCACGGGTCCCGACGTGGTCGTCCGGTGGAACCAGACGCTGCTCACCGCGGTGCGCACCGGCACGCTGGGGCCGCCGCTCGTGGCCAGGGCGCTGGCGATCGTGCACACCTGCGCCTACGACGCGTGGGCCGCCTACGACGCGGTCGCCGTCGGCACCCGGCTGGGCGGCTCGCTGCGGCGGCCCGCGGCGGAGCGCACCGATGCGAACAAGGCCAAGGCCGTCAGCTACGCCGCCCACCTGGCGGCGGTCGACCTCTATCCGGCGCAGCGGGCCACGTTCGACGCGCTGATGACCGACCTGGGCTACGACCCGGCCGACACGTCGAGCGTCCCGGCGCAGACCGGCGTCACCGCGTGCCAGGCGGTGCTCGACTACCGCCACACCGACGGCTCCAACCAGCTCGGCGGCTACGCCGACACCACCGGCTACGCGCCCGTCAACGCCCCCGTGGTGGTGGCCGACCCGCTGACCACGCTCAACGATCCCGGCCGGTGGGCGCCGCTGACGTTCGTCAACCGGGCCGGGGCGACGGTCACGCCGCCGTTCCTCGCGCCGCACTGGGGCCAGGTGGCCTCCTTCAGCGGCACCGCCCGCGGCCTCGCCGACGCCGTGCCCCCGCCGTACGCCTACGGTTCGACCGGCTTCCGCACGCAGGCCGCCGAGATCGTGTCCATCACGGCCGCGCTGACCGACCGGCAGAAGTCGATCGCCGAATACTGGGCCGACGGCCCCAACAGCGAGACGCCGCCCGGCCACTGGAGCCTGTTCGCGCAGCAGATCTCGGCGCGCGACCACTACGGCCTCGACCAGGACGTGAAGCTGTTCTTCGCGCTGGCCAACTCGGTCATGGACGCCGGGATCGCCTCGTGGGAGGTCAAGCGCGACCACGACTCGGGCCGCCCGATCACCGCGATCCGGTTCCTGTACAAGGGGCAGCAGATCCCGACGTGGGGCGGCCGGACGATCGACGGGGCCACGTGGGTGCCGTTCCAGGTGCCGACGTTCCCGACGCCGCCGTTCGCCGAGTACGTCTCGGGGCACAGCACGTTCAGCGGGGCGGCGGCCGAGGTGCTCAAGCGCTTCACCGGCGGCGACGCGTTCGGCGGGCAGGCCGTGGTGGCGAAGGGCTCGTCGCTGGTGGAGCCCGGGGTGACGCCGGCGCAGGACGTGACGTTGCGCTGGGCCACGTTCACCGATGCGGCCGACGAGGCCGGGATGTCACGCCGGTACGGCGGCATCCACTTCCGTCTGGGAGACCTGCAGGGCCGCGCCCTCGGCCGCGCGGTCGGCACGGCGGCCTGGGACCGCGCCAAGGCGTACTGGACCGGCCGCGGCTGACGTCCGCCCCATGACAGGACGCAGCACCACGGAGGCGCCCGCTCCACTGCGCTGAGAGCGGGCGCCTCTTCGTGCGGCGTGGCGTCAGGCCACGTTCTCCTGGGCCAACCGGTTGAGCGTCTCGAGGTCGAACGAGCCCGCCTTGACCGCCGTGGTGAACGACTCCCAGTCGCGGCGCGGTACTTCCAACACCGCGTCCGGGTTGTCGACGTGAATGAGCTCCACGTGGTCGTTGATCCGCTTGGCCTCGACGCGGCCGGCGACTTGACTCATACGCACTCCTTCCAGTGCCCTGCGGGGATTCCACCCCGGCCACCCGTTCGCAGGAGGACCGGGGCGGATGCGGGAAGCCTTGCATCCCGAGGGGCGACCCGGCCACCGGGCCGGGGACGAGGGAGGTTGGAAAAACCCACTCACAGGAGGCGATCTCTTGACCCGGGACGCAAGATTGCCGACCCTCAGGGCGCACCAGTGGCCAGTGATGGACAAGTGTCTGTTAGAGCCTTTTAAGTGAGAAGTTAGTGGAGGGGCGTAAGTTCTCGATAAATCACAGCACAGCACCACAAAGAGGACACATCATGAACGTGACCCCAGAGCGGCGGACGCGCGTCCCGGAAAGCCGGAGCGTTCGCATCACGTAGAAGTTGATCATCCCGCTTACGGACGTTTCGAGCATTCTCGAAGCATTCCTCCGGAGATGTCTTCCCTGTCTACAGTCCTACCTGTGGGGGCCCAAGTAACACGCACCAAGGTGTGGAGCGAGCTGCGCGTGAGCTCCACTCCTCAGCTCTATATCTCCGTCTCGCCCAACCTGACCGTCCTCGCCATGATCGCCGACGCCCTCGCCGGCCGCCGCCGCGGCCTGCCCGAGCTCTGGCGGCGGGCGATCAGCTCGCGCGTGGGCCCGCTGGGCCACGAGGCCGTACGCCCGCTGGCCGCACCCGGCCACTCCGTCGCGCCGGACATCCTGGTGCCGCACACGCCCATCGGCCAGGACGTCTCCATGCAGGCCCAGATCAGCGCCCTGCACGACACGCCCCCTGACCACCTGATCAGGGACCTCGAGCAGGCGTTCGGCCCGGGGCCGCTGCCCGCGCACTGGCGGGCGGCGGCCGAGCGGCCGGCCCGCTGGCTGCTCGGCTACGCCGGCGCCCTGGCCGACGTCTGGAACACCACCGAACCCCTGTGGAAGCGCGGCCGCCCGCTGCTGGACAGGGAGATCGAACGGGTCGGCGTCGCCACCGTGCGCGGCGGCCCCGAGCTGCTGCTCGGCGCGCTCAGCGACCGCCTCGTGTACGGCGAGCACGGCCTGCTCGTCCCGGACCTCGAACCCGGCATGTTCGAGCTGGGCGACCGCAAGATCATCCTGGTGCCGATGCTGGCCGGCAAGGACGCCCTGATCCTCAGCATGGACAGCCCGGAGGCGGTGTGGATCGCCTACCCCGTGCGCGGGGCGGACTCGTTGTGGCGCAAGCCCGTCGCGCCGGCGGTGGACGAGCTGTCGGCGCTCGTGGGGCCGGTCCGCGCGGACCTGCTGTGCGCGCTCGACCAGCCCATGACCATGTCGATGCTGGCCACCGACATGAAGATCGCGCCCAGCGGCCTCACGTACCACTGCGACCGGCTGCGGGCCGGGCGGCTGATCACGCGCGAGCGCCGCGGGCGCGAGGTGTGGATCGCCCGCACCCATCGGGCGGACGAACTGCTGGAGCTGTTCCGGCGTTGACGGGAAGGAGCGGGATGCTCAAGTTCCAGCGCGACGCGCTGGCCACGTGCGCCGAGGCGGCCGGTGCGGCGTCCGGCGCGTTCTCGGGGATCAAGGGCCAGGCGCCGGGCGCGGCGGCGTTCGGGGACGTGTCCGGATCCGTGGCCATGGCCACGGCGGCGGCCGACCTGGCACGGGTCTCCGACCTGGCGGCGAGGACCCTGGGCGGCCGGCTGGAGGCGGTCGAGCGCACGCTCGACGCCGTCCGGAGCACGGTCATCGAGGCCGATGGCGGCGCGGTTCGAGCATGAGCCCGCTCGACGAGGTCAGAGCCGCGCCGGGTGGCGCGGAGCTGGCCGAGCTGGCCGCCAAGGTGATCGGCGACCCGGGCGGGATCGCCGCGGCGGCGAACGCCTGGCGCACCGCCGCCGGAACCGGCCAGCGGCACACCGAAGCGATCCGCACCGCGACCGCCGGCGTGGGCGGCGCGTGGCAGGGCGGCAGCGCGGAGGCGTTCACCGGCTACATGGGCCAGGTGGTGCGCTGCGGCGACGGGCTGCGGCAGGCGCTGCAGGAGTGCGCGGGCCACCTCGACGCCGCCGCGAGCACCCTGCGCTCGGCCGAGTCGCGGGCGCTGGAGACCTGCCACGCCTACGCCGCCGCCGCGCAGGAGGTGCGGGGCCGCGAGCCGCGGCTCACCGAGGAGCAGGTCACCCAGAGCCTGAAACCCGCGCTCGACCAGGCCCGCGGCACGCTGCAGCAGCTCGTCGCCGACACCGGCACAGTCCTGTCCGACACGGCGGGAAAGATCCAGAAGGCGCTCGGCACGATCCCGGACGTCGCCGCCGAGCTGGGCGAGCCGGACGCGCAACCCTTCGCCCCCCGCGCGGGCAAGCCGCTCGGCTGGTCGCCCGCGCAGCAGGGCCCGGGCACGACCGCGCTGGCCGCGACCACGGGCTCGTCGGGCGCCGGGTTCGGCGGGTACGGCACCAGCGGCCCGCCCCCGCCCGGCGGCGGACCCGCTCCTCCAGCAGAGATCGCCGGCTGGATCAGCCAGGCCATCGAGATCCTCAAGGCCAACGGCTACCCGGTCGAGAAGATGAACGTCAACGACATCTACACGATCATCCGGCACGAGTCCGGCGGCAATCCGAACAGCATCAACACCTGGGACTCCAACGCGGCCAGAGGCACGCCGTCCAAGGGGCTGATGCAGACGATCGACCCCACCTTCCAGCGGTGGAAGCTACCGGGACACGACAACGTCTGGAACCCGGTGGACAACATCATCGCAGGCGTCCGGTACGCCATCGCGACCTACGGCTCGGTCTCGAGCGTGCCCGGCGTGGTCGGGATGAAGACCGGCGGCGGCTACCGCGGCTACTGACCCGCGGCCTGCTGCCCCCTCCCTTCGAGCACGGGCTTGGCGGCCCTGGCAGGGTCGAGCACCGGCCCTTCGGGGATGAGCTGGAGCACGTTGGCGGGCACCGGGGTGGCCTGGCCGGGGGCGTAGCCGAGCTTGGCCAGCACGTCGGTGCCGGGCACGGCGTAGCGGCGGCCCTCGGCGGTGACCAGGTAGTAGGACTGGACCGCGTTCAGCTGCCCGTCGCCGGGCAGGACGCCGGCCAGCACCGCCCTGCCCGGCGGCAGGCGTACCAGGTCGGTGGCGTCGCCGCGCGGCTCGGGCAGCTTGGCGCCGGTGGTGAGCCGGACGCGGGTGGATCCGGTGCCCGTGTCGGCGTAGACGACGCAGATGGCACTGGCCGGGTCGTACGCGGTCATGCGCGGCATGACCGCGGGCAGGCCGTCGGCGGGGACGGCGGTCCGCGAGTGGCGGGCGGCGTTGGCGGAGGCCGTGTCGACGACGATCTCCCTGACCGCGCCGCCGCCGTAGGCCGCCCTGCTGTCGGGGTCGCTCAGCAGCAGCGTGGCCTGGGTCTGCGTGATGGGGGCCAGCCCGTCGTCCAGCAGCACGTACCAGCGGTCCTCGCCGCCGGCCACGCCGCCCGCGCGGAAGACCTGCCCCACGGCCGCCGTCCTGCCCCCGGGCCCCGCCACCGGCCGGCCGCGCCCGCGGACGTCGGGCGCGGCCAGGTCGGGCCCTTCGGGCAGCGCGTTCAGCCAGGCCACGGGCACGGCGGCGGGGACGGCCGAGGTGAGCCCGCGGGCGATGCCGGTGGGGACGCGCATGCGGGCGCCCCGCCAGATCGCCCACCGCTGGCCGCCCACGTCGACCAGCAGCGCGTTCCCCTCCGCGAGCGGCGTGCCGCCGAGGTCGCGCCCGGCGACCAGCGTCACGTACGGCTTGCGCCCGGTCGGTTCGGCGCGCTCCTGGACGCAGGCCGCCCAGGGGCCGCGGGCCAGGTTCGCGGGGCCGGGCAGCGAGTCGGGGGCCTCGGGGATGCCGATGAGGGCGCCGCGCTCGTACTTGGTCAGCGCCTCCCGCGCGACGACGCGCTCCTTGACGTCCTGGGAGGCGAGCACGAGGCGGGCGGAGGCGTAGTTGGCGACGGGGATGAGCCGGCGCTGCTCCTGGCTGTAGACGAACCTGGCGCCGGTCTCGCGCTCGATGATCAGCGTGCCGGGCTCCTCCAGCGCCTTCGTGCCGCCCGGGCGCAGCAGGCCGAAGACCGCGAAGCCGACGCAGAGCAGGACCGCGACCATGATGCCGGCGAGGAAGCCGATGTTCTGCCGGCGGAGCGGCCATTCGGGCTGGTTCGGCTGGGCCCGCAGGAGCGCCAGGCCGATGCGCTGAACGGTGAGGCGGTACGCCTGATAAAGGTCGCGCTGGCTGTGCAACTCCCGCCCCTCGGATCACATGACTCCCCTACTTAACCCAATTTATCGGGATAAATAGGGAGAAGCTGTCTGGTTTCGTAATTGAGAATGATCAATGACCAGTGAATGACGTACCTGTCCCGCGCGCCCGGCACGTTACAGGCTGATGATCGTGAATCCGGATACGCGTTATATCACCCCCGACGCGATCGGCGAGGTCCGGCGGGGCATCAGGGACGACCTCCTGCCGGTTTTCGACGAGGTGCGCCAGATCTTCGAGCAGAACCGCGCGGTCGGCTTCCCCGGCTGGGGGCCGCTGGGCGAGTGGACGGTCGGGGCACTGTACCGGTCGCTGATCGACTCGTTCGTCCGCGACACCGAGACGGCGCTCGCGGTGATGCGGAAGTGGGAGGGCGAGGACCTGGCCTTCGCCGAGCGCAACTGGCGCACCGCCGAGGACCTGATCGTCCAGCGGGTGAAGAAGCCGTGAGGCCCAGGGTGGCCGGGCGCGCCCGGGACGGCTCTCCCCTGCGCCTGACGAAGAACCCGCCCGACCCCGAGGCCGTGCAGGGCATCCTGCGCAAGGCGGCCAGGATGGAGCCGTCGGTCGTGGTCGGCATGCTGGCCACCGTTCCCGCGGTCGCGAACGTGCCCGGCATCTGGGAGGCGGCCGCCAACCTCCAGGCGGGCGCGGGCGGGCGGCTCGACAAGGGCGCGAACAACTCGATGACCATGGTGATCAACAACTCCGGGCAGAACTGGGTCGCCGGGGACCAGAAGGAGTTCGCGAGCGCGGCCAACCGGCTGCGGGCCGAGCTCGACGCCTTCCGCACCAACGTGCAGTGGGTGGCGGGGCACGTGGACAGCATCGGTGACGGGTTCATGGTCTATTGGGGCGCGGCGGCCAAGATCGCGCAGGAGACGTACCTGCGGCTGGCCGCGCTGCAGGTCCTCGCGCTGGCGCCGCAGACCAGGCTGGCGGCCAGGATCGCCATGCGCAGGACGGGGGTCCAGGCGAGCGCGTCGCTGGCCGCCTCGACCGCCGGGCTGAAGCGCTTCCTCGGCTCGCTCGGGCTCAAGGACGTGCTGGGCGGCGTCGCGGCGGGCGTCGGCGGGACGGCGGCCGTGCAGCTGGCCTTCATGCGCCCGACCGGCGCCGCGGCGATCGACTTCGGCACGGGGGCCGTCGATCCCGCGAAGGCGGGGACGTTCGCCGCGCCTCCGCAGGGGCAGCCGCTCCCGCCCGGCACGGGGTCCTTCCAGTGGACGGTCAAGGCGCCGGGCGGCGACATGAGCCTCGAGGACGTGGTCAAGAGCCGTAGCTAGCTCACCAGCCCGCGGATGGTCTCGTACAGGTCCATCACGGCCAGCGCCAGCGGGATCAGGGCGATCATCAGCAGGATGTCGAAGATGTCGCCCACCCGGCCCCAGAAGGGGGACGGCCGCGCGGACGTCAGCCACAGCGCCGTCCCCACCACGGCCAGGGCGAGCACGACCAGCCCGGGGACGATCCCGTAGAGCACCACCCCGTCGGCCGCCGTGACCACCGCCGTGACCACCGCGGCCGCGGCGGGCAGGGCCACCCCCAGCAGGGCCGCGGTCAGCAGCCAGGCCCGCTGGCCGCGGCCCTCGAACACGCGGGCCCGCATGAGCAGCGACAGCGACAGCACGGCGCTCATGGCGAACGCGGCCCAGGTGCCCGCCACCGTCAGCAGCACCTGGGCGGCGAGCACGATCACCGCCACGCCGGCGATCAGCCCCGTGCAGAAGCGGTCGGCCACCACGGTCTTGTCGATCACCAGCTCGCCGTCCAGGTCGCCGCTCTCGCGGCGCAGCTCCTCCGCCGTCGTCGGCAGCGCGGGCAGCGGCATGCCCGCCAGCCGGAACGACAGCGAGGGGATCGCCGTGGTCAGCCCCACCGCGAGGGCCGCGAGCACCGCCACCACCCCGGCCGCGGGCAGGTCGAAGGCCATGACCAGCCCGGACGCCAGCAGCCCGGACAGCGCGGCGGCGGCCACGCCGAGGAACGTGGGCAGCCCCTGGGCGACCGCGAACCCGGTCGCCGTGGCCAGCATCAGCACCACGCCGCAGGCCGACAGCAGGGTGTCCGGCTGGACGACGGCCGCCGAGGCCGGTCCGGTCAGGCCCGCGACGAACCCGTACGGCAGGGCCGCGTACCCGATCACCGCGCCCGCCCGCGCGTCGCCGAGGGCCCGCGACAGCGCCACGGCCACCAGCAGCAGGACCAGCGCGACGGCCCCCGCGACGAGGGCCGTGGGCAGCCAGGGCGGGCCGGTCGCCAGCAGTGCGGCGGCGCCCGCGCCGAGCAGGGTGGCGGCGGCGCGCAACCCGTAGGCCCTGGTCGTGGCGGGCTGCCAGCGGCCGGTGCGCTCCAGCACGCCGGTCGCCACCGCGTCGGCGACGTCGTCGAAGACGACCTCCGGCAGCTCGTGGCCGCGCGGCCGCAGGTGCAGCATCTCGCCGTCGTGCACGGCCAGCTCCGACAGCGTCGCGTTCACGTCGAACGGCGGGCCGCCCAGGCGCTGGAGCACCCAGCCGCCGTGGGCCAGGCCCGCCTCCGCGAGCCCTTCGCCGGCGACGCGCAGCAGGGTAGGCAGCAGGTTGCCGAGCGGGATGTCCGGCGGCAGGCCCAGGTCCAGGAATCCACGCGGGGTCACGACGGTGACCCGGCACAGGTCGGTTCCGGTGGCGCTCACCCGGACGAGTGTATGGATCGGACACCGAACGCGACGGGCTTAATACGTACAGGAAATTTGAAATATCGCCTGTTTCGCTACGTCAGCGACTTGTATGGCGTCGTGAGCGGCAGCCTGATCGTGGTCCGCAGGCCCGAGCGGCGCCGGCCACCCGAACCTCCCGGCGGCGAGGTCCTGCTGGAGTCCCCGCCCGAGATCCCCGAGACGGTGACGGGCGGCGGGCTGACCCAGCTCCTGACGTACCTGCCGATGCTGGCGGGCGCGGGCGCGATGGCGCTGATGTTCACCGGCGGGTCCACGAACAACCCGATCATGCTGGTCTCCAGCGGCCTGTTCGCGGTCTCGATGATCGGCATGACCGTGGGCCAGATGATGCGCGGCGCGGGCGAGCGCAAGAGCCAGCTCAACGGCCAGCGCCGCGACTACTACCGCTACCTGGAGCAGGTCAGGAAGCGGGTCCGGGCCGCCGCCGCGCAGCAGCACAAGGTCATGACCTGGAGCCATCCGGACCCGGCCGCCCTGTGGTCGCTGGTGATGACCACCCGGCTGTGGGAGCGGCGGCCCCGCGACGACGACTTCGCCCAGATCAGGATCGCCACTTCGGCGCAGCGGCTGGCGCTGCCGCTGATCCCGCCGGAGACCAAGCCGATCGAGGACCTCGACCCGGTGACGGCGGGCGCGCTGCGGCGGTTCGTCCGCACGCACGCCACCGTTCCCGGGCTGCCGGTGGCGCTGGCGCTGCACTCGTTCGCCAGGATCGTGATCACGGGCGACCCGGCGGCGGCGCGCGGGCTCGTACGGGCCCTGCTGGCCCAGGCGGCGGCGCTGCACTCGCCGGAGGATCTGCGGATCTCGGTCTGCGCGGGCGCCGAAAGGGCCCGCGAGTGGGAGCCGGTCAAGTGGCTGCCGCACGCCCTGCACCCCACCGAGGAGGACGGGGCGGGCCCCGTGCGGCTGGTCTCGGGGGATCTGGGCGAGCTGGACGACCTGCTGGGGTTCGAGCTGAAGGACCGGCCGCGCTTCAGCAAGGGGCTCTCGCCGGACGCGCTGCCGTACCACGTGGTCGTCATGGACGGCGGCATGGTGCCCGCGGGCAGCCAGCTCGGCCTGGACGTCATCGAGGGCGTGACCGTGATCGACGTCGGCGGCAGCACCGCGCAGGTGCCCGCGCAGCTCACGCTGCGGCTGGAGGTCGGCGCGGACGAGGTGGTCCGGGTCGCCGAGGACGAGCTCGGCAAGGAGGTCAGGTCGCGGCTGGGGCGGCCGGACCGGCTCGACCCGCCCGCGTTCGCGGCCCTGGTCAGGCAGCTCGCGCCGATGCGGACCGGCTCGGGGGCCGGCGCGGAGGAGGTACGGGACGTCTTCGCCACGAACACGACGCTCACCGAGCTGCTGCGGATCGGCGACGCGCGGCGGCTCGCGCCTGCCCAGACGTGGCAGCCCCGCCCGGTCAGGAACCGGCTGCGCGTCCCGATCGGCCTGGGCGCCGACGGGCGGCCCGTCGAGCTGGACATCAAGGAGGCCGCCCAGGGCGGCATGGGCCCGCACGGGCTCGTGGTCGGCGCGACCGGCTCCGGGAAGTCGGAGCTGCTGCGCACGCTCGTGCTCTCGCTGGCGATCACGCACTCCTCCGAGACCCTGAACTTCGTGCTCGTCGACTTCAAGGGCGGCGCCACCTTCCTCGGGCTGGACACGCTGCCGCACGTCTCGGCGGTCATCACGAACCTGGAGGACGAGCTGCCGCTGGTGGACCGCATGCACGACGCGCTCCACGGCGAGCTGGTACGCCGCCAGGAGCTGCTGCGGGCGGCCGGCAACCACGCCTCGCTGCGGGACTACGAGCAGGCCCGCGAGCAGGGGGCGAACCTGCGGCCGCTGCCGACGCTGTTCATCGTGCTGGACGAGTTCAGCGAGCTGCTGTCGGCCAAGCCGGAGTTCATCGAGCTGTTCGTGATGATCGGGCGGCTCGGCCGGTCGCTGGGCGTGCACCTGCTGCTGGCCTCGCAGCGGCTGGAGTCGGGGCGGCTGCGCGGGCTCGACACGCACCTGTCGTACCGGATCGGCCTGCGGACGTTCTCGGCGGCCGAGAGCCGGGCCGTGCTGGGGGTGGCGGACGCGTACTCGCTGCCGCCCGAGCCGGGCAACGCCTACCTGATGTTCGAGACCACGGGCATGACGCGGTTCAAGGCGGCGTACGTGTCGGGGCCGTACCAGCTCGCCTCGGCGCAGGGGCCGGCGGTGACGGCGCGCGCCGGGCACCGCGGGAAGATCGTCTGGTACGGGCCCGAGCGGGTGCCGATGCCGCCCGTCGAGCAGGCCCCGCCGGTGGTGGCGGATCCCGGAAAGCAGGGCAAGAAGGACAGCCTGCTGGAGATCGTGGTGGGCCGGCTGGCCGGGCAGGGGCCCGCGGCGCACCGGATCTGGCTGCCGCCGCTCAAGGAGGCCGCCTCGCTCGACCAACTGCTGCCGCCCGTCGAGGTCTCGCCGGAGCACGGGCTGACGGCCGCGGGCACCGGCCAGGACCGGCCGGGGCGGCTGCACGCCGTGGCGGGGATCGTGGACAGCCCGTTCGACCAGCGGCGTGACCCGTACTGGCTGGACCTGTCCGGGGCGGCGGGCAACGTCGCGATCGTCGGCGCGCCGCAGACGGGCAAGAGCACGCTGCTGCGCACGCTGATCGCCTCGCTCGCGCTCACGCACACCCCCAGGGAGGTGCAGTTCTACTGCCTGGACTTCGGCGGGGGCACGCTGTCCTCGCTGACCGGGCTGCCGCACGTCGGCGGGGTGGCCAACCGGCTGGACGCCGACGCGGTACGCAGGACGGTCGCCGAGGTCAAGACGCTGCTCGACCGGCGTGAACGGCTGTTCGTCGAGCGCGGGATCGACTCCATGGCCACCTACCGGAGGATGGTCGCCTCGGGCGCCTTCGAGGGTGACGGCTGGGGCGACGTGTTCATCGTGGTGGACGGCTGGGCGATCCTGCGCCAGGAGTACGAGCTGCTCGAACCCGACCTCGGCGACCTGGTGACCCGGGGCCTGGGGTTCGGCATCCACGTGATCGGCACCGCGAACCGGTGGATGGAGTTCAGGGCCGGGGTGCGCGACCTGCTCGGCACCCGGCTGGAGCTGCGGCTCGGCGACTCCTTCGACTCCGAGATCGACCGCAAGGCGGCCTCGAACGTGCCCGAGCGGGCCCCCGGGCGCGGGCTCACCCGCGAGGCCCTGCACTTCCTGGCCGCGCTGCCGCGCATCGACGGCCGCTCCACCGTGGACGACCTCACCGACGGGGTCGCCGCCCTGGTCGAGGCCGCGGCGGCGGCCTGGCGCGGGCATCCGGCGCCGCCCGTGCGGCTGCTGCCCGCCCTGCTGCCCGCGCACACCCTGCCCGCTCCCCCGCAGGGCGGCACGCGCGTCCCGATCGGGATCGACGAGGCCGCGCTGGCGCCCGTCCTGCTGGACTTCGACGCCGACCCGCACTTCGTGGTGTTCGGCGACACGGAGAGCGGCAAGACCAACCTGCTGCGGGTGCTGGCCCGGGGCATCGCGGCCGGGAAGACGCCGCTGGAGGCGCGGTTCATCGTCATCGACTACCGGCGCTCGCTGCTGGACGCGACCGACACCGAGCACCGGATCGGGTACGCGGCCTCCAGCGCCGCCGCCGCGGAGCTGCTCAAGGGCGTCCAGGAGGTGATGCAGACGCGGCTGCCGCCGCCGGACCTCACCTCGGAGCAGCTGCGGACGCGGAGCTGGTGGACCGGCCAGGACCTGTACGTCATCGTGGACGACTACGACCTCGTGGCGACCTCGGCCAACCCGCTGTCCGTGCTCGGCGAGCTGCTGCCGCAGGCCAGGGACATCGGGCTGCACCTGGTCCTGGCGCGCGCCATGGGCGGGGCCGGGCGGAGCATGCTGGACCCGATCGTGCGGCGGCTGAAGGAGATGAACTCGCCCGCCGTGATGCTGTCGGGTCCCCGGGACGAGGGCCAGCTGTTCGGGAACGTGCGCCCGCGCCAGCTCCCGCCGGGACGCGGGCTCTACGTGGACCGGCGGTCGGGCGAGAAGCTCGTCCAGACCGCCTACCTCGACCCTGGCCTTTAACCCCTGGCCTTTAACGGTCCAGGTCACGCTCGATGCGGCCCAGCTCGGCCACCGCCTGGTCCATGGCCTGCTCGTACGCCTCCCGTGCCTCCCGCATGCGCAGGTCGGCCGGGTTGCTCTCGGCGGCCAGGTCCAGCGGGCCCTCCCCCAGGACGTCCCCGAGGAGCTCGGTCGATTTGGCCTGCATGTCGGACAGGGCGTCGGCGATCAGCACCAGGATCGTCTCGGCGAGGCGCTGCGAGCCCCAGCGCATGGCCCTCGGGTCGATGTCCAGCCCGGTGACGCCCTGCGCCGAGCACTCGACCCGTACCAGTTTGTCCGGGTCCTGCGCGGACCCCTTGACGGCGAGAACCTGATCGTAGAGGTCGTCCAGCCCGCCCGCGGGCCGCTGGGCCTCGGCGATCAGCCGGTCCATGGCACTCTCGTCGAACGCCGTCATGCCTTCACCCCCGGAGTCGGAGCCTCGAGTTTCGTACCGCTGAACTGGTCGGCGACCGCCGACTGTCCCATCATCCCGGCCGTGACGGCCGCGGCGCCGCCCACGAGCGCCTGCTTGGCGGGCGACATCTGCACCAGCTTCTGCGCCACCTTGCCCAGCACGCCCTTGCCGCCCTCCGCGAAGGCCCGCGCCCTGGCGGCGATCGCGCCGGCCTGGTGGTCCGCCCGGCGGCCGAAGCCGGTGGCGGCCACCTCCGAGGCGACCCTCGTGAACGCGTTCATCTGGGCGACCTTGTGCATCACCCCGGCGGCGAGGATGCTCGCGCCGGTGAGGAAGACGGCCTTGCCGAGGACGTCGTACACGCCGGCCGTGAGGCGCAGGGTGTCGGCGGAGGCCTTGGGCGAGGCGGACTTGTCGGCGGCGTCGTCGGAGTACCGCTGCACTGTGCTCTTGTAGAGCTCGGCGCTGGGGGCGGTCCACTCGACGTTCCTGACGGAGCCGTCCACGAGGTTCGGGTGCGCCCGCAGGGCCCCGGCCAGCTCCTCCCACACCTCGGCCGCCGCCCGCTGCTGGGCGGTGTCTCCGTACATGAGGGGCAGGACCAGGGTGGCGTAACGGGCGCGGTTCCAGCCAAGGAGCAGGGAGCCGGTCACGGCCATCGCCGAGCCCTCGATGACGGACCACGGTTGTTCGAGCATGTTCACGTCCTGGTGATGTCGGCGGCCGTCCGGCCGGCGTTGCCGTCGCCGTCCACGTAGGTGTTGGCCGTGCCGTATGCCTTGTCATGGATGCCGGACACCTCGGCCCGCTTGGCCGTCAGATACGTCAGCGCGGCCCGCTTGACGTCGTCGAACGCCTGCCCCAGCGAGCCGCCGAGCAGGCCGAACGCGCCGTAGGCGCCGGCGGAGAGATCGACGTGCCCGATGGCCGAGGACATCCGTTCCAGGTCCCGCATGGGGGCGGCGGCCATGTTGCGGCCCATCTCGCGGATGGAGTCGGCCTGCGTCGCCACGAAGTCGCCGGACATGGCCTCACCCCACCACCGGCGGGCCGTGCACGACCTCGGGGCGGAAGAAGTCGTCGTCGGCGTTCTTCGCCGTGGTCGACCTGCGGGCGTTCTGCCCGCCGTCCCCGGGCCCGCCCATCGGCAGGAACGGCACGCCGCCGGCGGCCGTCGCGCCGGGCTCGGCCCCTGCCACGGGCGACCTGGCCGGGGGCCATGAGCCGTCCACGACCGGCACGCTGCCCGGCCGCACGGACGGCCCGGACGGCTCCTGAGCGGCACTCGTGCCCGGATCGGCAGGACGGCCCTGGTACGGGTCCGCCGGACGATTCGTCCCCGGGCGGCCCGGGTTGACCGGTGGCCTCGTGGTCCCGGCCGTAATGGTCCCAGTCGTGCGGGGGTCGCGTCCGGCCGGGGTGGGGGCCATGCCGGGCGGTGACAGCGCCCCGGGCGGCGCTGTCCCGGCCGGGGCGGGTTGCCCGCCTCCCACGGCGGGCGGCACGCCCGGCCAGTTCGCCAGGGAGGTGGGCGGTGACGCCCCCGCGGGCGCACCCGGTACCGCAGCTTGACCGGGTAGCGGGCCCGCGGGAGTCAGTGGGTGGCCGGGCGTGCCGGCCAGATCGGTGCGGGACCGCACCGGCACCGTGCTCTCGAACGGCAGGTCGCCGCTCCGCGCCGGCACCGAGGCGGGGCCGACCGGCGGCGGCAGGTAGGGGGCCGGCGAGGCCAGCTCCGGGTCCCACGCCAGGGCGTCCGGCAGGGCCGTGTACGCCCGCTGGTAGACGCCGTTGAGCTGCTGCATGAAGGCCCGCGCGTCCGCGTCCGGATCGTTGAGCGGCTCCATCGACCCGGCGCCCATGCCGCTCGCCTCCACCCAGTACTCCTGCTGCTCCGTGGCCTTGTCGAAGCGCTCCTTGGCCGAGGCCAGCTCGCGACCCACCGTCTCCAGCCCGGGCGGGACGCCGTCCACACCGTTGCGCAGCGACTGCAGGTACGCCTGGAGCCGGTTCATGCGCGTGAGCATGGCCCTGGCGGACTCCCCGCCCCAGTTCCCGTCGGCCACCAGCCGCGCCGCGCTGTCACCCAGCGCCGCGATCGTGTCGGTGAGCAGCTGGGACGTCTTCTTGTACGCGTCCACGACCGGCGCAAACTCCTCCGGCCCGGTCCCCATCACCAGCCGCCGGATCTCCTCGCGCCCGCCGTACGCGTTGACGTTCCCGCCTTGCAGGCAGCCGTGCTTGATCGGTTGTGGTTGCGGCAAGGGGTCCCCTCACATCACGTACGCGGCACCGCGCCCGCGGCCCGCTGGTCGGCGTCCCGCACGGTGTTCGCGGTGGCGGCCAGGTCGTCGACGATCCGCTGGACCTGCTCCATGACGAACTGCAGCGAATCGCCCGTCGCCACCCGGGCCCTGCGCACGGTCTCGCCGTACCCCTGGGCGATGTCCCAGCTCCCCGGGGCGGCCGGCGACAGGTCCGGCACCTGGTACACAGCCGCGCGCAACCGGGGCAGCAGGCTGTCGCCGAGCTTGCCCGCCACGTCGATGAGGGCCTCCGGCTTGCACATCGCCGTGTCGCCCGCGGTGGCCGGGTCGATGAGAGGCTGATCCACCGGCCTCAGGTGCCCCAGCGGCGGATGTTCATGGCCTCCGCGTCGCGCATGATCTCCGTGGCGTCGTGCAGGGCGGGGCCGAAGCGCTGCATGGTGTCACCCATGGCCACGACCGCGTTGTTCCACTGCTCCTTGGCCGTCCGGTAGACCTCCTTGGCGGAGCCGTCCCAGGTCTCCAGGACCTTGAGGTCGTCTTCGAGGTCGGCCAGTTCGCCGACCAGATTGGCGTAGGCCCGGCCCAGTTCCGACGCGATCTCGTCCATCTCGTCGAAATTGGCGAGGATGATGTCTCCGCCACCCGTCATGGTGATTCTCCGTTCGTCAGAGCTGGCCGCCGCCGAGCGCGGCCTTGAGCCTCGTGGCGACCTCGCTGGCCTGGGTGTTCGCCTCGGTGTACGTGATGCCCGAGCTCTTGAGGTTCTCCGCGATCGTGTGCAGCGCGTCGATGACCTTCTTGAACTGCGGGTTCCACTCGTCGAGGACCTGGCGGTAGACGTTCGCGGACTCGCCTTGCCAGGCGGCGCCGAGCGTCGCGGGAATCTGGGTGAGCCTGTTGTGAATCTGCGTGATGTTCTGGTGTGCGATGAGCGCGCGTTCTGCCGCGCTGTGCTGGCTGCCCTCTTGATAACGTGTCGGCTCTGCCACGTGCACCTCTCGGATCTCGTGAACCCGAATTCGACCGGGTTTTCCGTACTGTGGATCAAAGTAAATGGGTCAAAGCGGGCAGGGCTACGATTTCAAGTTTCCTGTAAATGTCGTGGCCCCTCCGGCCCGCCAGCCCCTGCGACGGGCCCTGGGCAGCGTCAACGCCAGGAACACCACCAGCGCGGTGGCCCCCACCGCCCCCGCCGTGATCGCCACCGCGAGGCCGCGCGTACGCGGGTCCGGCACCGGGGCCCTGGCCAGCACGATCGGCGGCGCGGCGGGCGCGCGCTCCTCGGCGTCGGGCTGCACCGAGGTGACCGCGAGCAGCGGGTTGACCAGCCCGGCCCCGGTGCCGGCCGCGCCGCCGCCGTCCGCCGTGCGCTCCAGCCGGCGCTTGACCTGCCAGTGGTCGAGTTCGGGGTGCCGGGCTCTGACCAGGGCGGCGACGCCCGCCACGAAGGGGGCGGCGAAGCTGGTGCCGTCCAGTTCCGTACGGTAGCCGCCGCCGGTCCACGCGCTCGTGATCCCGGCTCCGGGGGCGGTCACCGAGATGCGGGTCACGCTGTTGGAGAACTCCGACTTGCCGCCGTCCGGCGAGGCCGAGCCGACCGCGATCACTCCGGGATACTCGGCCGGGTACGCGGGCGTGACCACGCCGTCGTCCTGCCGCACGTTGCCCGCGGCGGCCACGATCACCGCGTCCTTGGCCTGCGCGTACGCCACCGCGGCCTTCAGCGCGGGATGGTCGTGGGCCTGCACGGACACGTTGATCACGTCCGCGCCCAGCTCCGCGGCCCGCCTGATGCCCTGGGCCAGCCTGGACACGTCGCCCGAGCTCCCCTCGGTCTGCTTGATCGACAGGATCCGGGCGGCCGGCGCGACGCCCATGACGGGCACGCCGCGCGCGGTGAGGTCCCGGCCCGCGATGATCCCGGCCACCGCCGTGCCGTGCCCGACGCAGTCGCGCAGGTCCGTGCCCGTGAGATCGACCTGGGCGGTGACGGCGCCGGCGAGCTGGGGATGCGTGGCGTCCACGCCGCTGTCCACGACGGCGACGGTCACCCCTTCGCCCTTGGTGAAGCGCCACACCCGCTCGAACCTCAGCCTCTCCTGCGGCCACGGCTTCCCGGTGACCTCCGCCACGCCGGGCTGGGGGTCACACGAGACCGTGCGCGTAGGCCCAGACGTCGGCCCGGAAGTCGGCCCGGACGTCGGCGCAGGGGTCGGGGTGAGGGTCAGCACCAGGCCGATGGCCGCGGCGCCGTACCAGGAGAAAGGCACGGTAAGGCAGTCTGCCGACATTTCCGATTTGGGGCTGGTCTCTTAGAAATATCTTGAAATGACGCGCCGCTGGGTGGAGCGCGAGATAGGCAGGTGCCGGTACGTCCTTCGACCGCGGAGAGGAAGCATGTCGACACCTGAGGCCGAGGGAGGCGACGCGCACGGCACCCCCAGGCCGGGCCTCGGCCTGTCGGTATACCAGCGGCCGCAGATCAACCAGACCTACGAAGGCGGTTTCAGCGGCACCGAGTACGACTTCGACCCGGACAACATCGAGGAGTCGTACGCCGACCACATCCACTTCCACCGCAACGGCGACTATCCTCCCGAGGCGCCCCGGACGCCGACGGACGCCGACCGCGAGGCCCTGCTCGCCCGCAACCCGGTCGACCCGGGGACGGCGAAGAAGGAGATGTTCATCAAGGTCGGCGAGTACGAGGACCCGGCCACCGGCAGGCCGCTCCCGTCGTCGCCCGTGGAACAGCTCCGCCAGGACCTCAAGCGCCTGCAGGGCGAGGTGGGCGGCCAGAGCCTCAAGGTCCGGCTCACCCTCGCCGGGCTGTCGGACCGCGACCTCGGCAGCTGGCAGGCCGCCGCCGACATGAAGGCGACCACCGACAAGGCGCAGAGCACGCTGGACGCCGCCATCAACCGGGTCTACTCGGTGTACGCGGCCGTGGTGCAGGCGCTCGACGACACCGTCAAGACCGCCAAGGGCGCCGACCAGTCCATCGCGGGCGGCCTGCGCACGCGTACCTGACGGGGGACGAATGACCGACTACTGGACGGACGCGCTCAAGGACACCCGGGCGCCGCAGATCGACGACATCGCACCGACCGGCAACGGCGACTCCGACAGCAGCGACGGCGTCGCCGCCCTGATCCAGGGCACCAACCCGGTCCGCGTCGCCGACGCGGGCAAGCGGTACAAGGAGATCGCCGAGATGTGCGCCGAGTCCGTGGAGCTCCTGCACAGCCAGGCCGGGCGCATCGCGGAGACGCTGGGCGGCGAGTCCCTGCAGAAGATCTTCGAGACCGTCGGCGAGCTGCAGCGCGACCTCGCGCGCATCAGCATCGCCGCCGATTCGGTCGGCACGCCCCTGGAGTGGTACGGCGCCCAGGTTCTCCCCTGGTTCCACAACAACGTGCCGCGGACGGGCAGCGTCGGCCTCGACGACGACATCGGCGACGCCTTCGGCAGCGACACCAACGGCCACGCGCTCGCCCGCCATCACCTGCGGCAGCTCAACAGGTTCATGGGGGACGTGTACGGGGCCATCGCGGGCTACGTGGAGCAGCGGTCCACGGCCCCGCAGGCGGGGATGACCGACCCGTCCCTCCCGCTCGGTCCCGGGCTGCCGAGTAGCCTGACCGGCGACCCGTACAAGGGCTCCAGCCTGGGCTCCCCGTACGGGACCCCCAGTCTTGGCCTGCCGGGCACCCCGTCCAGCCTCGACACCCCCGGCCTCCAGAACCCGTCACTCCAGGACCCGTCGCTGAAGGATCCGTCCCTCCAGGACCCCTCCCTGAAGGACCCGTCGCTCAAGGACCCGTCACTGCAGGACCCTTCGCTGAAGGACCCCGCTCTCCAGACCCCGCAGACCCCGGACCTGAAGAACCCCGAGCTCAACACCCCCCAACTGCCCCAGACGCCCAGGACGGACCTGGCGAGCCAGCCGCCCCAGACGGCCCTGCCGCAGACGAACCTGCCGCCCGGCGCACCCACCAGCGGCGGCCCCAGCACTTTGCCGGGCAGCGTCCCGGCCACGCAGCTCAGCGGCTCGGGATCGCCCGCGGGCGGCGCGGGCCGGCTGGGCGCCACCGGCATGGGGATGGGCATGATGCCGCCGATGATGGGCGGCGGCCAGAACGGGACCGAGCGGGACCGCGACCGGGCCAGGTTCCCGCTGGTGGAGGACGAGGCGTTCGAGACCGATGACATGGGCGGCCCGTCCGTGATCGCATGACGGTGACGACCGAGCGGGTCCGCGGCTACCGGCTGCTGGAACGGGCCGGCCAGGACGGCCCGTGGACCGCGCACCTCGCGCAATCCGCGACCACGGGGGCGGAGGTGCTGGTCAAGACGCTCGCGTGCCATCGGGCGGACCGGCGGGCGCTGAAGCGGATCGTCCGCGGCTTCGGCTTCCCCGAAGCGCTGGCGGCCCACGAGGGCGTGATCCCGGTGCTGGAGGTGGGGGCCACCGGCGACGGGCGGCCGTACCTCGTGACGCCGCCCCACGGCGGTCTCACGCTCGCCGAGCGGCCGGGACGGAGCCTGCCGATGCCGCTCGACGAGGCGCTGGGGCTGCTGCGGTCGGTGGCGGACGCGCTCGCCGCCACGCACGCGGCCGGAGGCGTGCACGGCCGGGTCACGCCCGAGAACGTGATCGTGGCCGGTCGCGGGGTGGCGCTCACGGGGTTCGGCATGTCCGCGCTGATGTCGATCGTGGAGCTGCCCGACGGCACGCTCCCGTCGGTGCACGCGGCGCCGGAGGAGCTGGAGGGCCATCCGCCCGTGCCCGCCTCCGACGTGTACGCACTCGGGTCGATGGTGTACGGGCTGCTGGCGGGCCGGCCCGCGTTCCAGCTGGACGGGGCGGGGGGCACGGCCAAGTTCGTGCTCGGGGTGCTGACGGAGGCGCCGCCGCCGCTCCCGCCGGGGGTGCCGCCGGACCTGGCCGAGACCCTGCTGAAGGCGATGGCCAAGACCCCGGACGCCCGCCCGGCCGCCACCGACCTGGCCACCGTCGCCTCCCAGCTCCTGGCCACCCACCCGCCCGCCGCGGGCCCGACCCAACCACCGACCACCCGCCTCCGCATCGGAGACCCCGCGCAGCCGCCGACCGCCCGCCTCCCCCTCGGGGACTCGGCCCAGCCGCCGACCGCCCGCCTCCCCCTCGGGGACCCGGGCCAGCCCCCGACGGCGCACCTGCCCCTCGGCGATGCGGGCCAGCCCCTCACCGCGCGTCTCCCCTCCCCCTCGCCATCGCTTGAGGACTCGGGAGCGGCGGCGCGGTCAGCTCCCCGTGAGCTGGTCTGGACGGTGGATCCCGACCGTTCCCAGGTCAGGCCGCCCGCCGGCCCCCAGCCCTTCTCCCAGCCTCCCCCCGAGGTCTCCGCACCCCACGCCCCCGCCGCCGCGCCGGACCGTCGCAGCCGGGTCCCGCTGCTGGTCACCACCGCGTCGGCGCTGGCCGTGCTGGTGGGCGTGGGCAGCGTGGCACTGGCGATGAACGGCCGGCCCGGCGCACCGCAACCCGCCGGCGCGACGGCCGCCGCCCTCGACCCCACGACCCCCGGCACCCCACCCCAGGCCGACCAGCAACCGACGGACCAGCCGACCGGCCGGCGGACGCCACCGAGCGAGCCGCCACCGCAGACGGGCAAGCCGTCCGAGCCACCCGCGCGCCGCCAGACCGTCGATCCCGCCGCGGTGGCCGCGTACCGTCCCAAGAGCCTCAAGATGGTGTCCGACAACGGCGCCACCGTGACGCTCGCCTGGAAGGCGGTACGCAAGAGCGGCTATCCCGTGGTGATCCAGCAGGCCCCCGGCAACCGGCTGGTGCCGGCGGCGAGCGGCAGCAACACCTACACCCTGGGCGGCCTCGACCCGGTCACGGGCTACTGCTTCAAGGTCGGCACCGTGGTCGCCATCGGCCAGCCCTCCTCCGTGGCGTGGTCGTCGGCCCTGTGCATCCGCGGCGCCGCGGAGACGAACCAGGACGACCAGGTCCAGCCCCCGATCGTGCTCCCCCTGGCCACCCCGCCACCCTCCTGAGACCGGCTACCCCGCCAGGGATCGCGGCGACAGGCGGTGCGCGAGCCTGCTCGCGAGGCCGACCTTCCGCCGCACCAGCGCGTCCACGCCGCCGAAGTGGCGCCAGGCGAGGTCGGCGTCCGCCTGGTCCACGGTCTGATCCACGGGCGCTCCCCCGAACGTCGCCAGGTTGGCCAGGTCGGCGAGCGTCGTGAGCGGCTCGCGCGCGGCAGGACCCAGGACGGACTCGGCCAGAGACGCCACCTCGCCGGCCGTCAGCGCGTCCGAGGACGCCGGGATCCCGGCCACGCGCAGCCTGGCCACCGTCTGCCGCCACGCCCCCACCACCCGGGCGGCGGGCGCGGCGGCCCGGCGGCGGCGCATCCGCCTCAGCGGCGGCACGACGAGCACGGCCAGGAGATACGCCAGGAGCGCGGCGGCGGGCACGGCCGCCCAGACGAGCGGGCCCGCGGAGCCGCCGGGACGCGGCGTCGGGGTCGGGGTGGCCCGGTTGGCGGCCGTGGGGGTCGGCTTGGGCTCGGAGGAGTCGCTGTTGATCGCCTGCTCGATCTCCCGCGCCTGCTTCGGCGCGCCCTCGGCCACGTCACCGCCCCCTCCCGAGCGCGTACGCGACGGCGTCGGGTAGAACGGCACCCACCCGATCCCCTCGAACTCGACCTCGGCCCAGGCCAGCACGTCCCCACCCCGCACCTGCCGCACCCCGCCAGAGCCGGAGCCCGGGCGGAAGCCCACGACGATCCGGCTCGGCAGCCCGATCGCGCGGGCCAGCAGCGCGAACGAGGCGGCGAACTGCTCCGTCGTCCCCCTGCGCGACTCCGTCAGGAAGAACTCGATGCTGCGGTAGCCGTGCCCGGGCGGCGCGTTGACGTCGTTCGCCGCGTGCTTGCGCAGGTAGGCCGCCAGCCGGGCGGCCCGCTGCGTCGGGCTCTGCGCCCCGGCCGTGGCGCGGCGGGCGATGGCGAGGAGGCGGGCCCGCTGCGGCGGCGTGCGGCCGTCCGGCCCGTCCGGCAGCCGCAGCGCGGCCGGGTCGGCGGCGGGGACGGCCGCGCGCAGGTCCTCCGCCGTAAAGCGGCGGATCCCCGAGGTCACCTCGTACGTCATGCCCTCGCGCGCCTGCGTGCCGGCCAGCATGCCCGTCGCGGGATCGACCACGATGCCCGCGCCCTTCACCAGCAGCGGCCGGTCGGCGGCGGGCAGCCACGGACCCGGGAGCTTCTGCAGGGTGAACCGCTGCGTGACCGGGTCCCCGCCGCCCTCCTGCCCCGGCACCCGCCCGCCCGTGGGGACGAACCCCGCGCCCGACGTCCACGTGACCCCGTCGAAGGTGTCCAGGACGGCCAGGCGCAGGTTCGCCTCGGAGGCGGTGCCGACCGTGAACAGCTCGCGCTGCGGGTTCTGCAGCCACGCCGACACCTGGTCGAGCGCGCTCACGCCGTTGATCGGCCGCGGCGGGGGCTGCTCGACGAGCCGGCGCACGTCGTACGGGCGCTCGGCCATGGGCAGGGCGGGCGCGGTGACGACGGCGGCCAGGACCAGGCAGGCCAGCAGCGGCACGCCCACCGCGATCGTCCCCGCCGACCTGGCCGCCCTGACCAGGCCGAGCAGCAGGGTGAGCCCGGCGAACACCGCCGCGTACGGCACCACGGACCCGGCACCGGCGACCCCCAGCACGACCGCGACGGCGAGCACCGGGAGCGCGGCCAGGGCGGGCAGCATGACGGACCTGGACCGCAGCGCGATCTCCGCCCCGGCCAGGGCAGCCGCCCAGACCAGGAAACTGACCAGCACGACGGCCGTGCTGTCGGGCGCCGCCGGGAGGATCGTGGTCAGGAGCCGGCCGCCCGCGTCACGCACGCCGAGCAGCGCCGCGCGCACGGCGGCCGGGCCGGGCAGGAACCCGAGCCAGGCCTGCGACCTGAACAGGGTCGCCGACACCGCCACCAGCCAGCCCAGCACGCTGACCGGGACCGTTCCCCAGAGCGGCAACCGGCCGTACAGCGCCACCGACAGCACGCACGGCACCCCGGCCGCCAGGCCGACCACGGGAAGCAGGGCGGCGAACGGGAACACCCCGTCGAACGCGAGCCCGGCGGTCGCGGCCAGCAACGCCACGACCCCCACGGACACCAGCCCCCGCACCGGCCCCGGTCCCGGCGCCCCCACCGGCTCGCCACCCGCCGACCCGCCACCCGAAGCGGGCCCGCCACTCGACGCCGATCCGACGCCCGACGCTGGTCCGACACCCGCAGCGCCTGCCGATGCCGGGGCGGGGTCCGGTGGGGTCGCGGTGCGCCCCTGCGGCACCGCGACGTCGTGGGGCGGCGGACCGGCTAGCGGGGCCATGCCGCCGCCAGTTCCGCCAGGTCGCTGACCTCGATGACCGTCACCCCGGCCGCCGCGGGCCGCCCGCCCTCCACCGGCTCGCCCACCCGCACGAACAGCACCTCGTCGAAGCGCCGCCGCACGGCCGCCGCGTCCGCGAGACCGTCGAACGACCCGCTGACCAGCACCAGCGCCCCGCCCGAGCCGGCCCGCCGCAGAGCGTGGAGCGGCGCGTCCGCCTGCTCGGAGCGCTCCACCACGGCGAGCCGGTCCAGGACCTCCTCGGTCTCGCCCGGCCCGCCCTTGGAGTGCAGCAGCTCCCCCGCCCCCGTGAGCAGCCGCACCGGGAAGCGGTCGCGCGCCACCGCGCAGGCCACCGACGCCGCCACGTCCACGGCCAGCTCGAACTCGTCGTCCCCTTCGTACGACGAGTGCCGCGTGTCCAGGACCGTGACGGTGCTCGGCAGGTTGACGTCGGTCAGCTCCTTGACCATGAGGACGCCGGTGCGGGCCGTGGAGCGCCAGTGGACGTGTCGCAGGTCATCCCCGATCACGTAGTCGCGCAGCCCGTTGAAGCTGATCGCCCCGTTCGGCGCGGAGCGCGAGTCGAGCCCGTCGAGTTGCCGCCGGCGGCCGGCGTGCGGGGGCGCGAGCGGCACCGTACGCGGCCGGACCAGGAGCAGGTCGGTGCGCCCGTACGCGATCGAGCGCCGCGCCAGCCCGAACGGGTCGGTGCGGTCGAGCAGCAGCGGCCCGACGGGCGTCTCCCCGCGCCGCCGGGTGGGCAGCCGGTACGACACCGTCCGCGCGGTGTCGCGCGCCAGCGCCGGCACCTCGACCGTGACGGACGCGCCCCGGCAGGTGTCGCGGGCCACCAGCCCGGCGTGGCGCCGGCGGCCGGTGTTGCGCACGTGCAGGAGGGCCACCGCGGGGTCGCCCCTGGCCACCTTCACCGGCGTCAGCTCCCGGCGCACGTCCAGCCCGGCACCGCGCAGCGTCCACAGCGCGCCCGCGCCCACGGCGGCCAGCCCCGCCACCGCGAGGACCGCCGCCTGGGCGTACCCGAACGGCGCCCCCACGGCGTAGACCAGCACCGAGGCCGCCGCCAGGCCCCATCCCGCCCTGGTGATCATTCGCACTCCCAGAGCGGGGCCGCGGGGAAGCCCCCCTTCGGGGTGTCCATCAGCACGTCGTTGAGCCACCCGTTGCCGCGGCCGGACTCCACCTTGTTCCAGACGTCGCTGCTCATGCCCGTGTCCGTGTCGGTGAAGGCGGCGCCCTTCTGCTGGCAGAGCACGGTCATCGTGATGTACTCGCCCTTGGGGATGCGCCCCGCCTCGGCGCCGGCGCTGGGCCCGGAGCGGATCAGGGTGTCCCTGTTGTTGTTGTTGGCGTTCCTGAACTGGGCGGACGGCGGGCGCAGGTCGGCCGTGGCCTCCGCGCGCTCCTCGCTCTCGCCCGCCGCGTTCTTGGCCCGCAGCGTCCAGGTGTAGGACTGGCCGTTCTTGAGCCCGGTGACCTCCGCACCGGTGCCGTCGGGCGATCCCGGGTGGTTGCCGGGCCCGTCCAGCGTGTACGTGACGCCGCCGTCCCGCGCGTTCTCCGGGGCGGACCAGGTCAGGTCGGCGCCGTGGTTCTTGCCCTTGGCGGCGAAGCCGGACGGCCGGCCCGGCGCGACGCACGGGCGCACGGGCACGGACGGCTGGGACTCCACCTCGCCGCCGGACCATTCGGCGACCACCCGGAACGTGTACTCCTGGTCGCACCGGCCGCCGTTCACCCGGAACTGGTACGGCCCGTCGGGCTGCACGCGGGACGGCGTGACGTCGGACGCGCCCTTGAGCGTGTACGCCTTGACCGTGCCCTGGCGGGACGGCGTGAAGGTGACCTCCATCCAGCCGGGCCCGGACTTGGCCGTCACGGATCCCGGCGGATCGGGGGTCTGGGTCGGCGTCGGAGTGGGAGTCGGGGTCGGAGTCGGAGTCGGCGTGTCCGTAGGAGTGGGGGTCGGGGTGGGGGTCTTCGTCACGGTCACGGTCGGCGCGGCCGTCTTCGTCTTCGTCGGCACGGACGTCGGCTTCCCGGTGGGCTGTCTGGTCGAGCGGGTGGGCACCTCGGTCGGCTGCACCACCGTGGGGGTGAAGGTCGGGATCGGCAACGGGGTCGGCGTGTCCTTCTGGCCGAGCGCCTCGTCGTACTTGCCGACCCGGTGTCCCCTGCCGTCCTGCTCGATGACCAGCGCGGTCTCGCTGAACTGGTCGTTCACCCAGAGCAGCCCGTCCTTGACGAACACCTCCAGCGGTCCCGCCTTGCCCGTGACGACCTTCTCGGGCTCGAACGCCTTGGCCACCGTGTCGTACACGATGAGCCGGCCCTTGCTCTCGTCGGCGATGTAGACGCGCCGCCCGAGCGCCTGCGGCGCCCCCAGCTTGCCGCCCTTCACCGAGACCGTGGTCAGCCCGCCGCCTGCGGTGTCGACCAGGACGAGCGCGCCCTTCCTGGGCTCCAGGATCGGCACGATCTGGCTCTCGGCCACCGCCGGGACCAGCAGCCCGCCACCGCCCGCGCCCGTCACCGTGCTGGGCAGGGACACCTGGAGCCGGGTGCCCGCCGGGCCGATCAGCATGGCGGAGGCGGCGGCGGAGTTCGTGACCAGCGGGGCGCCGTTCGCGAGCGTCAGGGTGAGCGGGTCGCCGGGCTCGCCGACCGTCACGGCCTTGACCTGCCGGCCGTCCTTCACCTGGACCAGCGTGCCCTCCTCGGGCACCGGCACCCACAGCGTGCCGTCCTTGCCGAGGCCGGCCTGGCCGAGCGGCGCCTTGAGGGTGAGCGGGGAGCCGATCGTGCTCACCGTCAGCGGGTCGAGCTGCTGCACGGTGCCGGCCCGCGGGTCGACCCCGTACGCCTTCCCGCCGCCCATCACGATCTGCATGCCGCCCGCGCCGAGCGTGTTGGTCTGGGCGACCTCGAGCTGGGTGGGGTCGATGCGGCCGACCTTGCCCGTGGAGTCCATGACGAGCACGTTGTTGCCGTCCTGCACCACCTTGAGCGGCTCACCCTCGGCGGAGGCCAGGTCCACGCGGCCGTCCAGCTGCCCGGACAGGCCGTTGGCGTGCACCACCTCACCGTTGAGCGCACTGCCGAGCCACGCCCCGACGTCGGAGAGCTTGGGGCGGGCGCTGGAGACGCCCTGGCCCAGGAACAGGCCGACGCCGACCAGCACGGCGACGAGGGCGCCCGCGACGATTCCCGCCGCCCGCCGTCCCGCCGCATTCCGCCACCGAATGGCCACCGACTCACATCCCGTACGTGTACGTGCCCGCGGACACCCTAGGGGGGCGTCCGCGGATCGCGAGGTTCCTTCAAATAACCTGAAAGTGTCCGATCACCGGCTGTCACGCGTCCGATCGTCGATGGCCCGCAACTGCTCGTCCATGGACGACTCGAACGACTCCAGCACGCTGCCGAACTGCTCGTCGAGCAGCTCCCTGCCGGGCAGCGCGCCGCCCAGCGTCTCCGCCATGACGGCGTCGACCTTGGCGGCGACGTCGTCCTGGGCCGCCTGCGCGGCCCGCAGCACGGCCTCGGCCAGCTTCTGGCTGTCCAGCCGCATGGCCCTGGGCGCGAGGACGACGTCCATGAGCCGGCCCGAGGCGCCGGCGGTCACGCGTACCTGACCGTCCGCCGCCTCGCCGTGGCCGACGACCACGTCGATCTCGCTCCTGAGCTCCTCGACGCGGGCCAGCATGTCCTCCGCCCGCGCGGTGATCCGTTCCAGCTCTTCGGGGTCGAAGTCGTTCACCGTACCTCCCGGGTCTCTGCGACGGGAGAGTACGGGGGAGGCCCGCCATTTCGGAAAAAGTTGAAGCATGCGAAGTTTCATTGCTCTGACCAATGGATTAATGGCAGATTTCTCAGCGGCTAATCCGTGGGAAAGGTGCCATTTCATGAGCGGTGGAATCCGGATCGATCCCGGCGCGCTCCTGGCCGCGGGAAAGCGGTGCGAGGACGCGCGGGACGCGCTGAAGCCGTTGCTGCCCGACTTCGAGCGGAATGCCGCGCCGGCCGACGGCTGCTTCGGCCTTCTGGAGCGCGGCGGCAAGGAGCTGGAGGAGACGTACCAGGAGTTCCACCAGGAGCTGCTCGGCTTCGCCAAGGACCTGGTGGCCAAGCTCGACGACACCGCCACCGGGCTGCGGGAGAGCGCGGAGCGGCTGGGGGGCGGCTGATGTCCGGCCCCTTCGCCCCCGTCGTCGACCTCGTCAACACGCTGAAGAACGCCGTCGCCTCGATCGGTGACGACGAGCAGGAGCAGCGCCTGCTGGCCATGGCCGCGGCCTGCCGCCGGCTCAAGAACGGCATCGAGGGCCTGGAGCCGGCGCTCTCCCCCATCCCCGGCTCGCTCCAGGGGTGGATCGGCGGCGACGCGGACGTGTTCCGGCAGAAGTGGCGCGGCTACCTGGCCCCCGAGTTCCGGACCACGGCGGCCGAGGGGCTCGGCAACGCCGCCGACGTGCTCGACCAGGCCGTGGAGGCGTCCAGGAAGACCAGGGAGGCGCTCAACCAGCTGATCACCTCGCTGATCGCGTCGGTGTCCGCGGGTGTCGTCGCGTCGCTGGCGGCGGCGGGCCTGAGCACGTTCGCGGTGTGGGCGTCCAGCGCCGCGACCGCCGCCCGCGGGGCGGCGACGGCCACCGGCATCCTGAGCCGCTTCGCCGCGGTGCGCGCCGCCGCGGCGGCGGCCGTGCGCGGCTTCTCGACGATGATGGGCAGGTCGGGCCTGGTGCGCGGCCTCAGCATGTACGCCGGCGGCGGCTTCCGCCAGACGGCCCTGGCCGCCCTGGGGAAGTACGGCCAGATCCACGGCTGGTCGTTCGGCGGCAACCTGCTGGCGGGCGGCGTGGCCAGGGGTGTCTTCGGCCAGAACCCCCTCGACATCTCCATCCTCTCCCTCGCCCAGACCGCCAACGCCTCCACCGTCGCCGGCTTCACCGGACCCCTCGGCCAGACGAAGTACTTCACCGGGCTCGCCGCCAGCCGCCCGCTCGTGAACAACGTGGCCATGGGCGCCCTCGCGGGCGGCGTGCCGGCCTTCTGGAACGCCAGGGTGGAGGGCAAGTCGTGGAGTGCCACGCTCGGGGACGTGGCGCTGTTCAGCGGCATCGCGGGCGGGTTCAACGGTGCGGTCGGGCGGCTGTTCAACCCGGCGCGGGGCCAGTGGGGCGTGCCGTCGCCCGCCTGGTTCAAGAAGCTGCCGCCGATGGCGCAGAGCTCGCTGCTGGGCTTCGCGCCCAGCGTGGGGCTCCGGCTCGCGGTGCCCTTCGCCCCCTCGTCGCCGCCGCCCCAGCTTGACCGTTAACGGTGCCGGGCCGTCAGGGCGAAACGGCGGGCGGTCGCTTGGAGCGGCATGTCATCGTGCAGGGCACGGAGGCGGTCCTCGTACGCGCCGGCGTCGAAGCCCGGGACCTGCCAGGAGACGACCCGCAGGAACAGCACGAGCGCTCCGACGTCGTGGAACGCGACGGGCTGGCTGGCTTCCGCGCTCCAGGTGACCTCGAGTCCGGCGGCGTCGAGCGCGGCGGCCGCGCCGGCGAGGTCCCAGGCGTGGTCCTCGTGCGGCGGGCCGCCCAGCGCCGCGTTGAGCTCTTCCAGGTCGCGCCCTGCCACCTGCTGGGTGACGAACGTGCCGCCCTCTGCCAGGAGGCGGCGGATCTCGTGCGGGTCGTACGACTCGTGCCGGTCGACGATCAGCTCGAACGAGCCGTCGGGGAAGTGCCCAGTCGACTCGGCCACCTCGACGCCCAGCGGCTCCAGGCGGTCGCGGGCGATCGGGAGGTTCGGCGGGTAGCCCTCGGTGGCGGCGGTGCGCGGCGGGAGCGGCGTCAGGGACGCCAGCAGCTCGCCCCCTCCGGTCCCGAGGTCGAGCAGGGACGGCGTGCGCGGGAGGCAGTCGCGCACCAGCCGCTCGTAGTCCCAGGGCAGGTCGCCGGCCGTGGTCATCCGGCCGCGGAACACCGCCCAGTCCCACCCCTCGAACGGCGTGCCCAGCGCGTCGCGGATCAGCTCCTCATATTCCATGGGCATGATCGTGCCCCGGGGACCGGCCGTTCCGCACGTCCTTTTCGCCCGGTCACTCGGGCGGGGGCGGCCCGTCCGGCGCGGGCATCCGGGAGAGCGCGACGATCCGCTCCAGCGCCGCCGCGTGCCGCTGGAACGCCAGCCGCCCCGCGGGGGTCAGCCGCACGTACGTGCGCCGCGCCCGCTTGTCCTGCCCCTTGTGCACCTCCACGTACCCGGCGCCGGCCAGTGCGGAGACCTGCTTGGACAGCGCCGAGTCGCTGGTGCCGATCGCGTCCCTCACGAACCCGAAGTCGACCCAGTCGGCCGGCGCCAGCACCGCGACCACCGACAACCGCGCGGGCACGTGCAGGAACTCATCGAACTGTGGGTCCATTGGCCTGCAGCGCAATCCATGTGATGATCCTGCGGGCCACGGGCATGATCGCGATGTACACGACGGCCGCCAGAGCGCCGCCGACCATGGCCTGCGACAGGAACCCGTGCGCCGGCAGACCGAACAAGGCGAAGCCGACGATCCGGCCGATGATGAAGAACACGAAGAGAAAGGGCGTCACGCCGATCATGACCCCGATCATCGGGAGCGTGGGCTTCGGCTGGACGGAGACCCCGAGCGAGTACAGGAGTCCCACGCCGATGAACACGGCGAGCCCGAGCCCGTTAGCGATGGATTTCCAAGGCTGATCGAGATCGATCGACGTGAACATGGCGAAGAGCGCGAGCGCCGAGATGATCACGAAAGACCAGGGGAAGATCTTGCGGATCATCTCCTTGCGGGTCTTGTCCTGGAAGGCGCGGATCTGGTTGAGCGAAGCCTGGGCATCCTGCGGATTCATGTGCAACCCCCGTGGTCGACTACTTTCCCGAGAGGAAAGTAGCATCTACTTTCCTCTCAGGAAAGTCGTGGAGCTCCAGGTGTGCTCTCGCGCAGGACGACCCGGGCCGGGAGCCGCACGTCGTCCGCGCTCTCCTCGTCCGACAGCGCGAGCCGCATCGCGCTCAGGCCCGCCTCCCGCAGCGGCACCGCCACGGAGGTGAGGGCGGGCACCACGTCCAGCGCCGAGGCGAGGTCGTCGAAGCCCGCCACCCCGATGTCCGCGCCCGGGACCACCCCGGCGTCGCGGAAGGCCGTCATGGCGCCGATCGCCATCACGTCGTTGACCGCGAACACCACCTCCACGTCCGCCAGCCCCCGCTCCACCAGCCGGCGCGCCGCGTCGTAGCCGCCCGTGTGGGTGAAGGCCGTCTCGATCGCCAGCGGCTCGGGCACGCCGGGGCCCAGCCCCGCGCGGAAGCCCTCGTGCCGGTCGCGGGACGTGCGCAGCTCGCCGGCGGCGTGGAAGACGGCGAAGCGCCGGTATCCCGCCTCCACCAGCGCCCGCGCGAGGTCGCGGGCGCCGCCGTGGTTGTCGATCGTGACGGTGCCGAACGGCAGGTCCCGCTGGCTGATCATGACGACCCGCCCGCCCGCCGTCCGGTACTCCTCCAGCTCCTCGATGAGCGAGTCCCGGGTCGCCGAGCCCGCGACCCGGCTGCCCGCGACGATGATCACGCGCGGCCGCTGGCCCCGCAGCGTCCTGACGATCTCCAGCTCGCGCTCGGGCGACCCGTCGGCCACCGCCATGGTGACGATGAGCTGCGCGGCCTCGGCCGCCTGGGTGACCCCGGCGGCGATGGAGGAGAAGTAGGGGTCGGCCACGTCGCGCACCACCAGCGCGACGGTCCTGGTCGAACCCTTCGCGATGGCCTGCGCCGACAGATGCGGCTCGTAGTTGAGCTTGGCCGCCGCCGCGCGCACCCTGGAGACGTTCTCGGACCTGACGTTGCGCGTGCTGCCGTTGAGCGCGCGCGACGCCGTCGCGATGGACACGCCCGCCTCGCGGGCGACGTCGTGCAGGGTGGGCGGGGCCGTGGACCCCTCTTCCATACCGGTCATTCTGTCACCAGAGTCAGCGGGTCGCTCCTGGTCACACCCGCCGCGTTCGCCAGCTCGGCCACGTACGTGCGCGTCCCCGCCGGCCGTCCGGACAGGACGGTGGCGGCGCTCTGCGCGGCCGGGGTGGCGGCGTCGAGCTGCCGGCTGTCGATGAGGACCCCGTCCTCGTAGAGGCGGTAGGAGGTGGCGTTGGTGCCCCACCACATGTTCATGCGGATGGTGTAGTCGCCGTCGCCGTCCCAGTTGTCCGAGCCGATCACGGGTTTGCCGGGGTTCGCGTCGGTCACGACGACCCGCACGGACGTGGTGGCGGTCCGGCCCGCCTGGTTGAGCAGCTCGCCGGTGTAGACGTAGGCGCCGTTGGGGCGGCCGGTGACGGGGACGGTGGCCTTCTGGGCCGACGGCGTCCTCGGGGTGAGGTCGCGCCTGGCGATCTCCTTGCCGTTCTCGTACAGGACGAACACGCTGGCGTTGACGCCGTGCCAGAGGTTCATGGTCACGTCGTAGGTGCCGTCGTGGAGGCCGTGCCGCCACCCGCTCGTGGTCGAGAGCTCCGCCCGCGCGGGCGGCGCGGTGGCGCCGTCCTGCGGCAGCTGGGGCTCGGGGCGGGTGACCTTGATCCGGTACGTGGCGTCGGCCGTGCCGTCCTCGGCGACCACCTTGACCGCGACCTCGGTGTCCCCGACCGGGAGCGGTACGGGCGGGGCGGCGGCGCCGCTCGCGACCGGCTGTCCCTGGACCGTGATGGCGGACTTCGGGTTGAGCGCGGTCGGCGTGAACCCGACCCGGTCCCCGGGGACGGTCAGGGCGTATGCGAGGACGTCGGGGTCGAAGGCCGGCTCCAGCGTGCCCGCGTCCGGGACGAGGCCGGACAGGGTGGTGTCCTGGGCGAGCGGGCGGCGCCTGATCTGGAGGGTGTGGGTGGCCTCGGTGCCGTCCTCGGCGGTGACCACGACGGGCACCTCGGCCCCGGTCGCGCCCAGCGTGACCTTCCGCGTCGCCTGCGCGCCGGCGGTGCGCTCGCCGGAGATGCTCACCGACCTGGCGAACGGGCTGCGGGCCACGGCGGTCACCTCCACCTCGGTGACCCGGGCGGGCACGTCCAGCACGTCGCCGTCGGGCGGGCCCTGGCTGGTGCCGACGCTGAGCAGACCCGCGTCGTCGCGGGCGAGGCCGACCCCCTGGGCGACCCGGAGGTCGTCGAGGTGGATGCCGCCGTAGTTGGTGCTGTTGGCGTAGTAGTCGATCTGCGCCACGGTGTCCATCGCGGTCCTGAACGCGGCGCCTTCGAGCGCCTTCCGGCCGTCGATCAGCAGGTCGAAGCGCTGGTTGACGGTGTCGATCACGGCCTTGACGTGGTACCAGCGGCCCGGCTCGTACGCCCCCACCGTGCGCGTGGTCGTGCCCGCGTAGGCGACGATCGTGTTCTTGGTGAAGGCGAGGCTGACGGCGTTCTGCCCGCTCGCGTTCCTGACATAGGGGACGGACCACCAGTGGTTGCCCGAGGTGTAGGGCTGCTCGCTCATGACGCGGGCCTCGACGGTCACGACGCCCTTGAGCGCGAACGTCCGGGAGACGCCGGTGCTGCCGCTGTTCGCGGTGCGGGTGAGCTTCAGGCTCTTGCCGCCCGGCGTCTCGACGACCTCGACGCCCCCGCCGGAGCCGCTCACGGTGAGGCCGTCACCGCTGGTCAGCGGCCCGGTCGGCAGGTCGTCGAAGTCGTGCACGGCCACGTAGTCCGGGATCGGGCGGACCAGGAGCAGCGCGCCCGCGTCGGTCGCGGTGGCCGCCTCCACGGTCAACCCTGATCGGCCGGCCGTCACGTATCCGCCGGACGCGGCCTGGACCAGATATCCCTCCCCCACCGGGACGTTCACCACGGTGAAGGCGCCGTCGGGGCCGCTGGTCGCGGTGGCGAGCGCCTGGTCGCCGTCCTTGACGGTGACCGTGGCGCCGGGCAGCGGGCGGGCGGCCTGGTCGAGCACGCGTCCGGTGACCGAGCCGACCGTACTGGCCGAGGCCATGGTCAGGCGGACGGTGACGGTGTTGCCGGGGCGCACGTTCACGGTCCCGGTGGCGCTCGCGTAGCCGTTCCTGGCGGCGGTCACCTCGACGCCGTCGGCGAAGGGGAGGTCCCTGATCGCGAAGCGGCCGTCGGCGCCGGTGGTCGCCGTCCTGCCCGCCGCCGTCACGGTCGCGCCCGCGACGGGGACGCCCGAGGGGGTGCGGGCGGTGCCGGTGACGGACTCGGTGGTGGCGTCCTGGGCGGTGGTGTACTCGAAGGCGCCGATGTCCGCGCCGCCGTTGTAGAGCGGGGTCCCGGCGTAGTCGCGACCGCCGTTCCCGGCGATCTCGACGCCCGCGTCGATCGCGTACGAGCCGGAGGAGACGCGCAGGCCGTACGCGGTGTCGAGCCGGGGGCCCGACTCCGGCGTGCCGTACGGGCCGGTCGGCGGCGCCTTCGCGAACAGCGGGTCGGCCACCACGGCGCCGGTGTCGCCGTCCGGGACCGCGAGGTCGGCGCCGCCGTACAGGTTGTGGCTGTAGGCGATGGTCGGGCTGGTCGTCAGCGTCGCCGGGCGCGTGGAGTACAGGAGGTTGTCGGAGATGTCGTAGCGGGCCTCGATGTAGGAGCCGTACCCGTAGATGAGGTAGTCGCTCCTGTCGTTGTAGATCGTGTTGTTGTAGACCTTGGCGGTCGCGGCCCGGTCGGAGTGCAGGTAGATCTGGTAGCGGGTGTTGCTCGCGATCACGTTGTTCCTGACCACGGCGTCACCGAACGCGAACTGGCACAGCAGCACGCCGTCGCCGTTGCCGTGCAGGTAGTTGTACTGCACGACCTGCCGGGTGGTGCCCTTGTCCGGGTCGATCCCGTTGGAGTCGGCGCCGCCGGCCTTCTGCTGCGTCTCGTACACCTCGTTGAACTGGAACGTCACGTCGTCGGCGTAGTACGACTCGATGCCCGAGGTGCCCGCCCGGTAGACGACGTTGTGCTCGACCAGCGCGCCCCGGACGTTCGTGAGGTACATGCCGTTGCAGCCGTAGGCCGTGTCGGCCTGGGTGACGTGGTTGTTCCTGATGACGATGTTCGTGTGCGGGGTGAACTTGGGGTCGTCGGCGTTCTGCCGCGTGCCCCAGCCGGTGGCCGTGGCGATCGTCTCGCCCGCGTCGTTCTTGCCGTCCCCGGTGTACTGCTTGAACACGATCCCGGCGAACGAGGTGTTGGCGACCGTGGAGTTCTGGATGACCACGTCGTTCAGGACGGTCGCCTTGTCCGGCGGCGTGTGGATGTCCGGCACCGTCGTGTCGAACACGATGCCGCCCGTCTTCTTCGAGCCGTCCCACCCGGTCTTGAAGCGCACGCCGGGCGCGTTGTTGTCGGTGCTGCCGCTGATCCAGTTGACCTGGCCGGTGACGTCGTGCACGGCCACCCCGTCGATGACGAAGCCGTCGAGGGTCTGGCTGTTGTCGCCGGAGACGTGGATGCCGCGCAGGTCGCGCAGGTTCTCGCCGGGGGTGCCCGTCGGCGGGACCTCGTTCGTGACCTCCAGGTTGCGGATGGTCCAGAACTCCTGGTTGAACAGCCGGACGGCGTCGCCGACCTGCCCCGCGCCGTCGATGCGGGGCTTGCCGCCCTCGCCGTACCTGTCGACGGTGATCGGCGCGCCGCTCTCGCCCGAGCCCTTGGGCCAGAGCTGGCCGGTCCACCGCTGTCCGGCGCGCAGCAGGATGCGGTCGCCCGGGCGGAACGTGGTGTCGTTCACCTTGCCCAGGCTCTTCCAGGGGTGTGCCTGGTCGAGGCCCGAGGCCGCGTCGTCGCCCGTCGCGGCGTCGACGTAGTACGTGGTGCCCGCCGTGACGGTGGCTGTGACTGTGGCTGTGGTGGGCGGGGTGGATATCAGGATCATGGCAGCGGTCAGCAGTTGGGGGAACATCGCCGGGCTCCTGGGGGGTGAATTCGGCGCGCCCCTCGCAGGGCGCGCCGGTGGGCGATCAGCTCGGTTCTGGGGTGTGGACGATCGGGTGGGCCACGTCGTGCGCGCGGAGGTTGCCGCACATGCCCCACCGGTCGTGCGGCGGGCTCTCCATCAGGGCGGAGCGCCGCAGGTGCGCGCCGTCGCCGCGCTCCAGTGCGTCGAGGATCCCGGCGGTGCGGCGGGTCTCCTCGGCGACCGTGTCCTCCCAGATCGTGCGCCAGGCCGCGGCCTTGGGGCGCACGAGCGCGATGGCGTGGTCGTAGAAGCGGTGCAGCGGGGCCAGGTCGCCGTCGGCGGCGGCGTCGGCCAGGCGCAGGAAACCCTCGACGGCCAGCTCGCGCCGGCGCCGTACGGCCTCCTCGATGTCACGGAGCGCGCCCGCCGCGCCGGGCGCGAGTCCTTCGGGGGGAGTGGAGGACGCGGGTGGCCCGCCGGTCGGGGGCGGGCCGCCGGACGGGGGCGACGGGGGCAGGGTCGCGGCCTGGCGGTAGCGCTCGGGGTCGGCCACGATCTCCGGGGGGAACGTCATGACCGCGTCCCCGGCCTCGGGCAGGCCCGCGTTCGACATCACGACCACCACCTCCAGGCCCCTGCGGTTGACCGCGCGGTGGATGGTGCCGGGCGTGAACCACACGGTCGTCCCGGCGCTCAGCGCGGTCTCGCGCAGCCCGTTCACGTCGAGCGTCTGCAGCGTGCCGTGCCCGCCGATGACCACGTACGCCTCCGTCGAGGCCGTGTGCAGGTGCGGCGTGCCGCCCTCCAGGCCGTCGGCGCACGGGCTGCCCGAGTAGACCGCCAGTCGGCTGACGGACGTGCCTCCGGGGAACGTCATGCCAGCGCCGCCCTCCCCTGCTTGGCCAGCAGCTCCGTGCCCTCCTCGCCCCGGTCGCCGTCGGCGATCACGACCGCGTACCGGAACCGCAGCGACTGCCCGTCCGGCAGCTCGACCTCCTCGCTGAAGAACGGCGCCGGGCACAGGCAGGCGAAGTCCTCGCTGCGCGCGAACCACTGCGGCGGGTGCTGCGGGTTGTCGGCGGCGTCCACCATGACGACCGTCGAGTGGTCGCCGCTCTCGTCGTGCCGGCCGCGGAAGCCGAACCACTCGGCGCGCGTGCCGCGCAGCTCGTCGCCGCCCGCGCCGGCGGGCGACTGGATGATCCCGCCGGTGAACGACCGGGGCCCGCGCCAGAAGAGCCCGCCGTACCCGGCGTTCTCGCGGCCCTTCGTGGTCGGGGAGCCGAACGCGAGCGTGCCGCCCGACACGTTCGTCATCTCCGTGTCGAACACCAGCGCCCACGTGGCCTCGTCCACGACGTGCGCGGCCAGCGAGCGCCGCTCCTCGATGACCGGGTCGCCGGCCTGCGCGGCCCAGTCGAGCGTGTGCCCGAGCTCGACCCGCTCGCCGGTGGCCGCCAGGGTGGTCATCTCGCGGTGCGTGGCGCTGCCGTTGTTCTCGAGCTGCACGTAGAACCGGCCGTGCACGTACGTCGGCCCGCCCCAGAAGTTGTGCTCCCCGACATGCGGCAGCGACCAGGCGATGCCCTTGTGCCAGACGTGGTCGTGCGGCCGGAACAGCGACACCAGCCGGCCGCCGAGGGTGCGGATCGGGTGCAGGTACGGCTTGGGCGACTCCAGCACCGGCGTGTCGGGGCTGTAGACGTACGTGAACAGCTCGACGTCGCCGGCCGCGACGGTCACCGACCGGCCGAGTGCGTGCGTGGCCTGCAGGGTCACGGGTTCCTCACCTTTTCCCAGGGGGCGCCCGTGCCGTCCATGCGCCGGGCGAACGGGCTGTCAGCAGTGATCTGTCCGGCCTGTACGCGTTCGCCGGTGAAGGCGGAGGTGTACAGCGCGGCGATGAACTCCATCGTCCGGCGGGTGTCCTCGGCGGTGACCGGAGGCGCCTCGCCCCGGTCGAGCGCGTCGAAGACGGCGGCGAGCCAGCCGTCGTGGCCGCTCGAGGTGGTCGTGCGCCCCTGCGCCCACAGCTCCGACACACTCTCCTGGCCCGGCGCCGGGGTCACGGTCCAGTCGTCGTCGGTGTAGCCGTACAGGTGCTCCACCTCGACGGTGGCGCGCTCGTAGTCGAAACGGAGCTGGGAGGTCTGCCTCGGGGACACGACGGAGTTGACGATCGTGGCCACGGCGCCGTTCTCGAACGTCACCAGCGCCAGCGACACGTCCTCGGTGTCCACCGGGCGCGCCTGGCGGGCGGCCACGGCCGTGACCTCGCGCCACGGGCCCAGCACGGAGAACAGCAGGTCGAACTGGTGGATGCCGTGCCCCATCGTCGGGCCGCCGCCCTCCGACTCCCACGTGCCGCGCCACGGCACCGCGTAGTACGCCTCGTCGCGGTACCACTGGGTGTTGCAGGTGGCCAGCAGCGGGCGGCCCAGCTCGCCGGCCTCCTGGAGGCGGCGCAGCCGGAGCGCGCCCGCCCCGAAGCGGTGCTGCAGGACGGTCGCGACGTGCGCCGTCGAGCGGCGCTCCGCCTCGATCACCGCGTCGAACTCCGCGAGCGAGAGCGTCGGCGGCTTCTCCACCAGCGCCGTGACCCCGGCCTCCAGGCACGCGATGGCCAGCGGGGCGTGCAGCTGGGGCGGCGTGCACAGGTGGACGAGGTCCACCCGCTCCTCCCGCAGCAGGTCGTCCAGGCTCGCGTGGGTGCTCGGCCCGCCGTACTTCCCGGCGAACTCGCCCGCCCGCCCGGCGTCCACGTCCGCCACCGCCACGAGCTCGGCCCGCCCCGACCCGAGCAGGGCCTGCGCGTGCGCGTGGGCGATCGCGCCGGTCCCGACGATCGCGGCCCGGTAGTTCCGTTGACTCAAGATGTTGCTCCTATGTGGGGGTCTGTCAGGCGCCGTCGATCTCGGCCTGCAGTTCCGTGATGAACGACTTGGCCGCCTGCTCCGGCGTCTCCCGGTCGAACAGCACCTCTTCCGTGTGCCGTTTGATGATGGCTTCGAGATCGCTGGCGCCGTTCGGGGTCACTCTAGGGGCTTGCCCGACTTTGGCGGTGTCCAGGTACTCAGCAGCGGCTTTGTCCGTTTCGGTGAGCTTCGGGGTGATGGCCGCGCGGATCTTCTTGTTCGCGGGGACGCCGCGGTCGGTCAGCAGGATGTCGGCCGCCTCCTGGCTGTTGGCCAGGAAGTCCACGAACAGCGCGGCCTCGGCCGGGTGCTTGCTGCGCGACGAGATCGACCAGTACATCGAGGACTTAAAGTACGCGCCGGGCGACTTGGCCTGCGTCTCGCCGGGGAGCCTGAGCAGCTTCAGCTTGGCGCCGCTCGCCGTGGTCAGGGAGCTGAGCTGGGTGTTCCACCAGGTGGCGAAGACCGAGGCGTTCGTGGCCGTGCCCGACTGGTCGAGCGAGCCGCCGGCCCGCTCGATGGTGACCGACGGCGACGGCGTGACGCCCTGCTTGGCCAGGTCCCTGATGTAGGTCCAGTACGAGGCCAGCACCTCCGGCGGGACGGCGACCTTGCCGTTCGCGTCGAACAGGGCCGCGCCCGCCTGCCTGGCCCAGATGTTGACCCCGCCCGCCTCGAAGCCCAGTGACTGCAGGCCGGTGACCTTGCCGCCGCCCGCTTTCGACACCTCGTCGCCGACCTTCTTCAGGTCCTCCCACGACCAGGTGTTGTCGTCCGGCAGCTTGATCTTGAGCTGGTCGAGGAGGTCGGTGTTGGCGACGATCGCGTACGTGGACAGACCGACGGGGAGCGCGTACTGCTTGCCCTTGACCACACCCGTGTCCAGGGCGGACTTGTCGAAGTCGGCGGTCTTGAGGTGTTTGCCGACGGTGCCGAGGTCGAGCAGGGCGCCGCGCTCGGCGTACGAGGAGAGGTAGAGCTCGTCCATCTGGATGACGTCCGGCGCGTCGTTGGCCGCCACCGTGGTCGCGAGGCTCTCCCAGTAGCCGTTCCAGTCCTTGAACTCGCCCTTGACCGTGATGTTCGGGTACTTCTTCTGGAAGAGGTCGATGACCTGCTGGGTGCGCTTGTGCCGTTCGTCCGCGCCCCACCAGGTGAAGCGGAGGGTGACCGGGTCCTTCGACAGCTCCTGACCGGCGCTGCCGCCACTGCCGCACGCGCTGAGCATGAGCACCGACGCCATGGCGAGGGCTATTCGTCGCATGATGATTCCTCTTCGCGGGGGATTACTTGCCGCCGGTCGTGGCGATGCCTCGGATGAGGTAGCGCTGGCCGACGAGGAAGGCGATGAAGACCGGGGCCAGGGACACCACGCTCATGGCGAACATGGATCCCCATGAGGTCGAGACCGTGGCGTCCACGAACGAGCGCAGCGCCACCGGCACCGTGTACATCTCCGGGTCCGTCAGGTAGATGAGCTGGCTGAAGAAGTCGTTCCAGGTCCAGATGAACGTGAAGATCACCGTGGTGGCGAGCGCCGGGAGCATCAGCGGCAGGATGATCCGCAGGAAGATCCTCGGGTGGCCGCAGCCGTCGATCCTGGCCGCCTCGTCCAGCTCGCGCGGCAGGCCGCGGATGAACTGCACCATGAGGAAGACGAAGAACGCGTCCGTGGCCAGGAACTTCGGCACCACCAGCGGCAGGAACGTGTTCACCCAGTCGAGCTGGGAGAACAGGATGTACTGCGGCACGATGATCACGTGGATCGGCAGCATGATGGTGCCGAGCATGATCGCGAACCACAGGCGCTTGCCGGTGAACTCCAGCCTGGCGAACGCGTACGCGGCCATCGAGCAGGACACCAGGTTCCCGACGATGCAGGCCAGCACGAGGATGGCCGAGTTGGCCAGGTAGTGGCCGAACGGGGAGGCCAGCGCGGTCCAGCCGGCGCCGTAGTTCTGGGTCTGGAGGCCGTCGAGGATCAGGCCGGGGCGGCGGAAGATCTCGTTGTCGGGCCTCAGCGAGCTGACCACCATCCACAGCACCGGGTACAGCATGACCAGGGCGAGGAGGATGAGGGCGGCGTGCTTGATCAGCTTTCGGAGTTCAGTCATCGTAAACGACCCAGAATTTGGCGGCCCAGAAGTTGACGGCGGTGAAGCCGGCGATGATCACCAGGAGCAGCCAGGCGAGCGCCGAGGCGTACCCCATGTCGAAGTTGTGGAACCCGCGTTGATACAGGTAGAGCGTGTAGAACAGGGTCGAGTCGGACGGCCCGCCGGTGCCGCCCGAGACCACGAACGCCTGCGTGAACGACTGGAACGCGTGGATGATCTGCAGGACCAGGTTGAAGAAGACGATCGGTGACAGGAGCGGGATCGTGATGCTCCTGAACTGCGTCCACTTCCCCGCCCCGTCCGTGGCCGCCGCCTCGTAGTACATCCTCGGGATCTGGCGCAGCCCGGCCAGGAAGATCACCATCGGGGCGCCGAACGTCCAGACGTTCAGGATGATCAGCGTCGACAGCGCGGTGTCCGGGTCGGAGATCCAGCCGCGGCCCTCGATGCCGAACAGCTGGTTGATCAGGCCGTCGGCGCCGAAGATCTGCCGCCACAGCACCGCGATGGCCACGCTGGAGCCGAGCAGCGACGGCAGGTAGAACGCCGAGCGGTAGAACGCCAGCCCGCGCAGCCCCTTGTCGAGCAGCAGCGCCAGCCCCAGGGCGGCGGCCAGCTGCAGCGGGACGGAGACGACGACGTAGATCAGCGTGACGCCGAGCGCCCGGTGGAGGCGGACGTCGGTGAGCATGCGGGCGAAGTTGTCCAGGCCGTTGAAGGTCGGAGGCTGGATGAGGTTGTAGTCGGTGAAGCCCAGCACGAAGGAGGCCACGATCGGGCCGGCCGTGATGAGCAGCAGGCCGACGAACCAGGGGGCGAGGAACGCGAAGGCGGCCTTGTTGTCCCGATTGCCGCCGCCGAGGGGTCCGCGGCTGCCCTTGCGCATGCGCTGGAGCTCGCCGAGAGCACTCACACGTGACCTCCTGGGGTTGCTGGAAAACGTATTCCGTTGGAAAACGTATTCCGCAGTTTGCACGCGCGTTACCTACGCGTCAAGGGTGTTACCGACCGACTACAGCGCCCGAGACCGCCCGGTGCGGCGACCCGTTCGCCACCGCCATAGGCAGCACCACGGCCCCAGCACCACCGCCATCGAGCCCACCCGCGAGTCCGCCGGCGGGACGCAACTCGGCGGGCCCGGTGCCGCCACCGCCGCCCTCCCCGGAAGCGGGCACAAGCGCGCTCGAAGGGAGCGGTTATTTCCTCGGGCGGGTGCTTTCGCGCACGATCAGCCGCCCCTCCAGGGTGAGCCGCCGCCCCGCACCCGCATTTCCCAGTGCGAAACGGATCGCCTCCACCCCCGCCTGCGCCAGCGGAAGCGCGACGGTCGTCAATCGCGGCGTCACATCCCCGGCGAGCGGAATATCGTCGATGCCCGTCACGGAAACGTCCTCGGGAACCGCCAGCCCGGCGGCGCGAAATCCCGACATCGCGCCGATGGCGACGGTGTCGTTGACCGCGAGAACCGCGTCCGTGCCGGACATCCCCTCCCCCGCCAGCCGCCGCGCCGCGTCGAATCCGCCCTGGCGGCTGACTTCGCAATAAACGATCCGGATATCCCGCTCGGCAAGGCCCCCGGCGCGAAGTCCGGCCATGAAACCGGCCGTACGCGAGCCCATGTTGCGAAGCTCGCGAGCGCCACCGAATATCGCCACCCGCCGGTGCCCGGTTTCCGCCACGAATGCGCCCGCCGAGCGCCCGGCCGCGAAATCGTCGAATCCGATCGCGTCGAAAGTCATGTCCGTCTCGCCGACGATGACGACCCGGCCGCCCTCCCGTTCGTACGAACCGAGCTCCTTCAGCAGCCGCCCGCCGAGCGCGTTCGCCATGAACCGGCTGGAGGTCAGCACCAGCGCGCGCGGCCGCAGCGAGCGCAGCACCCGGACCGTCTCGAGCTGCCGCTCGACCGCTCCCATGGTGGACGAGACGGTGACGAACGCGCCGGCCGTACGGGCTTCGCGTTCCATCGCGGCCACGACCACGGCCATGGACGGCGTCGTGAGGTCGTCGGCGACGAGCGCGATCGAGTCGCTCGCCCGGCGCATCGCCCTGGCCGAGGCGTCCACCGTGTACCGCAGGGCCGCCGCCGCGGCCAGCACGCGGGCCTCGTTCTCGGGCGCCACCTTGCGCGTGCTGCCGCCCAGGACCCTGGACGCGGTGGAGATCGAGACTCCGGCCGCCGCGGCCACGTCGTGCAGCGTGACCGTGGGCCTCGCCGCATGGGGCATCCGCAGTGTCCTTTCCGACGGTGAACAGACCGGTTTAGAAGAGTACCCGTACCGGATCGGCGGGCCTGCTCACCCGCCAGGCGCATCGTCCGTAAGGCCGAGAGTGTCATGGGTTCGGGATGACCCGTGTCATGGGGACCCGGTGACACGGCTCATGGGGACCCGGTGACACAGCGGACTAACCTCACGAGCCCGGCTCAATCATGCTGACGACCATGACATCCCTCCGATTCAGGACACTGCTATCGACCGTGGGCCGTGCCAGGCGGCTGGCCCTCGCGACCGGGATGGGGGCCGTGCTCGCCGCGGCGACCCTCACCGCACCGGCCGCCGCGCAGACGACGAGCGCCACCGGGACGAGCCAGGACGGCGGGCTGGACCGGCAGGCGCTCCGGAAGTCCCTGGACGCCGTCCACGAGGCGGGCATGTACGGCATCTACTCGCAGGTTCGCGACCAGGGCCAGACCTGGCAGGGCGCGTCCGGCGTGGCCGATGTCGACACGCGCCGCCCCGTACGGCCCGACATGGTGCACCGGGTGGGCAGCATCACCAAGACGTTCGTCTCGGTGGCCATCCTCCAGCAGGTGGCGCGCGGCGCCATCGACCTGGACGCCCCGATCGGCCGCTACCTCCCCGACCTGGTCCCGGGTGACCGCGGCCAGCGGATCACCGTACGGATGCTGCTCAACCACACCAGCCACATCGGCGACTACATCGGCTTGGCGTTCCCGTCGCTGCTGGAGGGCTCGGGCAAGAGCCTGGACGACAACCGCTTCCGCACGTTCACCCCGAAGGAACTGGTCGGGATGGGCCTGGCCGCCGCCCCGACCGGCGAGCCCGGGGCGATCCCCGGGTCGTACTCGAACACCAACTACATCCTGGCCGGCCTGCTCCTGGAGAAGGTGACGGGCACGGACGCCGAGCGGTACGTCACCCGCAACGTCATCCGCAAGGCGGGCCTGCGGCACACGTCGTTCCCGCGCACCCCGGTCATCCCGGGGCCGCACTCCAAGGCGTACGAGTCGCTGTTCGGCCTGATCGACCCGCCGCGCGACTACAGCGTCTACAACATGTCGTGGGGCGGGACGGCAGGCGCGATCGTGTCCACGATGGACGACCTCAACCGCTTCTACCGCGCGCTGCTGCGCGGCGAGCTGGTCGGCGCCGCGCAGGTCGCCGAGATGCAGAAGACGGTGACGGTGCTGGCCGGCGGGGCCGCGATCAACTACGGCCTCGGCCTCTACTCCCTCGACCTGCCGTGCGGCCGCTTCTGGGGTCACGACGGGGGCGTGTTCGGGATGATCACGCAGTCACTGTCCAGCCCGGACGGCAGCCGCCAGCTGTCCTTCGGGATGAACCTGGCGAAGTACCAGCGGATCGACGAGAACGGCGAGATCGTCCCGAGCCCGATCGACTTCGCCCTGGTCGACCACCTGTTCCTGTCCCTGTGCGGGACCACCGCGCCCCAGGCCAAGTCCTCCCGGCTCCCGCTCACCCCGTTCCCGGCGGACAGGCTCGCTGCCGCGGCCCGTTGATCACCTGGCAGGTGTGCTGCCCATCACTCTCGTAGTGCGGATTTGTCCACAGTTGATCGCATGGATTCTCCGTAATGTCCCTGCTGCCGGATCAACCGGTGCACGACAAACGGGGAGGAACCCAATGCGTAAGACTCTCGCGATCGCGGCTCTGGCCGGTTCGATGGCTGTCACCGGCCTCGCCATGAGCCCGGTCGCCGCCCAGGCCGCCACCGCCACCACGGCTGCCGGCACCACTTCGACGGGGACGAGCTGGGGGAAGTTCTTCTCCAGTGACCGCAAGGCCTACACGTTCGGCAAGACGTGGAAGAGCGGCCACGTGGTCCACACGAAGTGGTACGGCGTGGACAAGGTCGGCGGCAAGAAGGGCTGGGTGTGGTTCGAGTTCTACCAGAACGGCAGCTGGCACAAGTTCAACCGCTCGTTCGACGGCAAGGTGGTCGGGAACTGGAGCGGCAAGGGGATCAAGAAGGTCTACACGTTCACCTGCTGGGCCGGCAAGTTCGACAACTGCGGCCGCAAGTACCGCATCTACTAAGCCGCCTGATCTCCTGACCCACCTCGTCTCCACACGCGGTCCCCAGGCCCGGCGCCCCGCGCGCCGGGCCTTTCCGCGCTTCGTCGGTCAACGGGCGGGCGCTCGGTCGCCGCAGCTGCGTTAGGGCCTGGCTCACCGCCGCCGGTCAGAGGGACCGCGCCAACTCGGCTGCCCGTGCCAGATGCCCGGCTTTGACGGCGGCCCAGTGATCGGGGTCGCCATCGCGCAGCACCGAACCCCCGAACACGACGAACTCGCTCGCCTTCGCCCGCTCGCCGATCCGGTCGGTGAGCATGGTCGTCCTCATCGCCTGGTGGCAACCCGACGCGTCGAGCTCGGCGACGCTGTACCCGGCCGTGCACAGGACGAGCGCCTGCCGAGCCGCGCGCATGCCTGCGGGCTTGTACGCGAACCCCGTCGTCCACACGCGGTCGAACCAGCCCTTGAGCCGCGCCGGGCAGTCCGTCCACCACACCGGATAGATGAACACCCACACGTCGGCGGCATTGAGCCTGGCCTGCTCAGCGGCGACGTCATCGGGGACGCGCGCGTCAGCGCGGTGGCCGGACTCGCGCTCGTACTCCTCCAAGGTGAGCTCCGAGCGGAACTCCATCGCGTAGAGGTCCGAGACCGTACGCGGGTGGCCGGCGTCGTCGAGCCCGCCCAGGAACGCGTCGAGAACCTCGCGCGTGAAGCTTCGCTCGCTCGGATGCGCGTAGACGATGTGGACGTGAGTCACGCACCTATTCTCGTGCGCTCGCGCAACTCCTGGATCCTCCGGGATCCATCACCCGGTGAAGGCCTCTCGGAGGAACGCGGCGATCTCCGCCCGCGCGGCCTTCGCCTGCGGCACCAGGCCCGGCATGCTGAGGAACGCGTGCGTCGCTCCGGGATGTTCGGTGAGCCGCGCGGGCGTCCCGGCCGCCCGCAGCCGTTCGGCGTAGCAGCGGCCGTGGTCGGCCACCGGATCGATGGTCGGCACCACCACGAGTGCCGGGGCCAGCCCGCCGAGGTCGCCGGCGTACAGCGGCGACACCGTACGAGGATCCGATCCGGGCGGAACGGCGAGCCGCTGGAACAGCCGCATCTGCGTCATGGTGAGGCCCGGGCCATGGGCGTGTCGGTGCATGGAGGCGTGGTCGAACCCCGCCGAGGTCAGGTCGACAGCGGCGTTGACCAGCACCTGCGCCCGCAGGGGCAGGCCGGACTCCCTGGCCCGGATCGCGGCCAGGGCAGTGACCAACGAGCCGGTGCTCTCACCGAAGACGGCGACCCGTGCCGGGTCGACTCCCCACTGCCCGGCGTGCCGCACCACGTGCCGGAGCACGTCCCAGCCGTCGTCGACGGCCGCCGACAGCGGGGTCTCCTGGTCGAGGAGGCGGTGCTCGACCGAGACGACGACCGCGGGCAGCCGCGCGGCGAGGTGGCTGTTGACCCAGTCGCTCTGCACCGCCGTGCCCACGAACCCGCCTCCGTGCACGTGGAGCACCAGAGGCAAGCCGGCCTGCCCGCCCGAGGGCCGGTGGACCCGGACCCGGAGCCTGCGGTCGTGCAGCGCCACCTCCTGCCACTGGATCGTGGCGCCGCGGTCCGGAAATCCGGTGATCAGCCGGGCCAGGCGGGACGACCGCTTGCGGTTCACCGCATCGCGCAAGACGACCAGTTCCTCGGCCGTCATCGCCAACCAGTCCGGCTCCTTTCCCAGGGCATGCATCAACCGGATGCCCAGCGGCGACCGCTCCGTTGCGGTGACCTCGCTCATGTGTCCTCCCCAGCCCGCTAGTTTCGCTACCTCAAGTATCGATACCAAGAGTAGCGCAATTGGCTTTTGCGTGGGCAGGACCTGATTGAGCGCATCCGCCAGCCCGGTTCGCCTGGGCGGGGTGCCGCCTGCGCTTCACCGCCGCAGTTCGGGCGCCACGTATTCGAAGGTGGGGCCGGCGGTGGTGCCGTCTTCGTCGGGCATCCGCATCAGGGCCTGGGCCTGGCCCTTGAGCGCGTACATGGTGCCGGTGGCGGCCCCGAGCTGCTTCGGGCTGCCGTTGAAGGCCTGCTCGAGCCGGCTCAGCAGGGTGCAGTAGGTACGGTTGAACTCTTCCTGCGCGGCCCTGATCGCGCTGCCCGGCTCGTGGTCGGACAGCCGCGGGTTGCGCCGCATCGGGGGTACGCCGGTCAGGTTCACGTCGTCGACGACCCGGCGGACGAGGCCACCGGCATCGGCCCGATGGCCTCCGAGCAGCACCGGCGACGACCAAGCCGTGGAGATCGCCAACAGCACGACGTACGGGCTCACCGGCGCCGTGTTCGGCCGCCACGGCCTCGAGGAGTATCTCGAGACCAAGTCCATCCAGAGCTGACCAGCGGAGATCTCCCGGTACTGTTACCTGCCGCCGGTCTGCCCTCGCTGCTCAAGGGGTAGGCGGCAGGTGGCAGCCGAAGGGGGCGATGGCGGTGAAGGAGCTGGAGCAGGCGGCGGCGGTGTTCGCCGGTGTGCGACCACGCCTGTTCGGGATCGCGTACCGGATGCTGGCCAGCGTCACCGAAGCGGAAGACCTGGTCCAGGACGTCTGGCTGCGCTGGCAGGCCTACGACCGCGCCACGGTCGACGACCCCGCCGCCTTCCTGGCCACCACGACCACCCGGCTGGCGATCAACGCCATGCAATCCGCCCGCGTCCGCCGCGAGACCTATCTCGGCCCCTGGCTGCCCGAACCCGTCGACACCGGCGCCGACCCCTACCTCGGCGCCGAGCGCGCCGAAGCCCTGGAGTTCGCCGTCCTGCTCCTCCTGGAACGGCTCTCCCCCACCGAACGCGCCGCCTACGTGCTACGAGAGGCGTTCGACTACCCCTACCGGCAGATCGCCGACATCCTCGAACTCAACGAACCCGCCATACGCCAGCTCGTCAGCCGAGCCCGCAAACGCGTCCTCGTCGCCCGCCGCACCCCCGTGACCCAAGCCGAACAACGCCGCCTCCTCATCGCCTTCGTCGCCGCCGCCCGCTCCGGCGACATGACCGCGTTGGAAGAGCTCTTCGCCGCGGACGTGATCAGCTACTCCGACGGCGGCGGGGCCGTCCGCGCCTCCCGGTTCCCCGTGGCGGGCGCGGAGCGGGTGGCGAAGTACGTGAGGGCGTTCGCGAGCCGGTTCTGGGCCGGGGTCGAGGTGGCCTGGGCGAGCACGAACGGCCAGACCTCAGCGCTGCTGAGCCGCGACGGACAGGTGTTCACGGTCGTCACCGTCAACGCCTCGGACCAGGGCATCGACCAGGTGCTGTGGATGATGAACCCCGCCAAGCTCACCGCGGTGTCCACCAGCGCGGAAGGTCACGACTCGGCGGGGGTGGACAGCCGCGGGCCCTGACCACGCGTCCCGGCGGCCGCGGTCGTGATCGAGACGGCGACCAGCAGCACGCAGAGGGCCGTGATCGCCGCGACCACGGCGGCCACCCCGATCCAGGGCGCCGCGAGCGGCAGCAGCAGGACGGCGGCGACGCAGCCCAGGACCGCGGCGGGATAGATGACGGGCTCGGCGGCGACCAGCGCGTGCGCGGCCCACAGCAGCGCGAGATACGCACCGACCGGGATGGCGACAGCGTAGCCGAGTGCCTGCGGCGACGCCGCGACCGCGTGCCCGCTCTGCTCCACCGCCACCTCCAGCCCCGCGCCGAGGGCCGCCAGTGCCGCGAAGATGCCGTAGTGGCCGTACCCCCACAGGTACGAGCGATGCCGGCGGTCACTGAGCCCCTCCCCCGCCTCGATGAGGAAGTACAGCCACCAAAGCGCGAACAGCAGCACGAGCCCGCAACCGGCGATGACGACGAAGGCCCCCCTGATCTGGCCCGCTTCGAGCGCTCCCTCGACTCCCCTGCTCGCGGCCAGCACGCTCTCACCGAGCAGAATGATCGTGAACAGGCCGTAGCGCTCGGCGATGTGGTGCGGGTGCCAGGTGGTGGGCCTGGCCCGTTCGGCCCACCGCGGCACCGAGAGTTCCAGTACGTCCAGGAAGACAAGGACCAGCAGCCCGGCGAAGGAGGGCAGCAGGCCCAGCTCCGCGAACAGGTAGCGCAGCGCCCAGCCCGCCGTCACGAGGCTGATGCCGGCGGCGTAGCGCAGCGCGGTGCGTCGGCGGGCCGGGTCTTCGAGACCGGCTCGCAGCCATTGGGCGACGAGCCCGATCCTCATGATGACGTAGCCGAGGGTGATGATGCCGTAGTCGGAGTGGCTGAACGCGGCGGGCACGCCGGCGGCGAGGGTCAGCACACCGGCCATCTGCACCATCGTCAGCAGCCGGTAGGCGACATCGTCGGTGTCGTAGGACGAGGCGAACCAGGTGAAGTTCATCCACGCCCACCAGATCGCGAAGAACACCTGGAGGAACGGGACCAGTGCGGCGAGGCCGTGACCGTCGGCGAGGTTGTGCGCGAGCTGGGCGGTGACGGCGGCGACCGCGACCACGAAGGTGAGGTCGAACAGCAGCTCGAGCTGGCTCGAAGCGCGGTGCGGCTCGTCGATGGGGCGGGCGCTCATCCGGACCCGAAGGCGGATGGTGGTGCCGGTGGGTGGCAAGGTCTCGCTCCTGTCGCTGCGCAACGTCCGGTCCGTCTGTAAGACAGGGCGGCAGCCCGGTCTGTGACAACTCGGCACGACACAGTTGAGCGTTGACTTGGCCACCGGCGCCTGCGACTCGCCCCACCCGCGTCACGGCTGTCGGCCGGTACCCGCAGCAGGCCGAGCCGGATCGGAGCACTGAGCGCGGCCATCACCTCGGTCAGGCCGATCTCGCCCAGCCGGCAAGCATCGTGGGGCCGACATGGGGTAACGACCGATCGAACAATTACGCGGTCAATCGACCGGGCTGATCCTTTTGGCAGGGTGGGTGTCAGTCGGCCAACCTACGTCGTACGCCGCCTCGCCACACCTCCTCGATGGCCCGGGACGCCGTGATGTCCGTGGTCGGGTCGCCGTTCACGAGCAGCAGGTCGGCACGGAGGCCAGGGGCGATGCGGCCCCGGTCCGTCAGGCCGAAGAGGCGGGCCGTGGTGCCGGTCGCCGCCGCGAGCGCCTGCTCCGCCGTCCAGCCCGCCTCCGTCAGCAGGAGCAGCTCGTGGTGCAGGCCCGCCCCGTGCACCGGCCCGAACGGGGTGCAGTCCGTGCCCGCCAGCACCGGCACCCCCGCGCGCCGCAGGGCCGTGGCCGCGTGCGAGGCGTTGATGACGCCCTGGGAGTGCATGGGGATGTCCGCCCACTCCCGGCCGAACGTGGCCTTCGAGCGGTCCGACATGCGCGCGGCGATCCGCGGGTCCCGCAGCAGTTCCCGGCCGTTCGGGTCGCCGGTGACGGCCTCGATGTAGGTGATCGTGCTGATCACGAACGCGTCGTACGCGGCGACCCTGGCCGCCATGTCCTCGGACTGCTCCTCGTTCACGTCGGAGTACAGGTGCGCCAGCCCGTCGGCGCCCGCGTCCAGGGCGATGAGCGCCTCCCTGGCGGTGACCGTGTGCGCGATGACCCGCAGGCCGGCGGCGTGCCCGGCCTCGACCAGGACGGCGGCGAGCTCGGGGCCGAGGGCGGGCAGCCGCATCCCGGACGACCCGCCGTCGTCGATGGCGATCTTGAGGTAGTCGACGCCCTCGGCCAGCCGCGCCTCCACGAACGCCTTGGCCTCGCCCGAGTCGGCCACCGTGTCGAGGGTGCGGTCCGTGCCGAGGGCCTTGAGCACGTCCGCGGTCATGATCTGGGTCGGGTGCCCATGCGGGGCGGTGGCGATCATGCTGGAGCTGCGGATGTCGGCCACGTCGTCGCGTTCGGCGGCCTGGTGGCGCTGAGCGGCGAGGAGCGGCGGCAGGTTGTTCATGTCGAGCTCGGTGGTGACGCCGAACGTCAGCGCCTCGGCCAGGTCGCCCTCGAACGCGTGCGTGTGCGCGTCGATCAGGCCCGGCAGCAGGGTCTTTCCAGCGCCGTCGATCACGGTGTCCACGTGGCCGACGACCGCGCCGATACGGTCGCCGCCGATGGCGACCGTGACGATGCGGTCGCCGTCGATCACCACGTCGGCCGCCGGCACGGTCCGCTCGCCGTCGAAGACCCGGACACCACGGATCAGGGTACGCATACTTCTCCCCCAGATAATTCGACATCTAACTAGATCTGCCTCGAATAGTACGGCCTCGAACTACATGGAAGCAAGCACGCGAACGGCCCGCGCCCAACAGGACGCGGGCCGTAAAGAATCACGACCTCAGTGCGAGAACGCCTGGAACTCGGCCGCCCTCACCTGCTCCCGCTGCGGGCTGGCCGTGGCGCAGTCCGTCGCGGAGTTCGGATCCTGGTCCTGCTCACCGGCGTACAGCGGATTGCCGGTGCACTGCGTGCTGAGCACCCGGAACATCAGATGCGTCGCACTCGTGGCCCGCACGTCGAACGACTTGAAGATCATGTCGGCGCCCCGGGGACGCGGCAGCCCCGACTTGAAGGCGTCCGCGGGGCTGGTGTAGATCTTCGTGAAGTTCGCCGGGTCGGTGCAGCCCGAACCGCAGGCCAGCACCTCGAACGAGCGCACGCTGGAGAAGCGGTTCTGCCCGCCGGGGTCGGCCGCGTCGTTGACGTTGGGCCGCAGCATCGCGCTCACCTGCACGCGGCGGACCTTGACCGGCGCGTCGCCCGCCAGGTCCACGACGACCGACTTGCCGGCGGGCGCGCCGGTGAGCGAGGCCCAGTTCGTGGCCTCGGTCTCGTCGATCAGCTTGGTCTGGTTGACGCCGTCGCCCGTGGCCGTCGCGCCGCCCGCCGCCGAGGCGAGGTTGCGGGTCAGCGGCAGCGGGAGCGGCAACTGCACGCCGCCCACCACCACGAACTTCAGCCGCGTGTGCCCGAACCCGTTGCCCGCCACGATGAACGAGTACACGCCGGGCGTCATCTCCACCGTGTCGCCCAGCGGCGTCGCCGGGTCGGTGTCGGCGACCGGGACCGCGCGGCCCTCGTAGTCGCCCACGTACAGCCGCAGCGCCGCACCCTTCGCCTCACCCAGCGGCTTGAGCTGCAGCGAGCCGTTCTTGCCCGCGGGGTTGACGAAGCTCGGCGTCGGGTCGGCGTCGTTCGCGCCGGTACTGGCCGCGCCCTTGCCCAGACCGTGCTCGGCGAACGCGCGCCACATGATGTCCTGGTTCTTGCCGCCGAACCGCATCGCGTCGGCCGCCAGCAGCGCGTCGCGGTGGTCGACGTAGCTGACCGCGCCCGAGGCCATCAGCAGCAGGGCGTCGAACGACAGCTGCGCCCAGCGCCGGTTGCCCGGGCACCGCTCGACCGGTGTCTGCCCGTCCGCGCAGGCCCGCTGCTGCCTGGCCGTGCCATCGCCGTACCGCTTGACGAACGCCGCGCGCACGTCGAACTGGGTCGCCGACCAGATCTCGCCGTCCGCGTGCACCTGCTGGCCGACGATGTCGTACGCGACGTCGCTGTAGTTCAGCGGCGACTTGGACATGTCGTAGTTCCTGATGCCGCGTTCCTTGTCCCCGGTCACGTAGCCGCCGGTCACGTACGGGGTCAGGCCCGAGGGGCGGAAGCCGTACTCGAAGAGGTGCTCCATCGCGAACAGGTCGGAGGTGCTCTCGTTCATGGCCCCGGCCTGGGCGCCGCTCCAGCCGGCGTTCGGGCCGCCGATCATGCGGCCGGAGATCGCGTGCGTGTATTCGTGGCCGATGACCGACATGTCGTAGTCGCCGTCCACGCAGGGCGAGTAGAACGAGCCGGCGATCGGCTGCCACAGGTACATGTTCGTGATCGGCGCGAGCCCGTCAGGGCCGGTGATCTGGTTGGCGTTGTCGCGCACGGACAGCACCCGCGCGCCGGCCTGCGCGTTCCCCTGCTCGGCGTCGCCGCCGAGGCCGCCGCGGGCGCCGTTGTCCGCCTGCATGTTCCAGGCGGTCTCGGTGAAGCCGAGCCGATACGACCAGTCGTGCATCCTGTTGTGCATCGCGTTCAGGTTGGCGATGGCGGCTTCCAGGTCGGCCTCGCCGTCCTGGTCGAACACCGCCGGGTCGCACTTGGACTCGTGCCAGGTGTTCTTCCACGGGAAGAGGTAGTTCCTGCTCGGGGTGAGCACGTTCGTGCGGGTCCCGACGGAGAACGGGTCGCCGTTCGCCCGGTTCTCGGTCGTCTTGGTCGCGTTGCCGGCGCTGGTGTTCGTCGAGGCGTCCGTGGTGTGGTCGACGTCCCACGCCTTGCCGGTCGCCGGGTCGCCGCCGGTCACGTAGTCGCAGCCGGGGCCCGCCGCGAAGCACCAGGTCTGGCGGGTGTCGCGGGAGGAGTAGTCGTCGCGCGGGTTCGCCGGGAAGGCCTTCCAGCGCGGGTTCTCGGGGTCGAAGTGGTCGACCAGGTTCTCCCGTACGAGGATGGCGCCGCTGACGGCGTCCACGTGCGTCGTGAACCCCGCCGCCTCGCCGCTCGAGCCGCCGATCAGGACCACCTGGTACGCGCTGTGCACCCCGTCGGGAGCGGGCACCGCCACCGGCGTCGCCTGCTTGGTGGCCGCCGTGGCCAGGTCGATGCCGCCGTCCCTGGCCGCGATCTCCAGCGCCTGCTGCGCGGTGATCGTCGCGGCCGGCGGCGCCTCCGTCTCGCGGGACAGCGAGGAGGTGACGTGCCTGATCTGGCCGTTCACCACGCCGACCGCGACGAGGCCGTCCACGCCGGCCGGCAGGTCGCCGAAGCGCTGGCGCAGCAGCACGGCGTGACCCGCGCCGACGGGGTTGACCGCGACCCGCTCCAGCGCGTCCACCGCCTGCGCGGACAGGCCGAAGACGGCGGGGTTGTTCTTGAGGTACGTGCGGGCGGCCTGCTCGGGATCGGACCCGAGTCCTTCGGCCAGCGGTTCGGCGCTGGTGACGGCCGCGGGGGTGCCGAGAGCGTTCCAGCGGATCTCGGCCGCCGACCCGGCGCTGCGGGCGTTCAGCCCGGCGGGCGGGGCGACCCTGCCCTGCCGGTTGTCCACGTCCGGCTTGCCGTGCTCTTCGGCCTGGAAGTCATGGACGGGGGCCTGCCCGCCGGGTTCGCCCCGGGCGGGCCCTGCGAGGGGTAGTGCCGACGCGGCGAGCGCGACGGCGACGAGTGCACTGCGTAACCAGGACAACGGTTCCCTCCTGCGTCTCAGGGATGCGCGAATTGCACGCATCCCGCAAGAGGTAACACCGAGTCCGGGGGCTGGCAAGATCTCAGTGCGGGACCGGTGGCCAGCGCCTCGGCGGACCATAGAGCCGTTCTCAAAACGACGCCCTTACATGGCATGAGGGGTTGAGCCCGCCGTGCCCGGCGCAGTTCCCGCACTGATCATTCAACCTGTCGTCGTGGACCCGCCGCAACCGGATTTACCGGCTCGCGAACAGCGACGCGTACACCGGCCGCCCGTGCTCGGTGACCACCTGACCGGCCAGCCCGTCGCCGGTCACGGTGGACAGCCGCAGGTCGAGGTAGCGCTCCTCCTCGACCATGCGCACGTCGCCGGCCGGCGCGGGCAGCCAGGAGGCCACCTCTGCCTGACGGGCTGCCCGGTCGAGCGCCAGCTCCGCGCGCAGCTCGGCCAGGCTGCCCGCCTCGTACGGCTCCGCGTGGGCCCGCTCGGGCTCGGCCCGCCAGGCGGCGACCCCGTACGCGAAGCAGACCAGCGCCATCCACATCTCGGCGAAGTACACCGGACCGGGCGCCAACTCCAGCCCCGCGAACCTGTCACCCACGAAGAACAGCGCGCCGAGCTGCCCCGGCAGCAGCTCCAGCCGGCCCTGGAACTGGGTCAGCGTCGCCCGCTTGCGCGACAGGATCTGCTCCAGGTGCCCGCGCGACGGCAGCCCGCACGCGGCGTTGAGCTCGGAGATGTCCGGCCACAGCTTGGCGTAGTCGTGGTGCCCGCGCAGCTCCAGCGCCTTGGCCCGCAGCTCGACCGGCAGCACGAAGAACCACTGGTCGCGGCCCTCCAGGTAGCCGCCCTGACTGGCCTGGACGCAGCAGGCGTCGTCGAACCGCCTCGTCTGCCCGGCACCCATCAGCGCCGCCGAGCACAGGGCGTGGTTCTGGGCGGCGTCCTGGATGTAGCCGATGTGCAGCGGCACGATCGCCACACCCTCGCGGGCACCGTTGAGCAGCTCGACCTGGCCGTACCCGACGACCCGCTCGAGCTTCAGCCCGGAGCGGGGCGGCACGATGCCGGGCCGCTCAGGGCCCCAGATCGGCACCATGGTCAGCGCCCCGGCGCGCTGCGGCGCGCCCGCGCGGTAGCCGCGCAGGTCGAGCGGCGCGGGCAGGAGCGTCTCGAGTGCGGTCATGTGCGTCCTCCTTCCAGTCGGCTCAGCATGGCCGTACGGATCCAGTCACGGCCGGGCGCGCAGTGGCCGAACAGCCACGGCAGCAGCCCGGCGAAGTCGTCCTGATGCCAGAACGGCCGGCGCGGCAGCTGCGGCGCCGGGTCGCGCAGGGTCAGGTCGTCGCCGGCGGTGAACGTGGCCTGGCAGAGCACCACCGGAGTGGTGACGCCCGCGCGGGGCAGCGTGGCCGCCACCCTGGCCAGGTCGCCCGGCAGGACGTTCTCGTAGCCGTCGGTCACGATCACCACCAGGTCGGGGCGGGTGTCCAGGGCGTCGAGCAGCCGGGTCGCCAGGTCGGTCGCGCCATCGACCGTCGCGCCATCGACGGTCTCGCCCGCCGTGAGGCGTTCACGGACCTCGGGGGCCTCGGCGGCCTCGATCACCGTGAGGCGCTCGCAAACCTCACCCGTCTCGACCACCGTGAGGCGCTCACAGACCTCGGCCAGGACCAGCCTCAGCGCCGCGGCCTGCGACATGACCGCCCACTCGCGGTCGCCGTACCCGCGCATGGAGCCCGACGTGTCGAGCACCACGGCCACGTGGCCGGCCAGGCGCGGCAGCCCGCGCGTCGCCTCGGCAACGTAGCCCGCCAGCGCGGGCCGCAGCTCGGCGGCCGGCCCACCCCGGTAGAGGTGCACCAGCGTCGCGGCGATGTCGCCCCGGTTGGTCGGCGTCACGACCGGCGGGCGCTCCCCGACCTGGTCGAGCGGCGCCGGCGGCTCCTGCGGGGCCTCCGCGCCGTACGTGCCGGGCGCGTAGAGCGCGCGCACCCGCCCGATCGCCGCGGCCGGGTCGGAGGTGAAGCGCAGCAGGCTCCTGCGCAGCCGTCCGGAGCCGGTGTCGCCCTCCGCGATCAGGCGGGCGCACCCGCGCGCGGTCGCCTTGCCGAGCGCGTGCTCGAAGCAGTCGACCAGCGCCGGCCGGCGCGCCTCGATGAGCGCGTCGGCCTCCGGGTGCTCCAGGACGAACGCGACGACGGCCCGCGTGGCGTGCTTGTGGTTGACGCGCAGCCGCCGCAGCGCCAGGAGCGCGGTGACGGCGTACGCCGGCGGAAGGCCGAACATGAGCGCCCTCGTGACCTTGGCCAGGGTCGCGCGGGTGCGCTCGTCCAGGCCGTCCTGCGAGGCGGCCAGCGTGCACAGCAGCACGCGGGCCCGCTGCCAGGGGAGCACACCGGGCACCAGCGCCAGCAGCGCGTATCCCTCGGGGTCGCTCAGCCGGGCAGTGCGGTGGAGCTCCGCGTCGTCCCAGGCCAGATCGCCGCCCCTGGACAGGACCAAAGGGGCGTCGTACGTCCTGAAATGCTGGAGAAGAGTCGGGGTGTCCACGAGATCGAGATTAAGGAATCCGGCCCGCCGGGCGACACCTATTTTTGCCGGGTACGTTTCTTCCCGGCCTTCCCAGCCGGAGAGATATGCGCCCCGGCGTCAAGTGCTTTTTCGCAGACCGCCAATTCCGCGTCGGTGTAGGCCAGCAAATAGACGGTTTCGACGTGCCGGGGGCGGCCGTCGGTCAGGTGGGCGACAATGGCCGTCAGCATGCTCTGGACCGTGGACTCGACGTCGGCCGCCGCCTCGCCGGTCCCGAAGATGGGAAACACGATCGAGGCGGCCCGCCGCCCGCCGTCGGTGATCTCCTCGGCTCGCAGGAACACGTTGCGCACGCACGTACCCAGATTGTCCACCCGGCGGTACCCGACGCCGGCGGCCCCGTGGACGGCGGCGGCGTGCACGATCCCCATGACGCCGTTGCGCTCGCCGAGCTGGTGCGCCCCGGTCACGATGGCGGTCCCCGGCTCCACGGGCACGTTGGCGCCCACCCGCCGGCCGAGCTCGTCGGCCACGCAGTCCTCGACCACCCGCTCGGTCAGGGGGTCGCGCCGCGCGCCCTCGTACCGGATGACGGCGGAGATCGACCGCTCGTGGAACCTGGACATCTGCATGTCGGTGTTCTCGGAGTTCACCCAGACGTCCACGTCCTTGACGTTGCGCAGGTCGCCGGTGATCAGCACGAGCCGCCGGGAGGGCCGGCCGTGGACCGTGTACTCGTACGTGCGCGTCTCCTCGATGGGCCGCGGCTGCCGCATCTTGGCATGCGTGTCGATCTGCTCCCGCAGCGCGCGGATCTCCTTCCGGTATTCGTCGGCCCGGCCCGCGGTGCGCAGGGAACGCAGCCCGTACCACCAGATGAACGCCCACAACCCGACGGCGCCCGTCATGGTGGCACCCTTGATCTCGGCGGAGAATTGGCTCTGCGGGAAGAATGAGAACAGCAGCGTGACGGGAAAGAGGGCGAGCAGGGTCCAGGAGATCATGTGCACCCGCTCGTTTCCGCCGTCCGGCGCGCGCCACTGCCAGGCGAAGGCACCGAGACCGAGGACGAGACTGAACACCGCCGTAAGCAGAACAACGGGATCGGCCTTCATTCGCTCTCCCATCCGAAAAAAACGGGACGCGATTATCAGGCTAATACGTCAGCGAAGCTGACCGGGGTAGGTGGGCCGAGAAACCACCCACCCGTTGCCCGACTGGATGGTGGGCCTGCTGACACCCACCCTGACCCCAAAGGACCTCGCTCCGCTCGGACTGCCCTCCCAGGGGCGCGCCTGACGGCGCACCCGCGCCTGAACGGCGCCATCGAACCCACCCGTTGACCTGCGAAGCGGTGGGCCGCCTGATGCCCACCCCGGACCGGGTGCCTTCCGAGGCAGGTCGGCCGATGGCGCGTCGTTTATTCGCCAACCGGGGCGACATTGATCGCCTTTACCCGACCACCCGTTCGCTGCAGGGCGCACCGCATTAGTACTCCAGTGACACTTCGCGGTCACGGGTGGGATCTGCGCTGGTAGTGGCAGCGTCGAGCGGTGGCTTGATGGCGGCGGCTCCACTGTGACCAGTGCAGGACCTGGTCTGTGGTGCGGGAACGGGCCAAGATGAGGATGGCTGGCAGCCTACGGATCTCGGGCATGGCCCAGCGCGCCGGCAGACCGGCATCCAGCGCCTCGGCGATGATCTCGGTCGCCAGAGCGGGCTTGGTGGCGAAGGTGGCCTCGGCGGGCACTCCGGCCTTGGCGCACCGGCCGGGGTCGGCCGGCCAGGAGCGTTCCGGCAAGTAGAGCCGCCGGTCCACCAGCGCCCGCCCGCAGCCTGTGGCGTAGGCCAGGAACACGCCGACCTGACTGTTTTCAATCCGTCCCGCGGTGCCGGTGTATTGCCGCTGCACCCCGGCCGAGCCGGTGCCCTTTTTGAGAAAGCCGGTCTCGTCCACGATCGGCACACCGTCCTGGCCGAGCTGTTCGGATGACATGGCCGCGCACGTCATCACGCAGGGCATCAGCGTCCCAGCACGCGGTGCGCAGCAGGCGTTGCATGGCCTGAGGGCCGGTCAATCCGGCGCGTCGGCCCGCTACCTCACGAGACCGTTCGGTTCTCCAGCTCATCCAGGAATCGCTCCACGATGCCGGTATGCCGCACGTCCTCCTCCAATGACTCCCCAATAATGCGGCCCGCCAGGTCGGTCGACAGACGGCCGATCTCCGTGCGGATTTGGGCGAACGCCGCCTGTCTGTCGGCCTCGATCTGGGCGTGCGCCGCCCCGATGAGGTGGCGAGCCTCGGCCTGCGCCTGCGCACGGAGCTCAGCCCTGATCTGCGCGCCCTGCTCGCGGGCCTCCTCCCGCAGCAGTGCCGCTTCGCGCCGGGCCTCTTCCAGCAGCTCGTGGTATTGCCGCTGCAGATTCCGGACCTCGGCTTGGGCCTCCTCTGCCCTCATGATTCCGCCGTCAATCGCGTCGGCCCGCTCGGCTAGCGTCTTCTGCAAGCGTGGTACCAGCAATTTGCCGACGACGAACAGAGTGATGAGGAACGTGACGAGTCCGATAACGGGCTCGTAGTAGTTGTCCGGGAAGAGGGGGTTCACGAATAGACCTTTCGTCGGCGTGGTCGTCAGAGCCCACGCGCAGCGAATTGCCGACGTACATCGAGGTCAGCATCACGAAAAGGAGCACATGTAAAAACTAAATTAACATCTCGAAGGCAGTGAAGAAAGCGTTGCGATCGCGCCGATTACATCCATGCTGAAGCCGATGGGTATCCTCACTGCGGGGAACGAACAGCGCACCCCGCTGAGGTTTAATCGAAGAGACAGCAAGCGAAGAGATTGGCCCGGGACCGCTCAATATTTGGCAGTAATGCGTCGGAGTTGGTGGGTTCAACCGTGATTCGTCGGCGGTGCTGAACACTTGACCCGCGTTCCACGGATGTGCCTGCGCCTGGGTCCACGGCAGCGCGTGCCCAGCCCGGGACCAAAGTGGCGAGGTCGCTGGCCAGTTCTCGCCATGCCGGGCACGCAACTCCGGGCCCCGGTGCAGGACGGGTGAAAAGGGCTGGCGGCCGAGTCGAGCGCAGCGCTCGCCGCCCAATTACAGGCGTGATCGCGAAGTGCCACTGGAGTACTGGGAGTCCGGTGAGCGCTCCAATGCCGTTTAGATAGCGATCTTTCTGGTTGCGTCTTTCGGTGATCTTCCCCAGGCGATGCAGGCAGTTCGGGGCGGTTGACGGATCTGGGCACTGTTGGCGCGCTGACCTCGCTGATCCCTCGCCAGGTCCTGGACGCGGCCATCACCACGCACGTGTGCGGGGAGCGTCGCGTTCGCAAGCTCCCTGCACACGTGGTCGTCCACCTGCTGATCGCGTTTGTGTACCCCGGTTCAGATCACCAGGGCGTCGTGCAGACCGCCCGGCTGCCGGGGACTCCCGCCGGGGCGCCGCAGGCGCGGAACTTCAGGTTCGGGTCGCTCGACGTGCGCGCGGCCGGCGTTATGACGATCTCGCCGTCCCAGCGCGCCTCGAACGGCCCGCAGTACCCCCACGTCCTGCCGCCGTCGGTGGTCACGTCCAGCGTGACCCAGTCGCCCTTCTTGGCCCCGGAGAGCTGGGCCCAGCCGTGCTGGATGCCCTGGATGTAGCCGGACATGACGTTGAACTGGGGACGCCCGTTGGCGCCGCCCCACCGCACCATCCGTACGGACTGCGGGTTGTTTCCGGTGTAGTGCCACCACCCGCCGCAGTCGATCGGCCCTGCCGCCGCCCGCGCCCCCGTCGCCGCCGTCGTGCCCGTGGTCGTCGCCGCCCCCGCCGCGGCCGGGGCGGTCAGGAGCGCCCCCGTGACGACGGCCGCCGAAGCCACGACCAGGCCGAGTTGCCTTCCACGCATGTGTGTTCCCCTCCGTGTCGAACCGGGTCCCCCTTGCACAGACACGTTAGGAAACGGACCTGTCGTGGCGTTGTCGTGCCGTTGTCGTCGCGCTTTCGCCGCACCCCGCCGCCCCCAGGATCGGCATGCCGGATGAGCAAGGGCCGGTCAGGTGTGGCGGAGACCCTCGATCCAGCCTGATTCGGCGGCGATGCGGACGGCGTCGGTCCTGTTGCGGGCGCCGGTCTTGGTGATGGCGCTGGAGATGTAGTTGCGGACCGTCGCGGCCGACAGGTGCAGTTCGGCGGCGATCTCGCCGGTGCTGGCGCCCGAACCGACCAGGCCGAGCACGGCCACCTCCCGCTCGGTGAGCGGGGTCACCGTGGCGCTCATCGCGGCCAGGGCCAGGGAGGCGTCGATCACCCGCTCGCCCTGGGAGACCCGGCGGATGCTCTCGGCCAGCCGCTCCGTGGGGGCGTCCTTGAGCAGGAATCCGCTCGCTCCCGCTTCCATCGCCCGCTTCAGCAGCCCGGCGCTGGCGAGGCCGGTGAGGATGAGCACGCGGCAGTCCGGCATCGCCGGTCTGAGACGGCGGGTGGCCTCGACGCCGTCGATGCCCGGCATCTCGATGTCGATGACGGCCACATCCGGGTTGCAGGCGAGAGCGCGCGGGACGACCTTGTCACCTCGGTCGGCCTCGGCCACGACCTCGATGTCGCCCGTGAGGTTCAGCAGGGCCGTGAGGGCGCCCCTGACGACGCCGTGGTCCTCTGCGAGCAGGACGCGAATCATCGGTGACCACTCTCCCGATCGTGTACGGCGGGCAGGCACACCCGCAGCTGGAACACGCCTTCCCCGGTGGCGCCCGCCTCCAGGGATCCGCCCAGTTTCTCCACCCGCCGACGCAACCCGGCGAGCCCCGAACCGGGTTGATGGCCCGTTTCGCGGCGAGTGCCGTCGTTGCGCACCAGCAGTTGAACGCGTCCGTCGACCTCGTCCAGCTCGATCAGGCAGTGCCGGGCGTCGCTGTGCCTGACGATGTTCGTGGCCGCCTCGCGTACTATCCAGCCGAGTACGCCGCCGGTCTCCTTGTCGATCTCCTTGAAGCCCAGGCGCAGGTCGCAGCTCGCGCCGGTGAGCTCGATCAGCGCGGCGGCCGCCGTCAGCTCCGCGCCCAGGTCGAGCGAGCGTTTGGCCTCCACGACCTCGCCGATCTCCGCGCGCGCCTCGCCGGCGATGGCGATCGTCCCCTCCAGCTCGGCGGCGGCCTGCCTGCGGTCCACGTCGACCAGGGCCAGGGCCAGCTCCGTCTTCAGGGTGATCGACGCCAGCGTCTGGCCGAGCAGGTCGTGCAGCTGCCCCGCCAGCCGCAGCCGGTCCTGGTCCACGGCCATCTCGGCCAGCGCGACCCGCAGCTCGCGCAGCTCCCGCACGAACCTCGCGTAGTGCACGATGCCCGCGGCGACCACCGAGGCGACGAGCACTCCGGCGCTCCGCTGCGCCGCGGAGGATGCCACCGGGGCCCACTCGACGAGCGTCAGCGGGTACTCGGCGGCGGCCACCACCAGGAGCACGATGACGCCGTACCGGAAGGGCAGCAGGAGCAGCCCGGCGGTGGCGACGACGAGCGGCGTGTAGATCCACACCGATCCCTGGAACGGGATCGCCCCGTAGACGACGACGGCGAACAGCAGGAAGGTCCGCGCCCGGTGACGCCCCTGGCTCGTGCCCGCGATGTGCCGGGCGACGATCCTGGCGTACACCACGAGCAGCCCTCCGAGCAGTACGAGCGCCATCAGGGCCCGGCCCGGGTCGCCGTTGAGCAGGAAGGCGAGCGGGGTGAGCCCCCACAGTGCCCCGGTGACCGCGACGACGGCCGTCGTCAACCACCTGACCTGCGCTTCGCTGTCCTGGGCCACCGGCGGACTCCCACATGTCCGGATGCATCATGATTTCGTACTGATCGTGACCCCTTCCTGGCCCGCGAATCAACTACCGGCGGCCGCCGATCCCTCGTTCAGCCACCCGTTCGCCCGCGCGATGCGCACGGCGTCCTCGTCGCTGCGGGCGCCCGTCTTCAGGCGGGCGGCGGCGAGGTAGTTCCTGATCGTGTGGATCGACAGCCCCAAGGTGCTCCGCAGGTCGCTGCCCCGCCCACCGGCCGCGACGGCCGACAGCACGGCGATCTCCCGCGTGGTCAGCGGATTGGTGTCGATCTCCTGCTCGCCGCCGTCGGCGGCCACGTCGAAGTCGATGTAACGTTCACCCCTGGCCACCACCCGGATGGCGTCGGTGAGCCGGTGGGCGGGCGCGTCCTTGACCAGGAAGCCGCGCACCCCCGCGGCCATGGCCCGCTCGAAGTTACCGGGCGTGCCGACACTGGTGAGAATGAGCACCGGCGGCGGCTGTTCCAGCTCCTTGATCAGGCCCGCCGCCTCCAGGCCGTCGATGCCCGGCAGCCCGATGTCCAGCAGCGCCACGTCCGGCTTGGAGCCGACGACGGCGGGCACGATCTCGTCGCCCCTGGACACCTCCTCGACCACGCGGATGTCCCGCTCCTCCGACAGCAGGGCGATCAGGGCACCTCTGATGAGGTCGTGGTCCTCCGCGATCAGAACTTTGATCATCTCCGGTCTCCTGTAGCAGAGGTGAGTGCGGCCGCCGGGAGGCGGCCGGGAACGTCCAGCGACAGCGTGAACCAGCCGTCTTCGGTGTGCCGTCCGCAGCTCCCGCCCACCTGCGCGAGCCGCTCGTCGAGCCCGGCCAGGCCGCTCCCGCCCACGGTCGCCTCAGCTCCGGCCGCCGCGCCAGCGGCGATCGAGTCGCCGTCCGGGCGCACGCCGTCGTTGGCGACGGTCACCGTGATGCGGTCGCCGTCGGTCTCGACCCCGAGCAGGCAGACCGTGGCGTCGCTGTGGCGCAGCAGGTTGGTGGCCGCCTCGCGCACCGCCCAGGCCAGCGCCACGCGGACCTCCGGCGGCAGCGAGGGCGGCAGTTCGGCGAAGTCGCATCGGACGCCGGCGGTCTCCAGCACCCGGCGCACCCCGCTCAGCTCCCTCTCCAGCGACATCTCGCGGTAGCCCTTGACCACCGCCCGCACGTCGTGCAGCGAGCGACTGGCGATGTCGTGGATCTCCGTCAGCTCGCGGCGCAGCCGCCCGATCTCCTCGGGCGGGATCCGCGTGCCCAGTTCGGTCCGCATGGCGATGACCGAGAGGTTGTGCCCCAACACGTCGTGCAGCTCACGGGCGAACCTGAGCCGCTCTTCGGTGATGGCGAGCTTGGCGGCCTCCTCGCGGGTGCGCTGCAACTCGGCGAGCAAGGTCGCGAAGATGGTCAGGCCCGCGAGCGCGCCGGCCGTGAGCAGGTTCTGCAGGGAACCGAAGAGCACCCAGCTCAGGTCCTGCGAGGCCGGCAGGACCAGGCCGGCGGCCAGCGAGGCGAAAAACCCCAGCGCCGCCCACCGGCCGCGCAGCGTGACCGCGAACGCGAGCGGAAGCATGAACCCGACGCTCAGCCAGGTGGGCCCGGCGGCGAACGGCACGGCGAGGGCCAGTACGCACATCACGGCCAGCACCGCGAGATCCCACCGCGAACCCCGGTCGAGCACGGCCCGCACCGCCAGCCACAGGTAGCAGCCGGTGAGGCCGATGATGAGGACGACCGCGGTCGTGACCCTGACGGAGGAGTAGGCGCCGAGCGCCTCCGCGAGCGGCACGGCGGCGAAGGCCGCCATGCCGACGAGGAAGACCCCGGCCGTGGCACGGGCCAGCCGTACGATGCCCGGCCCGACGCCCCTCAGCCTCTGCGAGGCTCCCACTTGAACCACCTTTTCGCGACGAGCAATGAGAGGACGAGCCAGGCGGCCAGGACGAGCCACCCCGGCCACATGACCAGGAAGCCCTCCAGGATCCCCACCTTGGGGGGCACGCCGGCCCCCGCGTGTCCCACGTAGTCCCGCCCGAGATAGGCGGTGCTGACCCCTTCGGCCACCCGCCCGAACGGGAGGAAGGAGGACACGATCCGCAACCAGCCGGGGAACGCCGAGACGGGGTAGGCGAACCCGGACAGGCCGATGGCGAGCAGCAGGAACGGCAGGCTCACCACGACCGTGGAGCCCTGCGCGGGAATCCTGCCGCTCACCGCGACGGCCATCGCGGCGAACACCGCGAGCCCGAGGAGCACCGTGACCACCAGCAGGGCGGGATTGGCCGGCAGCTCGACACCGTGCATCACCCTGGCCAGGCCGACGATCAGCACGAGCTGCAGCAGGCCGATCGACAGCACGGTGAGGATCTCCCCGCCGAAGATGGCGAGGTCGGGCAGCTCCGTCCCGCGCAGCCGCTTGAGTATCAGCAGTTGCCGCCGCACGACGAAGGACTCCACCAGGGTCATGAAGCCCAGGTTGGCGATGCCCATCACGATGACGCCGGTCATGATGGCGACATCGACCGGCGCCCCGTCCCTGGTCCCGCCCGGCAGCATCAGCGGCATCAGCCCGCCGAACACGACGGGGAAGAACAGGGCGACGCCGACCGACACCGGCGTGCGCCAGAACAGCGTCTGGGTCAGCCGGAAGTGCGCGAGCGTGTAGGCGGTCACGTCCTGGCCTCCTCCCCGCGCGCGCCGGCGATGTCGAGGAAGACCTCTTCGAGCGTCGCCTGTCGGACGTCCAGACCGCTGAGCCGCACGCCACGAACATGCGCCCACCCGAGCACGGAGTGCGCCACCGACTCGGGCTCGGTGGTGAGGATCACGCACCGGCGCCCGGTCACGGTGAGCGCGTCCTGCTCGCCCACCGGCAGCCCGTCGAGGGCGGTGTCCTCGGGCAGCTCGAAGGCGACCCGGCCCGAGCCCCGGCCCAGCACCTCCGCCATCGTGCCCTGGGTGACGATCCCGCCCTTGTCCATGATGGCCACCCGGCCGGCGAGCTCCTGGGCCTCCTCCAGGTAGTGCGTGGTGAGCAGCACCGTCATCCCGCCGGCCGCGAGATCCCTGACCAGGTCCCGGACCCGGTGGCGGGCCTCGGGGTCGAGCCCCGTGGTCGGTTCGTCGAGGAACAGCAGGTCGGGGCTTCCGAGCGTGGCCAGCGCGATGTCGAGCTTGCGCCGCTCGCCGCCGGACATCCGCTTGACCCGCGTCCGGGCCTGGCCGGACAGCCCCACCAGCTCCAGCGCCTCGGCCACGGGTCTGGCGCCGGTGGTGAACCTGCTCCAGGCGGCCACCGTCTCGGCCGCCGACAGGTCGCCGAACAGGCCGGACTCCTGCAGCACCAGGCCGATCCTGGCGCGCGGGGCGCGGTGTCCCGCCGGGTCCTCGCCGAACACCCGTACCGTGCCCTCGGTGGGCCTGAGGTAGCCCTCCAGGATCTCGATCGTGGTGGTCTTGCCCGCGCCGTTCGTGCCGAGGAGAGCGAACACCTCCCCCTCGCGTACGTCGAAGGAGATGCCGTCCACGGCCGTGAACTGCCCGTAGCGTTTACGAAGTCCGGAGACCTCGATCACCGTCTCGCTCACTGTGTGTCGCCGAAGCAGACCGAATTGCACAGGGCGGTGCCGATCGAGCTGGCCGTGCCGTCCGTCGTGAACGCGACAGAGCCGGCGGCCGACTCCAGCTCGGTGATGTCGAACTCGCCATCCGGCTGGGCCGGCAGCGGCGGCGTGGGCACCCCCTCGGGGTAGGCGATGCCGTACTGGCTCAGCAGGGGCCTGGGGTCGCCGTCATAGCGGCCCCGCAGCCCGCCGTCCTGCCACGCCGCCGCCACCAGCCGGGCGAACTTCCTGCGGTCCTCGTCCCCGAAGACGTACATGCTCTCAGCCATCAGAAGTCTCCTTGTCTGTGTGGATTCCGGACAGAGCGCGATCGCTCAGAACGTGTCGCCCGTCGTGTTGGGGACGCTCGGCCCGGTCATGCTGGTGAGCGTGAGAATGGTGCTGACCGTGCCGGGCTCGGAAGAGCCGGCGGCCGACTCCAGGTCGGTGATGTCGAACTCGCCCTCCGGCTTGGGCGGCAGCGGCGGCGTGGGCACGCCTTCCGGGTAGGCGATGCCGTACTGGCTCAGCAGGGCCCTGGGACCGCTCTCGTAGCGGCTCCGCAGCTCGGCGTCCTGCCACGCCGCCGCCACCAGCCGGGCGAACTTCCTGCGGTCCTCGTCCCCGAGGATGTAGATGCTTTCGGCCATCAGCGGTCTCCTTGTCTGTGCGGATCGGACTCTGCGGGGGCGCCGCCGATGAGGAAGTCCCCGACCGACGACTCGGTGGCCCAGTCGAGGCCGAAGGTGCGGGCGGCCAGGTCGGCGTCGCCGCTGCCGAGGCCGCAGGGCGCCATGCCCATCGCGGTGGCCACCAGGTAGAAGGTCTGGTAGAGCGCGCCGACGGTCTTCAACGTGGCGGCGTAGGCGATCGAGGAGTACTTCCACGACATGCGCTGGAAGCGCGAGGTGATGGTGATCAGCACGTCGGGGCTGGCCGTCCCGCCCGTGGCCAGGCTCGCCGCGGCCAGCATCGCCCGCGCGTCCTCGTCCCTGGCGGGGAGGGTGACGAGCCGGTGGCCGCGCGGGTCGTAGTAGTAGGCGCCGCTGTCCAGGCCCTCGCATCGGGCCACGGTCAGGTACAGCTCCAGCTCGTAGACGGCGCCGCCGCCCGGGTAGGGCCTGCTGCTGGCCTCGTACGGCATGCCGGGCGCCGGCCCGAAGACGCGCCTGACCCTGGCGGCCCGGTAGAGCAGCTCGCCGAGCTGCCGGACCGTCGGCGGGCCGGCGTACTGGCGCACCGATCTGCGCGACTCCAGCACGGTGGTGAACGGCGGGTCGGCCGCGGCGGCCTCCTCCAGGGAGGGCGTGTACAGCTCGACGGCGGCGCCCTCGGGAGGCTGCTTGACCACCGGTGGCGGCGGCGTCTCGTCCAGGAAGCGGAAGGTCGCGCCGAACGGCTGGTCGTGCCGCCCCGCTCTGCTCCTGGCGTGAAAGAGCAGGTCGTGGAAGTCCCACGAGCGCAGCGCGGGATCCCGCTCCTCGGCGTCTCCGGCGAACGCCATGCCGGCGGCGACGAGGTGGCCGATCGCCTCCGGCGCCTCCTTCACCATGACCGGGCGGCCGAGCGCGGAGAGCAGCGGCATGGCGTCCTCGGTGAGCGTGACGCGGTGCCGGGACAGCGGGGACTCCAGGACGAGTCCCTGATCCGTCCTGCGGACGAGCGCGAACCTCGACAGGCGCACGGTGTCACTCGGAGCGAGCGCGGGCAGCCGGAACCGGGCGTCGCGGGCGACGGGCACCACCCGCAGCAGCGGCTCGACCGCGTGGACGAGGACCGCGCTCAGCCGCGACAGCGTCAGGTACAGCAGGGCAGCGTCGTGGCTGCTGCCGCCCGCCGCGAGGAGCCGCTCGGCCAGATCGTCCTGGTCCGCCAGCGTGCCGGGCAGCTCGCGCAGCAGCGACTCGACGGCCTGCGGCAGGCCGCGCAGGGTGACCGTGCCGAAGGGTTGCGCGATGGTCAGCACGCCGTCCGCGGACTCGACGACCGCGTCCTCGCGCAGCCCCACCATGGGGAGGGGTGCCGGGCCGGTCACAGGAACATCGTGATGGGGTTCATCTGCTCCTCCGGTGTGGGCTCGGCGAGCCAGCCGAGCCGTACGGGCACGTCGTAGAGGCGGCCGGGGGCCAGCCGCCGCCAGAAGTGGCGCAGGCCGGGCACGATGACCTTGACGACCGGCAGGCCGATGTCGGGCCTGGTCTGGTCGAGCACGAGCATCTCCATCCCGCGCTCCTCGACCAGCGCGCGGGCCGCTTCGACGTCGTCGAGCAGGTCGGCGGTGGCCGGCCGGGCGTAGGCGGACGCGGGCACGGAGATCGAGGTGGGCGAGAGGTAGGGGTGGTCGGCGACGCGCGCGTTCGTCCACCAGTCGACCTGGTCGCGCTCGGGGAACCGGTAACGGGTGACGCCGTCCGGGCCGACGTCGATGACCGCGGGGATGAACTGGTTCAGCTCGGCCAGGGCGCGCTGGACGGCGATGCGCACGTCGAAGTGGGCGCCGAAGGCCATGAGGATGTCCTCGGTCGGCCCGTCGACCCGGCGGCTGACCGCGGCGGCCACCGGGACGCCGAGGTCGTTGGTGAGGTCGAGCACGTGCAGGTCGCGGCCGAGACCGGCGTAGACCTCCTGGAACTCGGAGATCCACGGGTCGGCGAAGGTGCCGAGGTCGAAGGCGGGCCGGCGCAGGCGGTTGTACCACCACACGGCCACCGCGTCCCGCTCGACGAGCTCCATGAAGCCCTGAAGGACGGCGTCCTCCAGGGAGGAGCCGGCGGCGTTGCCGTTGGAGTCGGCCCAGGTGTAGAGCGGGCCGGTGGAGCGTTGGTCGTTGTAGTAGTAATAGAGGTAGCCGGTGGGCAGGTACTTGTGCCGCCGCTCGGTCAGCGACCACACGGGCGTCCATTCGATCGCGGCGTCCTCGTCGAAGGGGTCGTTGACGTAGGAGTAGCTGGAGGTGGCGCGGAGCTCCCGGCGGGTGCGGTACTGGGCGTCGCTGTAGAGCGAGCAGGCGTTCGGGTGTACGGCGTCCGCGCCGAGCTCCCGCAGGCTCGCCGTGCGCCTGGCCTCGTCGCCCTGGAAGATGCCCGAGTAGCGTTCCATCGCCTCGCACATGGCGCTGACCTTGGCCTGCAGGTCGGTCATGCCCTTGCCGGCGCTCTGGGTCCGCAGGCCCTTGCGCAGCATGGCGAGGTCACGGGTCTCCCGGGAGAAGTTGTGCCCGGCCACGTACGCCTTGACGAACGGCGTCCTGGTGTCCATCCGGGTGAGCTCGCGGATGACGCCCGTGACCGGGCTGACCAGGTGGGCGTACCGCTCGGCGGTGTCCTCCGGGTGCTTGGAGCGGTGGCCGCCGTCGGCGGTGAAGGTCTTGGGTCGTGAGCGCAGCTCGACCGGGGACTCCGCGGCCGCGGCCATCAGGCCGTCGTCGCCGCACTCCGGGCACTGCGGCCTGCGCCGCAGCTCGTGGCGGGTGGCGCCGAGGCGCATGGTGTCGAAGGTGACCAGGTCGCGCTGCTGCGGGTTCCTCGCCCCGGCCAGCCACTTCGCCGTCTCGGCCGCGACGAGCCGCACGCCCGCGCCGCGGGTCAGCGCCAGGTCGGCGGCGGGCAGGGCCAGCGGGCGGCCAGCCCGCAGCCGATCCTCCACGTACGTCAGCGACTGCCGGTGCCCCTCCAGCCGCTGGGACAGGCATCGCCAGCAGCCGCCGTCGCCCTCCCCCGGCTGGAAGACGGGGCCCAGCCAGAGGACGGGGCCGGTCGTGCGGGCCAGCAGCCACGGCCGCCGCTCCGCCAGGTGCCGCCGGTTGACGTCGGCCAGCTCGCCGCGCAGGTAGTCGTCGGTCAGCACGACGGTCAGCGCCGCGTCCTCCCCGGGGCCGGTCACCTCCACCCCCTCGGCGACCAGCAGGTCCCGCAGTTCCTCGGCGGGCACCTCCCCGACGGTGAGCAGCTCGGCCCGCCCGCCGCGCACCGCGGTCACCGCCTCCTGCGCCTGGAGTCCGGCCATCTCCCAGTAGGCGGCCGTCCTCCGATCCACGTCCTCGGTGACGTCGACCAGCAGATCGCGCTGCCTGAGCGTGTGGAGCACGTAGTAGACGTTCTCCGGCGGGATGTCCGGCTCCACCGCGACCAGGATGTCGTTGACGGTGTGCTTGCCGTCGAGCAGGCCGGCCACCGCCTCGATCGACCGGCCGGTGAGCACGTGCGTGTCGCGCTCGTTGATCAGGAAGACCCCGTCTCCCTCGATGACCTCGACCCTGAAATGGCGGCGGAAAGCTGGTCGGGCGTCCATAACGTTCCTTTCGGTCAGTGCACGAGGCGCAGCGAGGCGACCTGGTCGTCGGCGAGCCGGAGGAGGGTGAGCCCCGCCGCGGCGAGCCCGTCGGTGGCGGACAGGGACAGGCGGTCGGCGCGTCGCCGGTCGGCGAACCAGCGGCCCGTGTGGTCGCGGCGGCGCAGCAGCTCGGCGGCCAGTTCGCGGGCGGACCGCTCCAGCGCCGCGTCGCCGGTCAGGCGGGCCGTGTGCAGCGCCACCTCGGCGTCCACGACGAGCCGCGCGCAGGAACGTCCGGCGTCGGGCGCGCAGTACCTGGCCACGCGCTCCCGCAGGTCGCCGGGCACCTCGCCGGTGAGGAGGTGGGCGGTGGCGACGGCGGCGAGCAGCGAGCCGGGCGTGTCGAGGGCGAACCGGTGCGCCAGCAGCGGCGCGGCGGCAGCGCCGATCTTCCCGAGCGCGCTCGCGCTGGCGGCCAGCGCCCACACCAGCCCGTCCACCCCGGTGGGCACCCCGTCGAGCGCGGGCACGCCCGGCGGGTACGGCGACCGGGCCGCGCCGCCGCCGGCCAGCTCGGCCAGCAGCTCCTCATGCAGCCGCGCGGCGAGCGCCTCGGCCGCGGGGACCGCCGTCGGGGCGGCCTCGCGCAGCTTGTGCAGGGCGAGCAGCAGCCCGGCCCGGCCCAGCACGGGTTCGGCGCTGGTCGGCAGGGACAGCTGGGCCTCGGCGAGCGGCACCAGCGCGACCGCCCGCTCCACGAGCCTGGTGTCGGCCAGGGTGGCGCCGCAGCGGCTCAGCGCGTAGATGGTCGAGCCGAGGCCCACGAACGCCCCGACGGGCGCGAGCGTCCCGCACATCCTGCGGTAGACGCCCGACTGCGTGGACAGCGTCGCGAACTCGGCCGAGGCGTCCAGCGCGTCCTGCGCGGCCGTCCAGTGGCCGGGGGCGCCCGTGTTGGCGTACAGCTCGGCGAGGAAGACGGCGAGGCCGGCGGTACCGGTGAGCAGGTCACCCTGAAGGGGTTCGACCTGGTCCAGGCCGTGCGCGGGATAGGTGACCACGCCGATCCAGCCGGACCGCTCGCCGATGGGGCCGCCCGCGGGCGTGCCGAGCGGGACGGCGCTGGCGAGCACCTGGTCGGCGAGCTCGCCGGCGCGGGCGAGCAGCACCTCGGCCTCGGGTTCCGCCCGCCGGCCTGACAGGTCGTAGACGTACTGGCCCAGCTCGCGCACCGTGCGGGGCCGGGGCCCGGGGCCGGGGAACAAGGTGGGCAGTTGCCCCGCGCCCGTGAAGTCGAGGCAGGTCTCCAGCACGGCGAGCTGCTCGTCCACCGGGAACCCCGCCAGGTCGGCGAGGCGGTCCTGAAGCCGCTGCCACGCCGTGCCCGAGAAGTGCCCGGGGATCTCGACGCCGTCGGGGGTGAACACCGAGTCCGAGCCGGGCCTGGAGACGAACAGGGGGACGTCCATCCGGCGGAACGCGTCGATCTCCTGCTCGACGATCTCCAGGATGTCCTCGCGCCCCGGGTCCCGCCGCAGCGTCTCGCGGGCGCTGCGGAACAGGTGGGCGAAGGTGATCTCCCTGGCCATCCCGTCGATCAGCGCCCCCGGGCTCAGGCTCATGCCGAGCAGCTCGACGCAGTCCCAGGTGCTGCGCCAGATGTAGCGGACCGGCGCGTCCTCCAACAGCGCGAGCGGGCCGCAGGCGTCGGCGAGCAGCTCGCGGTTGCGCGTCAGGCAGTCCTGCATCTGCCGATAGCCCTCGGCCACCTCGTCGGCGTAGCGGCTCGGGTCGGCCAGCTCGCCCGCGCCCCACGTGGGCCGGTACGGCGGCGCCTCCCAGCCGAGCGGGTACAACTGGGGGTTCTGCGCGACCTGCTCCTGCAGTCCGGCCATGCAGCCGATGTCGTGCGACTGGACGCCGCCCGCGATCACCCGGGGAAAGCTGATGACGGCGGTCTTGACCACCGTCTCCTCGACCTGCCCCCACAGGGACTGGATGCGGTCGCCGATGAGGGCGGGCTTGCTGATGCGGCCCTGGAGGACGTTCTCCAGGTCGATGAAGACCGGCGTGTCCCCCTTGGCGACCAGGTTGTCGGCCCACAGGTCGCGGCACTCCAGGAACTGGGCGAGCCTGGCCAGCATGCCCAGGCGCGTGTAGTAGCGCCGTACGCTGTCCTCGTCGGTGGCGGGCTCGGCGGTGACGTACTCCTCCCAGCCGTAGCCGTCGCGCAGGACGACCGTGCGGGTGTGCAGGGTGAGCGGCAGCCCGTGGTTGTTCAGCAGGGTGCACACGTCCATCAGCCCGACCACCGAGCGCAGGTCCTTCGGCTTGTAGACGACCCGCTCGCCCGAGGCGAAGGTGAGCAACGTGACCACCCGCCCGTGGTTGTGCGGGTCGCCCGAGTCGCCGGAGTATCCCGAGACCGGTCCAGGGGCGGTCCAGCCCCACAGCGTCCTGCGCAGTTCCGGCAGGTCGGCGTTCAACCGGTCGAAGAGCTCGTGGACGACGCGCCGCCACTGCAGGCAGGCCATGCCCATGACGTAGGCCAGCCCCGGGAGCGTCTCCAGCCGGTCGAGCCAGCCGGACTGACTGACGTCCAGACCGGGGCTCTGCAGCCAGGCGGACACGTCGTTGGCGGTGCCGGCGAGCTGCGCCTCGAACGCGAAGCCGGAGAAGCAGACCTGCGTCAGGCGCTCGATCAGCTGGCCCGCGATGTCCTCGCACGCCTCGGGGGTGACGGGGACTCCGCGTACCGTCCCGTCCTTCATGTCCACCAGCCGGTTGACGGCGCGCCTGAACGCCACGAACGGTGAGCCGGGCCGCCCGGACGCGGGGTCGGCCGCGGCCGTGGGCGGCTGGGCGAGCAGGAAGTCCACCAGGGCGTAACCCCAGTCGGGCAGCCTGCCCGGGTCGGCGAGCCGGACGTCGACGAGCCCGGCGCCGAGGTCTCGGCCGGAGCGCCTGCGGTGGTGCAGCAGCGCCCGCTTGGCGTCCTCGTCGTCGCCGACGGCGGCCTTCAGCCAGCGTGTGGTGCGTTCGGACGCCTGGCGCGGGCTGCGCCCCGCCACGGGGACGAAGAACTCTCCCGACACGCGCTCGGGGAAGGGCGCCGCCGCGGCGAGCACGGCTATCAGCCGTTCGTCCCCACCGGGAACCGCGAGCAGGCCCTCGCCCTGCGCTTCGGCGTATCCGGCGTGCACCGAGACCGTCATCTCAGACCTCCTGTCGGCGGACCATGCGGGCGAAGAGCCGGTTGTCGTCCATCAGCTCCTCGAAGGGGCCGTCGGCGACGACCCTCCCCTGGTCGAGTACGTAGATCCGATCCGCCGACTTGATGGTGCTCAGCCGGTGCGCGATCACGATCCGGGTGATGTCCAACTCGGCGATCCTCCGGCTGACCAGCGCCTGGGTGTGGTTGTCCAGGGCGCTCGTCGCCTCGTCGAGGATGAGGACGCGCGGGCGTTTCACCAGCGCTCTGGCGATGAGCAGCCGCTGGAGCTGACCGCCCGAGAAGGACGCGTTGTCCTCTCCGACGACGGTGTGCAGGCCCATGGGCATCGCGGCGATGTCGCCGTCCAGGTCGGCCAGGCGGGCCGCCCACCAGGCGTCCTCCTCCGTCGCGCCGGGCACGTCGCCGATGATGTTCTCCAGGATCGAGCCTCTGAGCACTCTGGCCTGCTGCATCACCACGCCCACCTGGGCGCGCACGCGGCGCAGATCGAGGTCGCGCAGGTCGCCGCCGTCGTAGAGCACCTGGCCGGTGCGGGGCGGTTCGAAGCCCAGCAGCAGCCGTACCAGCGTGGACTTGCCCGCGCCGGACGGGCCCGCGACCGCGACGAACTCGCCCGGCTTGAACACCATCGACACGTCGTCGAGGATCCGCATCGCGGTGCCGGGGTAGGCGAAGGAGACGCCGCTGAGCCGTACCAGCCCGTTCAGCTCGCCCGGGTCCTTCGCGCCGGGCGACGTCTCCGGCGCCCGCTCCAGCACCGGGCGCAGCCGCTCGAACCGGGGCAGGAGGGCGAAGGCCGCTTCCACCGCCCTGTTCATCTGGCCGAGCGCGAGCACGAACTGGCCGAGCGCCACGGCGGCGATCACGAAGGACGCCGTCGGGACGCCCCAGGCCAGGCCGGTGGTGGCGAGGAGCAGCAGCAGCGCCGGCTGCGCCGAGGCGCCGATCGCCGTCGACACCGCCCGCTCGCGCTGGATCGCCTCGGCCGCGCGCTGCTGTGTCGCGAACAGCCGGGACCACAGCCCGAACACCTGGGCCTCCCGGCCCGCGACGTGGATCTTGTCGATCGCGCCGAGGCACGCGTACAGCAGGGAGTAGACCTTCCCGTACTGCTCGTGCATGACCAGCTCGTGCCGTTGCTGCCGGACCGCGCGCCCGGCGAGCACGGCGAGCAGCGCGCCCACCCCGCCCAGCGCGACCAGGGCCAGCCGCCAGTCCACGGCGAGCAGCGCCAGCAGGCCGAACAGGGAGAACATGCCGCCGAGGAGGGAGCTGACCGCGGCCTCGCCGAGCGCCTTGCGCATGTCGGAGATGGCGTTGGCGCGCTGGACCAGCTCGCCGGTGCTGTACCGGTTGAAGAACGGCAGGTCGAGGGAGATGAGGTGGCTCCAGACGGCGGGTTCGAGCCGTTCCTGGAGCCGTCCGTGGACGCGTACGAGCACCGAGTTGCGCACGGCGAGGAGCAGGGCGCTCGCGCACACCATGGCGGCGATGATCACCGCGGTCCAGATCGTCGCGGGCCGGTCGGCGGGGTTGGACGCGGAGGTCAGCAGGCTGAAGGTGAACAGGGGGACGCCGAGCGCGAGCAGCCCGGCGCCGCCGCCGGCCGCGAGGAGCCAGGCCAGCTCCCTGCCCGCGCCGCGCAGGCCGAACCTGAGCAGCGCGACGGGGGTGGCGACGCCCTCGCCGAGCGGCGGGTAGATCTGCCAGGCGTCCGGGGCGAGGCGCGCGGCCACGGACTCGGTCACCCGGCATGGGTCCGCCGCCGGGTCCGCGGCGCGGTAGCCGCCCCGGTGCGGCAGGAGCGCCACCGGCCGCCCGTCCTCCTGGGTGAAGCCGATCATGGGGACGGTGGCCGTGCGCCACCATCGTCCGGAGAGGCGTACCCGCCGGTGCCTGACCCTGGCGGCGTCCAGCGCCGCGCCGAGCGGGTCGCCGGACGCCGAGCCGGCGTCGGGGCCCGGGGCACTCTCCCGCACGGCGAACCCGCAGTGGTCGCCGAGCGTCTTGACCACTTTCGCGGCGTGTTCGGCGGTCGTCCGGGGCCGGTCGGGAGAGGGCGGCGCGCCGGCGGCCACCCCGACATCGGCGAACGACCGCCGGAGCGTCTCGCTCGTGGCCGCCACCCTGGCCACGCGCCAGTTGTCCCGGTCGGCCTCCTCCGCCTCGGCCAGCAGCAGCACCTGCTCCAGCGCCCCGCGGTGCAGTGCGCGCAGCTCGCGCTCGCTCGGCGGGTCCTGCGCCGCGCCGGCGCGGCGGAGCGCCGGCCGGCCGCCGCCCGCGCCGTCCTGCGCGCCGGGCCCGTGGAGGCGGCGCGCCCAGGCCGACACCGCGCCCGCGTCCCTGCGGACGCGGCGCACCGACGTCCCGTCGGCCGGGGAGGCCAGAACGGTGTATCCCCCCGGCAGGTCGGTGGCGGCGAAGCCGTGCATGAGCTGCCCGCTCTCCACGCGGACGACGCGGCGGCGGGGGCCCTGGCCGTCCACGGGCGCCAGCAGGACGTCGACGGAGCCGCTGACCACGTGCCAGCAGGCATAGGGGTCGATCAGCTCGATCTCGCTGACGGGGTAGCCGTTCATGCCGCTTCCTCGACGAGTGTGCGGTAGGGACCGGACTCGGCGATGAGCTCGGCGTGGGTTCCCCGCTGGACGACCTTGCCGCGGTCCAGCACGAGGATCAGATCGCTGTCGCGTACGGTGCTGAGCCGGTGCGCGATGACGACGCACGTGCAGCCCCTGGCTTTGAGGTTGGCGTCCACCAGGGCCTCGGTCTCCGCGTCCAACGCGCTGGTGGCCTCGTCCAGCACCAGCACCGAGGGGGACAGCGCGAGCGCCCTGGCGATCTCCAGGCGCTGCCGCTCGCCGCCCGACAGGTTGCGGCCCCGCTCCTCGACCCAGCCGCCCGACAGCCCTCCCCTGCGGTGGACCACCTCGGCGATGCAGGCGTCGCCGAGCGCCCGGCGCAGCCGGTACGCGGGAACCGTCGGGTCCCACAGCGTCAGGTTGTCGGCCACCGTGCCCTCGAACACCTGCAGGCTCTGCTCCACGTAGCCGATCGAGGTGGACAGCGTCTCCCTGGGCATCTCGTCCCTCGGCACGCCGTCGAACCTGATCTGCCCGGACCACGGCACGGCCGCTCCGGTGAGCAGGCGGGCGACCGTGGACTTGCCGCTGCCGGTGCGGCCGACGATGGCGATGCGCTGGCCGGGCTCCGCGCGCCACGTCAGCCCCTCGATCACCGGCCCGTGCTGGCGGTCGTAACCGAAGGTGACCCCGTCGAACTCCACCGTGCCGCGCAGGCCCCCCGCCCCCTCGGGGGCGCCGGGGGGCTCGGCGTGGCGGGGGTCTGGCTCGGCATGCAGCGCGTCGTCGAGCATGCTGGTCTGCGCGACCGCGACCTGTGCCTCGGCGCCGACCCCGACCAGCGAGGACATGGGTACGAGGAAGGCGCCGACGAGGAGCTGGGCCGCGATGACGGTCTCCATCGTGACCTCACCGCGGGCCATCAGCACCGCTCCGGTGATCACCATGGTGGCCCCGGCGAGCGAGCCGAGCGCGGCGGGCACCACCATCAGCGCCTGCGTGACCCGCATCAGTTCCTGGACCGCCGACATGGTCCGCGCCGACAGCCCCGCCCACTTGGCGAAGAACCATCCCTCGGCGCCGTCGGCCTTCAGCGACTCGGCCATCGAGACGCCGTTGAACGCCATGCTGTCCCTGCGGTGCTCGTCGAAGATGAGCCGCTGCTGGTGCGGGGCGGTGCGGCGGCTGACCGCGCGCATCGCCACCAGATTGACCGCCGCCAGCAGCACGGCGACGGCGGCGAAGGCTGGGTGGAAGGCGAACAGGATCGACGAGTGCACCACCATGGTGAGCAGGGCCGCGATGACGGCGGCGACCCGGTCCGAGAGCAGCAGGGCCAGGCCCGCGCCGAAGGACGTCCTGGTCACCAGGCCACCGGTCTGCCGCCGGTGGAAGTGGTCGCCCGGTAGCCTGAGCAGCCGCCACACGTACCGGCCGGACAGGTCGGCCGCCATCGCCAGCTGCACGGCGCCGAGCAGCCGCTGCTGCGCCCACATGCCGGCCAGGGTGAAGCCGACGCAGCCGAGCAGCCCGAGGAGCACGGGCGCGGACCAGGCCGCGCCGCCGGCGACCAGCACCTTGCCCAGCAGGAGCCGGGTCAGCAGCGCGGTGACCGCCGCGGGCAGGGCCAGCATGAAGGCCATGACGGCGATGGCGAGCAGCGTGGACAGGTACGGCCGCACCTTCGCCAGCACCGAGCGGGCCATGGGGAACCGCGGCCCTCCCGGCGTGAAGCCCTCGCCCGGACGCGGTACCAGCACGATCCCGCTGAATCGCCGCCGGAACTCCTCCCTGCTCAGCCGGATCCTGCCCACGGCGGGGTCGTTGAGGTAGGCCCACCGCCTGCGCATTCCCTCCAGCACCACGTAGTGCCGCTGGTCGACGAAGATCATCGAGGGGACGGGGAAGCTCTCCAGCGCGTCGGCCTCCACCCGCCAGCCGCCGATGGTGAAGCCGTACTCCTCGGCCGCCGCCTTGAGCCCGGCTCCCGTGAGGCCGTCCCTGCCCACTCCGCACCGTTCTCTGATCTCGCGTACGGGGACGCGCAGGCCGTGGTGGGCGAAGATCGTGCTCAGGCAGGCGGGCCCGCAGTCGGCGTCCTCCATCTGCGGCCGGCGCTCGGTGCGGACCGGCCGCGGCCTGGTCGCGCGCTCAGCCACGACGCCCTCCGGAGAACAGGGCGTCCACGGGGCGGACGACGGCGACGGTGATCTCCCCAGACACCGGGGTGAGCGTGGCGCCCGGCCAGGCCGGCCGGTCGAGGTCGACGGTCACCAGGTGCCGCCCGTCCGCCCGCAGGGCCTCGCCGAACAGCGGGCGCAGCAGCTCGCCCGAGGCGGGGTACGGTTCGACCGCGCTCACCCGGCCCCGCGCGCCCGTGCCGCCGAACGTGACGGTCTGACCCGGGGCTAGCGCGCCGATCCTGTCCCGGCCGACCATGAGCAGCGCCCGCAGGGGGCCGGCGGCCGGGTCGACCGCCGCGACGGTGCCGCCCGCGGCCAGGACCGCGCCGGGGGCCGCCGTACGCAGCACCCGTCCCTTCGCGGTGCCCGTCACGACGTGCCTGCGTCCCCGCTCGTCGGCCAGCACGGCCAACGGCGTCGCCGGGGTCACTTCCTGGCCCACGCGGACCAGGACCTCGGCCACGCTGCCGGGCACGGGGGCGGCCACCGGCACGGGACCGGCGCCCGCCACCAGCACGCCGGTGCCGGCTACCACGTCACGGACCTGCCCCAGCCAGGCCCAGCTCGCCGCGCAGCCCGCGACCAGGATGAGCGCGGCCGCGGCGAGCCATGCCTTGGCCCGCACCGTGGAGACGAGCTCGTCGATCCGCTCGCCTCCTGGCGCCTCCGTCGCGGTCATGGTCATCGCGTGTCACTCTCCCGGGGTCGGCGTGTACAGGCAGAAGCAGAGGCTGAGCAGGCACGGAGGGGGCGGCGGCATCTCCGCGGACCCGTCGAGGATCTCGATGACGAGCTCGGCGCCGGGCTCCGGCGGCAGCGTCGGGGCGCCCGCCCCGTCGGCCGGCCGGAGGTTGTACTCGGCCAGGACCGAGAGGGGGTCGCGCTCGTACCGGAGTCTGAAGTCGGCGTCGAGCCACGACCTCGCGGTCAGCTCGCCGAACGCCCTGCGCTGAGTCGTGTCCCAGCCGATCGTGTCCACAGTCATCACAAGTCCTCCCGCCGCGGGTGTGTGAGATGCTGGTCCGGCGAGGTGGTGGGCATCTGGACTGCCCACCACCACGCCTTACGAGGTCGTCAGGCGCTCTGTCCGCCGGAGAAACATCCGGTCGGGCAGCTCACCGTGCCGATCGTGCCGAGGGCGCCGCCCGCGGACGATTCGAGGCTCTCCAGGTCGATGGCCTGGCCGGGTTGGTCAGGAAGGTCGGGCGGGGCCAGCTCACTCGGCCAGTCGACGCCCGCTTCGGCGAGGGCGGCGCGCGGGTCTCGTTCGAACTCCCGCCTGAGCGACTCGTCGGACCAGGCACGTGCGACGAATCTGGCGATCTGTCTGCGCAGTTCCGGGGACAGGGTGGGGTCTTCTGGCATGAGGTCACCTCGTTGGTGAGGCCCCGGGGTTCCGGGTGGGTCAGGGGCGGCCGCCTACGAGGTCCAGATTCGTCATCAGCGGCAAAAGCCGCCAGAAACAACTAACACCGACATATCGTGATGTTCATCATTTCTGGTAGTCAGGATTTCCTGATGGGAGCCGCTGCTCCCGATGCGCGAAACCGCGCATCTCTCTCTGGGCCTCGCGGGCCATGTCGAGCATGCGGCCCAGCTCTTTCTTGACGTTCTCCGCGTCGCCCTCCACGCCGGCGACGGCCCTGCGGCCCTGCTCGGCGATGGCGTCGATCCGGCTGCCGAGGATGCCCTCCAGCTCGCCCATCGCCCGTGCGCGCTGCGCCGCCACCTCGACCATGGCCAGCTCGGCCCTGGTCGCGTAGAGGACCCGCGCCGTTTCCGCGAAATGCGTCAGACCCGCCAGGGGGATGGCCGCCACGGAGAGGGACAGGGTCCAGGACAGCCCTCCCACGAGATCGTCGCCGAGCACCATCGACTTGGCCGTCTCGGCGACGGCCACCAGCAGGAACGCCGGCAGGGGGTACGGCCTGGGCAGGAGCCCCAGCGCCATCGCGGCGAGGAAGACGCCCGACGCGGCCCACCACTCGCCCAGGAACGGAAGCGGTAGGTAGACCAGGAGCGCCATGACCCCCACCGCCCACCGGTGCCACGGCCCGCGCGGGCCGGTGCAGCCGGCCGCGATGTAGAGGGCGAGGACCGCGATCGCCAGGAGGATGCCTGGGATGCGCCAGGGATGTGGATTCTCGATGTAGTACGCGAACGTGGGGAAGATCAGATAGATGGCGAACGCCACGATCGCCGCGCGGCCGAGCCGCACCTCCAGTGGCGCGCGAGCCGTCGCCCTCGAACCGGGAGCCCCTGTCTGGGTCACAAGCGGATCATGACAACCGATCTCGGCGGTGGCAACGCATCACTGGTTACTTTTCGCACATATCGGAATTTTCGTGGCTTCCGCACCGAACAATCCGGCGCCGTTCATCCCGACGCCGCCGACCGGAGGCGTGACCGTCACCCGCGAGCCCGCCCCGACCGGGGAGACATCTGCCCGCCCGGCCGGGGATGGGGCGGTGGTGCGTCGATCCGCAGGCGTTCAGCGACATCATCAGCGGCAAGCGGGGCAGCACGATCCTGTCCGTCGGCTCGGCC
>NZ_JBFAWA010000021.1:0-249602 GCF_040680035.1 Nonomuraea sp. NPDC052116 | reverse complement strand
CCGAACGCGTTCGCGACCGGAAGAAGCCCTCGCAAGGCCGCGGTGTGCGTGACGTACGGCCTGACCAAGCTGCTCGATGAGGCCGAGCTGCGCGCCGACCCCGACCTGATGAGGACGGAGGCGCACCAGGGCGGCGGTGAAGAACGGGACGATGGCCATGCCGTTCCCGGCCCCGCACTCCCGGAGCGCCGCCGGCAGCGGCCACGGGTACGCGCCGGGGCTCGTGGCCTCGTAAACAACGAGGGCGCCGAGCACCCGGCGAACAGCGTCGCGAGCCCGCCGAACATGATCCGCCCCTGGTTGCCGCGCGCCCTCGCGGCGCGGTGCGCACAGAAGCAACAATCTGTGAAGCGTTCGGCATGCATAACGCGTAACGCTAAATATTCTGCGTTGGACTAACGCTAAATAATTTGATCTTGATGTAGGCTGGCGGGCATGATCGAGGACGAGGCCGGACCGGCCGCGCCTGGGACGGCGCCCGGTGGCGAGCTGCGCTGCGGCAATCCGGCCTGCGCCGAGCTGTGGGCCACACCCGACGGACTGCCCCGACTGCTGGAGTACGCCGGCGTCGGCCGCAAGCCCAAGCACTGCTCCCGGCGATGCACCAACGCCGCCAGCAACGCGCGCAAGCGCTCCTCCGACCAGCGCCGCCAGCAACTGCAGGCCACCTTCGCCGCCACGGTGGCTGAGCACCGCCCCGCCCTGCACGCCTACGCCGAGACGGTCAGCGCCCAGCTGGCCACCGAAGTCGCGCTCCTGCAGCGCATCGAGAGCGAGCTGCTGGCCCAGGTCGCCGACCTGGAGGAGCAGCTCGAGGACGAGCGCTCGACTGCGACCGCGGCCGAGCAGCAGGCCACCGCCGCCGATCAGCGCACCCGAGCGGCCGAGCAGCGCGCGGCCTCAGCCGCCGAGCTGACCGAGGCCGCCGAACGCGCCGCAGCGCAGGCCCGCACGGCCCAGCGGGACGCCGACGAGCGGGCCCAGGCCGCCGAGCAGCGCGCCGACGAGGCCGAACGGCTGGCCATCGCTGATCGGGCGCGCGCCGACCAGGCCGACCAGCTGCGCGCGGAGGCGGCCCGGCAGCACGCCGACGAGCTACGACAGCTGCGCGCCGGGCACGACGAGGCCCTGGTCCGGGAGCGGGAGCGAGTCTCCACCGCAGAACGTGAACTGGCCGCCCTGCGGGAGCGCCACCACGCCACCGCCGAGGAAGCCCAGCGGCAACGCGAACGCGCCGACGGCGCGCAGGCCGCCGCCGAGCAGGCCCGCACCGAGACCGCCACGGCGCGCGCGCAGCTTGAGGCTGCCGAGCGACGCAACACCGACCTCACCCAGCAGGTGGTCCAGGCCCGCCACGCGGAAAGCGAAGCCCGCGACCTCGTGGTGATCCGCAACAGCCGGATCGAGGCCGCCGAACGCGAACGGGACAACGCGCGCGCCGACCATCGCTCAGCCGAACAGCGCGCCGAACAACTGCAGACGAACCTGAACCTGCTCCTGCAGCGGCTCCCCTCCCCCGCGGCCGAGCCCGACACCCCGTCCCCCGCCGAACCCGACCCGGCCGGATGATGACCGACGACGGAAGCACACCACCGGACACTGGGCACCATGTCGGCCGAGCACGGACAACGGCATCACGCTCATCGCCTGCCGGACGCCTGGCCGCGGGAGGAATTCACCTGGGCAGGCAGGCCGCTCGTCGCGTCCCTCGCCGACGTGAGCGCGGTGTTCGACGACGCGGGACGGCGCGCCGTGATGCTCAGTGTCCGGAGCGGCGATAGCCAGCCTGGCTACCCCGAACACGCCGCTGCCCAAGGCCCACTGGCCGCCACACTGCCGACCGGTACCTCAGGCCCTCTGCTCGGGTCCCTGCGACCAGCTCCAAAGTAGTTGTGGTTATCCACGGGCTGCCGCACGATCATGGCGAGACGGAGGAGGCCACCTACTGGGCGGCGAAGCAACAAAGGGCAAGGGGAATATCCACTCCCTGCCACTACCAACCTATAGCGCATGGGGGGACTTGCCACAAGGCCCCGGTCGTACCGCACAATCACCCTTCGGCACCGGAACGCACGGAGATCGGGGACTGCGGAATGCGCGTTGTGTTGGTGACCTACGGGTCCCGCGGGGACGTCGAGCCGATGACGGGGCTGGCGGTGCGGCTACGGGCGCTCGGCGTCGAGGTGCGGGTGTGCGCACCGCCGGATTTCGCGGAGCTGCTGGACGATGTCGACGTGCCGCTGACTCCCCTCGCCTGGCCGATCCGCGCGCTGGCGACGGGGGCGATCCCCGGCAAGGCGAAGGCGGGTCTGTCCGACATCTCCGCCGAGCTGACCGCCATGGCCTACGGGACGGTAGCCGGGGTGGCCGAGGGTTGCGCCGCGGTGGTGGCCACCGGCTCGTTCCCGGCCCTGGCCGGTACGCGGACGGCGGCCGAGAAGCTGGGCGTGCCCTATCTGTTCACGTCCTTCTCCCCGTGTTACCTGCCGTCGTCGCATCACCCGCCTCTCCGCCGGCCGGGCCAGGTGATCCCCCCTGAGGTGACCGACAACCGAGGGCTGTGGGACCTGCACGCCGAGAACATGGAAGCCCTGTTCAGCGACACGATCACCACCCACCGGGCCTCGATCGGCCTGCCGCCGGTGAGCGGCGTCCGCGACCACGTCTTCACCGACCACCCGTTCCTGGCGGCCGACCCGGTCCTGGGCCCGTGGCAGGAGACGCCGGAACTCAACGTGACGCAGACCGGCGCGTGGATCCGGCCGGACGGACGCCCGCTCCCGGCCGGTCTGGAGGCGTTCCTCGCCGCCGGTCCGGAGCCGGTGTACGTGGGCTTCGGCAGCATGCTGGTACGGGGCGCGAACGCGCAGGAGGTCTCCCGGGCCGTCATCGAAGCGGTCCGGACGCAGGGTCGCCGCGTCCTGCTCGGGAGCGGCTGGGCTGACCTGGCCCTGATCGACGACCAGGACGACTGCTTCGTTGTCGGCGAGGTCAACCAGCAGGCGCTGTTCCGCCGGGTGGCCGCGGTCGTGCACCACGGCGGCGCGGGCACCACGACGACGGCGGCCCGTGCCGGGGCGCCGCAGGTGATCGTGCCTCAGGTCGCGGATCAGCCGTACTGGGCGGGCAGGGTGACCGAGCTGGGCATCGGTACGGGACACGACGGTCCGACGCCGACCGCCGAGTCCCTGTCGGCCGCACTCGAGATCGCCCTGGCCCCGGAGACCGGTGCCCGCGCGGCCGTCGTGGCCGAGACGGTCCGCACCGACGGGGCGGAACAGGCCGCGAAGCTTCTGCTCGACATGATCGGCCGGAGCGGGTCCGCAGGCTGATCCCCAGAGATTACACAGGTAGGCACCCCGCCGGTTTGCGCGTGCCCGCGGCCGGGCCGGGACATGACGAGCATCGGAACGAAAAGTCCCGTCAGCGGGGACTGCGCTGTCGGCCGGGGTCGGTTTCGGCGGCGATGCGGGCAGCATAGGCACGGTACGATTTGCGCTCGGCTGGTCCGGCGCCGTCAGCAGGGGCGGCGCTCTACTCCAGCGCGGCCTGGTGGAGCGCGGGTGGAACCGTGAGACGGACCGGATAGCCGCGGCAGATGACTCGTCCGGATGCGAGGGCCCCGCGAACGGCCTCGCCGCCGACGGCACGCAGATGGTCGACCAGCAGACCGGCCAGGTTGTGGACCAGCCAGCGAGCTCAACTCAGGAACTGTTGCTCACCAGACTCCGCCACACCCACGTCACCGAACTCATCAACAACGGCATCTCCATCGAAGCCGACGCAGTGCTCGGTCTGACGCCCGCATCCAGCGCTTCGGCGGCTACACCACCGACGAGGTCGCCCACGGACCTGAGCCGTTCCACGCCCGCCACCACTGGTCAGGATCTTCGCGATCGAGCTTGTCCGCGCTGGCCGCGCTTGAGGAGGTGGAGCACGGTCGCCGCGACACTGTCGTGTTGTCGGATCGCTGACGACCGGCGTCCCTGAAAGTTCTTCAAAGAAGTCCGGGAGGCGGTGTCGGATCGGGGCGGTGTTCGTAGCAGGGGTGAGGCCGCCCGCAAGGGGGCGGCGCGAAGGCAAAGGAACCGCGATCATGAAGCTGACGACCGTGACTCAGGTCACCATCGATGGAGTGATGCAGGGAAACGGCGGCGCGTCGGAGGAGGACCGCAGGAACGGATTCGAGCGCGGCGGATGGGCCTTCGAGGAGGCCCATGCAGAAGGGATGAACGGCGCACGCGCCAGCTGCTACCGCGCCACGGCTGCCGCTGCCAAGGAACGCCGACCATCTCCCTGGTGCTCACCGCGCTTGCGGGACAGGGCCGCGAGCCTCGCGCTTATGGTTGCCCGGTTCAGCACCGCGCCTTACATCCTTGACAAGATCATCTCGCTCTGACCTGCGAAAAGGGACCAAGAACCCAAGACAACGATTGCAGGCTGACCAGGGACGCCTCCCGTGTCCTGTCAGCCGTCCCCGAACGCGCCGCCCGCCCAACGACCGGCCAGGAGCCCGTCATGACCTCGCTCGGTCAGTTGGCAGCCTGGCGCGGCGCCTAAGCCCCGGGGATCAGACAGGACCAAACGCTCCCTTAGGTCTCTTCCAAGATCCAGACTTGGCTGTTGCCCTTGCGTGCCCACAGCTGGACTACTGTGTCGTCGTCACGAGAACCATCTTTTACGTGGGCGTGCAAATCAATGTCGGACTGGATTTGCAAACGGCACCCTCCTAGGTCGTCGGAGATATGCCACAGGACTTTCTCCTCCGCAGTGCGAAGTGCGCTTCCCAGTCCTTCACCGTCGTGACCAAGGTAGCGGCCAGACTGGATGTTCCGAAGCCACCACCGCTGGCGGGGGCCATCCCGATTCGCCTCCCACTTCTGATTATCGCCGCCGTTGCGCCCCCACGCTCTGACCCAATGGTTGTCTTGGTTCTCATCCAGGCACGTGTCGGTGTTCTGGTTCACCAGCACGTAGACGCCGCCTTCATGCATGTAGATGTCCTTTCCGAACCACAGGTCGAGGCGAGGCAGCCGAGCACAATCGGCCGCAATCCAACCATGTCAGGGGCATGTTGATCAAGCTAGGGTCTGCCCCGTCATCACTGAGGCGGCTTGGAGCCCGGAGGCGGACCGGCCGACCGGCTCCCGCATCGCTTCCGGCCAGGTCGGCCTGGTGGAGAGGTGGACGCCACCAGGAACGTGGTCAGCGGCCCCGCCAGCGATTCCCCCGCCTGGGCGGCATCCCGAGCCACGTCGAGCAGGAGTCCGAGGTCCACATCCGGGTCGATCCCGAGCTTCTTCAGCCGCCGCAAGGTGCTTTGAGCGCCGGCCAACATGCCTTACGTGCCCGACAAGATCATATCGCTCTGACCTGCGAGAAGAAGCAAATACCCAAGATAAGGATTGTGCGACCGGAGCCCGCCGCGACGAAAGCGGCACTCTGGCTGAAGTTCATCGGGGTCAAGGAGGTCCATACGCTGGTGGTGGACGGCACGACGTGGGGCGGGAATGAGAAGGGCGAGGAGAAAATCGCGCTCGGTCAGGAGGAGGCAAGAAAATTGGCGGCGGATTTCTGAGCTTGATCTTTAACGTTGCCGGCGATGACAGTGATGAAAGTTCAGCCGGCAGCCTCTGAGGCCGAGGTTGGCGGGGCCAAGGCGGTGCTCGGTGCCAGCATCACGACCGCGACTCGGCGACCTGGCTGGTGAGCCAGGACTCGATGTGCTCGTTCACCGCGTGCGGTTCCTCCATCTGGAGCCAGTGCCCGGCCGGAACGGTGGCCTCGGTGAGATCTGGGCAGGTGGATCGCATCGCGTTGAGTGCTGCGGGGCTGCGAAGGTCGGGGACCTGGTCGTAGGCGGCGCCGATGAACAGCACCGGTAGCCGGAGCACGCGACCGCCCGGTGCCGCGTCTGCGTAGCGAGCGTTCACCCCGTGGTTGAGGTAGTAGCCGGTGGGTCCGCCGAACCCGTTGCGCGCCAGGGCATCGGTGAGGTCGTGAAAGTCGCGCTCAGTCAGGACGGTGGTGCTCAGCGGGGTGTTCGGGGCGCTCGAGGCACCGCCGAACCAGCCGCCTTCGCGAGTGATCGCGGATGTCGGTGCGGGCCCGGTGTGCTCTGCCGGGTCGCTGCGGCGGAAGAGCGCCTTGACCGTGTTGCCTGGGGCCGACTCGAAGACGGACGCCGCGTGCTCGGCGTGTCTCTCGTAGTAGGCCATGTAGTCGAACTGGCCGTACGGGTTCGTGTCCTGTGGGTATCGGTCGCGGTCGACCATCGCGAGCAGGCCGTCCCACCCGCGTTCCAGCGTGCCGAATGGGACGGCTAGCGTGGCTACGGCGACACACCGCTCAGGGAAGTGCGCGGCGAGGTTCCAGACTGTGGGGCTTCCCCAATCGTGTCCGATCCAGACAGCCTGCCGGCGCCCGAGGTGGTCCAGCAGGCTGAGCATGTCGGCGACGACGAGCTCCTGCCGGTAGGCGGCCGGGTCGTCATGAACGGTGGAGTCACCGTAACCCCGCATGTCGGGTGCGACCACTCGGTAGCCCTGTGCGGCGAAGTACCCGAGCTGGTGCCGCCACGTCGAGGCAAGCCCCGGCCAGCCGTGTACGAACACCAGCACAGGACCGTTTTCCGGCCCGGTTTCGAGGTAGGAGGTGGTGTGCACGGGCGTGACGAGCGTATGTCTGAACGTGTTCACGATGCCTCCGCTTTGTGCGCTGCGCAGGCGTGTTACTGCGTCGGAGCGTCTACTTCCCGGCCTGAACTGGGATAAGCCCATACGCACAGCCATCTTCGCCGGCCGAGCTCGGCGAGACTGACGCGACGGCAACGCCAACGGCCGCGAACAGCTCCTGACCCAGCCCGCAGGACCGTCAACTCACAGCAGTGGGGGTATCGGTCCGAACGTTACCGCTGACTTGTCCGCTCCGGGGTCACCGGGGCCGCGAAGCGTTCACGTTGGGGGTGCGCGCCACGGTGGCCGACGGCGTGGGCCCGGCGGTCGCCCCGGACCTGGTCGGCGCCTGGGACCGGATCAGGATCTACAAGCCATGGCGGGAGCTGTTGGTCGAGCTGATCTCCCTGCTTCCGAGCGACGAGGCGTTCAAGCTGCTGCTGGAGCGGTACGAGCGGGAGTTCGTTCGTGAGTACCTGCTTGCGGCGATGGAGCGCTTCCCCGTACGGGCGGTACGGGTGCTGACCGCGCCGGGCCGGGCGCCCCGGCTGCCCGCGTACGCCGATCCCGAGGTCCTGCCGCAGGTGCTGCTCAAGGGCGAGGGCCGGGCCCTGCCCGCCGCCGCGACCCGGAGGCCAACTCCAAGGGGGCGTTGGATCCTCCGCTGCTCCTTGCGGGGCCCGAACACTGCCATGTTGATTCGGCCTGTCGCGCAGGAGCTCGAAGAGGATCTTGTCAGGTCGCAGCTCAGAGGGTTGCCCCTCTGCCATATTCATCCGTTACCCACACAACGGCTCAGAGGATTGCCGTTCCTGCTGTGGACAATGGCCGAACTCCACTCGACCACGGAGCGAGTTTTTCCGCCTGGACCGGTGCTGCGGGCGAGCATGGCGAAACCGTCCAGTTGATCACCGAGGGACCCTCGATCTCGAGAGCGGCCCGATCGGTGCGGCGTGATCAGTAGGGCACGGGCCGGTTGTCCTGCGCCCAGAGCTGCTCCGCCTCCGAACCCGTCGGGGGCGGGCACAACCCGTCGATCATCCACAGATCCCGCGGGGTCTCGTCGATGTGGAACTCGCAGTGCAGCCCGCGGTCGCCGGTATGCGCGGTCAGCAGGCGACCCAGGGCCTCGCTCATCCGCTCGCGCAGGCCGGAATCCTCAGCATGGCGGGCGATGTGCTCGATCACGACGCGCACGGTGTCGTCCGAAGGTACTCCCCCGACCAGAAACGATGCCCGCGGGACCTCGTGGAAGAGCGTGACAACGTAGAACTTCGGCAGCCCGAAACGGGCGTAGAACTGCGTGACATCCTCGGCGAAGCCACGCTTCTGCTCCTCGGAATACGCGCCGACGGGATGATAGACCTGCCACAACGGCATCTGCTCTGCCTCCTTGAGGTTCGACGGCTACGCGCCTGACGGCTCAATGTCTGACGGCTCACCGCCCGATGGTCACGGTGAGCCCTCCTACCGGGCCGGACAGCGCCGCCTTCATCCGCCTGGTGACCTCGTCCACGAGCACCTCGTCGGCACCGCCTTCGATGCCGTCCAGCACCGCGATGGCGACCTCGGCGGGCGATATCTTCGGGACCGGGATCCCCGCCGCCATGTCGGTGTCGGCGAAGCCGAGGTGCACGCCGACGACCTGGGTGCCCTGTGGGGCCAGTTCGACGCGCAGGGAGTTCGTGATCGACCACAGCGCGGCCTTCGAGGCACCGTAGGCCGCCGCGCCGGCACCCCAGGACAACACGGAGTGTATGTCGACCAGCGCCCCACCGCCGTTGGCCGCCAGGACCGGAGCGAAGGTCTGCGCCACTCGCAGCGCGCCGAACACGTTGGTGTCGAACGTGGCGACCACGTCGGCCATGTCCGCCTTCAGCAGCGGCGATGGGATGAGCACGCCGGCGTTGTTGATGACGATGGTCACCTCCCGGGCCTGGGCGGCGAGGGACGATACCGCGTCCTGATCGGTGACATCGAGGGCAACGGGCAGGATTCGCGGATCATCGCTGGTAGCGGGTTTGCGCGCGGTCACGTAGACCTTCGCCGCACCGCGCTCCACCAGTGCCTCGGCGAACGCCTTGCCGAGACCGCGCTGGCCACCGGTCACCAGCGCCACGGAATTCTCGATCGCGACCATGGACGGACCTCCTTCTGGTAGAATAGATGATTAGCATCATCTATATCGTGAGGGAAGTGTACCCACCATGCCCCGAGCATCCAAGGCCGAAGCCGAGCGGCACCGTGAGCAGGTGATCGAGGCCACGGCGAAGCTGCTGCGCGCGCACGGCGTCGACAAGGTGAGCGTTCCGCAGGCGATGGCCGCGGCGGGGCTGACCCACGGCGGCTTCTACCGCCACTTCAGCTCCAAGGACGACCTGATCGCCCAGGCCTGCTCGGCCGCGTTCGCCGAACGGGCCACCGCCCTGGACGACCTCACACAGCACACCACCCCCGGCCGCGCCCGCACCGAATTCCTGGCGGGCTATGTGTCGGCCCTGCACCGCGACAACCCCGCCCTCGGCTGCCCCGGCCCGGCCCTCGCGGCGGACGCCGCCCGCGCCGAACCCGGCGACCCCCTGCGTCAGGCGTTCGCCACCGGCTTGCGCGGCATGGTCGACGGGATGCGGCAGTTCGACGACGGGAACGAGGAGGCGGTGCTCGTGGAGTTGTCCACCATTGTGGGAGCGTTGCTGTTGTCACGGGCCTGCGCCGACGACGACCTGTCCGACCGGATCCTCACCGCGGTCCGCGAACATCTCGTGGGTGACGCGAACGGGGAGACAAGCCCCGCCGAGTAACCCGGAGCTCCGCGCCGAGCGGCTTCCCCTTCGCGATCAGCGCACGCGACCTGCTGGAGTTCGTCCATTACCACCTCACCGACCGCTCGCCGGCGGCACTGCGCGAGCCTCAGCCGCCGCAAGGTGTTTTGAGCACCAGCCAACATGCCTTACGCCTGTTCCCACGCCTGGCCGTCCAGCAGCCGGGCCCGCGGATCGCTCCACCGCTCTGATCCCTCAGCGAATACGTCGCGCCGGCGCAGCGCGTGATGCAGGTACATGAGCGCGCACAGCACGAACGCGGCCTTGTCGATCTGCCCATCGGGCAGATCCGGGTTGCGGAAGATCAACGGCCCCCAGGACCCGGTGATCAACTCGTCGTGGGCGGCGATGTCGGCCGGACCGTAGCGACGGCGGGACTTGGCCATCGCGGCCGCGATCGCCTCCACCGCGGCCGCCAGCTTCTCCCGCGGCACGACCTCCTCGATCGCCTTCCGCACCTCCACCAGCGACACCAGCCGCTCCTCGGTGGCCTGCGGGACGCCCATCAGCACCTCCATCGCCGAGGCCATCGTCCGCGCCGCCTTGCGCAGCTTCGGGAAGGTGCGCAGCTGCTCGGCCTTGCCCGCCCGCTCCGCGCGCGCCAGCAGATTGGCGGAGCTCAGCAGATCGAGCACGTCCAGGGCGTCATCGACCGAGGAGGTCTCCAGGTGCCGTACGGTGGCCAGCAGCGTCGCCCCCTGCCGGTGCTCGGCCAGATCCCGAAGGTGGGCGCCTTGGCCGCCAGCCCGTACCGGGCCAGCGCCCCGAGCCTGACCGCCGGCACCGGATCGGTCGCCACCACCCCAGCGCCGAGCCGGGCGATCTCGGCCACCCGGCGCAGTTCCTCGGCCAGCACCCGGCCCGAGGCCTTCCTCGGCGCCGTACGCGGCCGCTCCAGCTCCGCACGACGCCTGCCGTCCGGCACCGCCGGCAGCCCCACCAACGCGGCCCGCATCTCGGCCGACAACCGGCCCGGCAACAGCGCGTGCAGCCGCTCGTTCTCCGCCCGCCGGACCTCCCCGGCCAGCCGCACCAGCACCGTGATGCCCGGCAGCAGGATCCGCTCCTTGAGCAGGTGCACCCGCGCCCGGTCGAACAACGCCCGCGGCCCCTCCACCGACGCCCGCACCCGCGCCGCCACCTACCGGCGCACCTCCTGCTCACCTGCGCCGAAGTCACGGTAACCGGGCAGCTCGCGGATCTGCCACGCGTGCTCGTAACTGGTCGTAGGCCGCTGCCCGTAGTCAGCCAAGCAGGCCGGATCCGGATCCGGCTGCTCGGCGACGAAAGCGACCGCCCCGGACGGGACCGCGAGCGGGTTCTCCGTCAGAAAGACCCCGAGCATCCGCACGGTCGCCCACTGCACGCCCCACCCCAGCCGAGTGGCCGGGCGGCGTTTGTCGGCCAGGGCGTCCAGCGCCGCGCGGTCCAGCCGGAAGACTGCTCCAACTCCGACGCCGTCGGCTCCTCAGGGAAGCGGCCGTAGCGGGCTACCTGCTCATCCGAGAGAGAAATTCGAAGGGCATGGGCCGGACCGTAGACCCATCCACCAAGGCAAACAGCCCTCGTCATGGAACCGAAACGAAGATCAAGTTTCTAACGCCAATTTCTGCACCCAGCCCCCTCGAAGGCCGATGGGCCCCTGGGCGAGTGACGACGAGACCAGGACGTTCATCACGCAGACCTACCAGCGCGCCGAGGCGTTCCCTGTTCGGCCGGCGCACCTACGAGTTGTTCGCCGGCTCCTGGGGATCAATCGATCAGATGCGCGCACATCCCATCGGCGTGGCCTTGAACGAGGTCCCCAAGTAGGTTGTCTCGACCACGCTCTCCGCGCCGCGTTGGGAGGTCACGACCGTTCTCCGCGGTGACCTCGTGGCGGCCATCAGTGAGCTGAAGGCCAAGCCCGGGGGTGAGCTGCAGGTGTACGGCAGTGGCACCCTGACCCGGTGGCTGCTGGAGAACGACCTGGTCGACGAGATGACCCTGATCGTGGTCCCGGTGATCCTCGGCCAGGGCGCGAGACTGTTCCCGGAGACCGGCCCGGATCTTGCGCTCGACCAGTCGAGTCGCGGGTCGACTCGAAGGGCGTGACGATCCAGGTCCACCGGCCGGCCGGGCGCCCGCGGGATGCAAGGGCCTGAAGTCCCTACCATCGAACCACGCTGTCCTGACACCATAGGAGATGATCTTCAGATGCGGTACCTGGTTTCCGTGATCGATGACACGAGCAATCCCGGCAGCACGGACAGGCTGCCTGCCATCAGCGCGTTCAACGAACGACTGATCGCCGAGGGCTACTGGGTTTTCGCGGGCGGACTCGCGGACACCGACGCGGCCACGGTCATCGACAACCGGGGCGAGCAGGCGGTGTTCAGCGACGGGCCTTTCGTGGAGTCGAAGGAGTACCTCGCCGGCATCTGGGTGTGGGAGGCCCCCGATCTGGATGTGGCGCTCAAGCTCGCCGCCGAGGCGTCGAAGGTCTGCGATCGGAAGATCGAGGTGCGGCCGTTCCAGTGAGCGACGTCGAGGAGGCGATCACCTGAGCCCACCACGACGAGGGGGCGCGGGTGGTGGCCGCCCTGACCAGGCGCTTCGGTCGCCGAGGAGGCAGCGGCCGAGGCGTTCGCGACCGCCGTGCAGCGGTGGCCGGCCGACGGCGTGCCACCCAACCCCGGCGCGTGGCTGACCACCACCGCCAACCACAAGGCCATCGACCGGATCCGGCGCGAGAACAAACGCGACGACAAGCAGAAGGAGACTCAGATGGTGTACGACGACGACCCGCCCGAGCCTGCCGGCGTCATCGACGACGACCGGCTCCGGCTGATCTTCACCTGCTGTCACCCGGGCTGGCGGTGGAAGCCCGCCTGGCCTTGACACTGCGCATGGTCGCCGGTCTGACCGTGCCCGAGATCGCCCGTGCCTTCCTGGCACAGGGGACCACCATGGAGCAGCGCATCACCCGCGCGAAGGCCAAGATCAAGGCGGCGCGCATCCCCTATCGGGTGCCGTCCGCCGACGATCTCCCGGCACGCGTCTCCGGCGTCCTGGCCGTCCTGTTCATCACGCTTGCCTTGCACGCATTGTTGGTGGTCTCGGAAAAGGGCTCCCCTGACACGAAGCTGAGCCCGCCGTCCTCTTCCGCGGCGATGTTGTCGACGGTGGCCCACTGCTGGACTACGAGTTTTCGCATCGCTGGCTGTGCCTTTCGAGTATCTGTCGGTTGAGCAGGTCCGCCGGTACGGAGCTTCGTGGCGGATCCGACGGCAGAGGAACGGGAGCAGTTCTTCTTTTCGAGGACGAAACCGCGCGCGGATTCTCGACATCCTGTCTCGACATTTCCTGGCGGACTTCAAACGAATCCGCGCACTCCGAGGCGGCCGCAAACGGGCACGAGGAAGGCCGCTTCGCGTCCCAGGGCATGAAGCCGGCCCGTCGGATCGCCACTTCTCGATCGGCACCCGCCGCGGCGCGCAGGAGCAGGCCCTTCCGTGCACCGCGGTGGGGGCTGAGGCGTGGGCGATTCACCCAACGCGGGCGACCAGGCGGTGCTCAGGCGGACTGACGCTCCTCCCGCTGCCGGATCAGCTCCTCGACCGCGCTCGGCAGAGTCGTCTCGAAGTCGATCAACTTCGCCCACGTCGGAGTCACCACGATCCGGACCATGCCGTCGTGATAGAGGGAACGCACCTCCGCCTCCCACTCGACTCGTTGCTCGGGCGTCATCTCGTAGGTGCTGGTCGCCTGGAGATATTCGTCCGGGATGCCATCCACGAAGTCCAGCTCGGCCCGGCCGCGGATGAGCAAGATCTTGGGCGGGTGCACCTCGGTGTCGATCGTCAGGGCGACCATCGGGTTCTCGCTCAGGGCCTGGAGCTTCGGAGCGTTCTTCGGAGTGCTCATGACGATCTCCGAGCCGTTCCAGGCAAAGATGATCGGGATGTTGCGGGGTGTGCCGTCCTTGGCGACGTAGGCCAGGCGGGCCACGTCGCGGGCCAGCAGCTCCCGGCTGAGCGGCCGGTTCAGAATCTCGGTTACCTTGTTCGGTTCCACGGTCATTACTCCCATGATCTTTTTCTTGATCCGCACCGGCTTTTCTCCGGGCTTGCGGTTCGAGGGTGGTTGCTGATGGTGGGAAAGCACATGCGTCGTCTCCGACTGGTGTGCGCGAGCCGGATCGTCAGCTGAGTTGCTGAGCCAGGCCAACGATGATGCCCTCGGGGCCGCGGAGGTAGCAGAGCCGGTAGCTGTCCTCGTACTGCTCCAGCGTGCCGACGAGTTCGGCGCCGTGGGGGCGCAGGCGGGCAATGACGTCCTCAATGTCGTCGACGACGAACATGACGCGGCGAATGCCCAGCGTGTTCGCCGGCGCGTCCTTCGGCTCGGTGCTGATCGCCTTCGGCGTGTGGAACATCGCCAGCTCGATTCCGCCGACCCCGCCCGGGATCCGCAGCATCGCGACCTCCTGCCGAACCCCGTTGAGCCCGATGACACGCTCCGCCTGCTCCGCCCAACGCCCCTCGATCGGCGCCCTGCCCTCCAGTTCCATGCCGAGTTCGACGAAGAACGCGATGGCGGCGTCAAGGTCGTCGACAACGATGAGGACGTTGTCCATCCGCTGGATTGTCATGCTCGGTCTCCTTCATCACGCGGCGGGTTCGTGGCCGCTGGTGTTCCTGGGACGGAGCCGGCATCGCATTCTCGACATCCTCCGCGGCTCGTGCCTCAACTTTTTTCAGCGACCGTGCCGCTGCTCGTAGGTGCGCCCTCGATCCGGCCGTGGCCGTCCGGGGTCCGCATCATCGCCATATCGACTCGTTGGTCGTCGAGCCCGACGAGACGCGCCGCGAACGCATGGGACTTGAGCGTGGCCACCGCTGACGGCGCGGCCACTTCGGCGGTTGTTCCCAAGGTGGTCAAGCAGTGGACGCCGTTGGCAGCGGGCGGTGAGACGCCGCGTGGAGTTCCGGGGCAGCCCGGAGCTGTTCGAGCGGGCCGGCGAGATCACCGCTGCGGCACCGCGCCTTGACGAGACGTACCCCGCCGCTCGACGGATGCCGGCACGGCAGCCCGATCTCGTGCCGGCCGGCGAGGTGACGGATCGGGCCGGATGCGGAGGCCAGGCCGTCGCGCTCGACTTCGACCGTTCGCTGCCGAAGAAATGGATCCGAGCGGCGCTTACCAAGGAAGCCGGAAGGCTCAATGTCCGGCGGTCGTCGGGTACACCCTGTTCCTGGATCAGGAATGGACCGCTGAATGACGAATGGCGCATGGGGATCCCGCGAGGTAGGCGGGATCCCCGCTGCGGCGGGTCTGGCGTGCGGATGGCCGGTTATGACTGGAGTGTTCGGGCGAGTTTTGTCGCGGCGAGGATTCCGGCGACGCTGACGATCGTCAGCCACAGGGCGCTGGTGGACAGTGCGGCGGTGTTGGCGTGGGAGAGGTAGAGGGTTCCGAAGGTGGCGACGCCGATGACCTGCCCGAGTTGCATGGTGGTGCCGAGCAGGCCGCTCGCGTCGGCGGCCTGGCCGTGGGGCACCCGCTGCACGGACTGGGTGAGCAGCGGACCGGCCGAAAGCCCCATGCCGACTCCTGCCAGGACCAGTGCGGTCCAGGTCAGCGGGCCGCTGTGGTCGCCGTCGACGGCGATGGCCGAGTACGCCAGCGCGCACAGGGTGAGACCGGCCGGGGTCACCAGGGAGTGCAGGCGGTGGGGCAGTCGCCGCCGGCAGAAACCGACCAGGCCGAAAGCGACCGACATCGGCACGTAGGTCAGGCCGGCGTGCAGCGGGCCGGCGCCGAGCCGGTTCTCCAGGTGCAGCGTGAAGACGAACAGGAATCCGCCGTAGGCCACCTGCATCGCCGACAACGTCGCCACGCCGGCGCGCAGGCCGGGCGCGCGCAGGACGCCGAGGTCCAGCAGCGGGTCGCCGCCGCCCGCCGTGACCCACCGCTGGACGGGGACGAACAGGCACACGAGCTCGCAGAGGACATGCACATCATCCGCGCCGCCTTGGCCGCCCTGCTGTCACTGCAAAGCGACATCGAGGTCGTCGCCCAGCTCGACCGCGGTGACGAGGTGCTCGCCACCGCGTTGCGCACCCGGCCGGACGTCGCCGTGCTCGACATCGACCTGCCCGGCCTGGACGGGCTGGCCGCGGCCGAACAGCTCGCGGCCGAGCTGCCGGATTCTCGTGCTCACCGGCCTCAGCCAGCCCGGTTACCTGCTGCGCACGCTCAAAGTCCACGTACGCGGATTCATCGCCAAAGACGCGCCGGCCCGTACCCTCATCGACGGCATCCGGCGGGTCGCGGCCGGCGACCGCGTCATCGATCCCGACCTGCTCGCGGCCGCGCTGGAACCCGGCAGTTCCCCGCTGACGGACCGGGAACGCCAGGTCCTGCTCGCAGCCGACAGCGGAAACCCACCGATCAGATCGCCAGGCAACTCGACCTCTCACCGGCCACCGTACGCAACTACCTGTCCCACGCCATCAGCAAAGTCGGCGCCCGCAACCGGCTCGACGCGATCCGCATCGCCCGCGACGCCGGCTGGCTCTGACCGCTCCTCAGGGTTTCGCGGCGACGGCGAGCCGGTCCAGCTTGCCGCTCGCGGTCCTGGGCAGCGCGGGCACCACCTCGAACTGCGACGGCACCATGTGCGGGGGCAGCTTGTCGCGCAGCGCCGCCAGCACCTCGCCCCGGTCGAACGCCACCGACGTGCCCACCACGAACGCCCGCAGATGCTGGTTGTCCGGATCCTCCCCCACCACCGCGACCACCGCCTCGGCGACGGAGGGCATCGAGTTGAGCAGGGTCTCGATCTCCCCCAGCTCGACCCGGAAGCCGCGCAGCTTGACCTGGCCGTCCCGCCGGCCGAGGCACCCGAGCTCCCCGTCCTCGCGCAGCCGTCCGAGATCTCCCGTGCGGTACGCGCGGACGGCCGCGTCCAGGGGATCGGGCACGTAGCTCCGCGCGGTGCGGTCCGGCAGGTTCACAAACCCAGGCCCGACGCACTCTACCTCTCCGGCTACCGCGCACCCCACCTGCACGAGCCCGGCCCGGCCGACACTCCTCGACCAGGACCTGATCGCCACGATCGAGAGCGAACACGGCCCCCTGCCCGAGGAGGTCAAGGCCGACCCGGAGGTCCTGGCGGCGACCCTGGAGGTCGTCCGCGCCGATCTGACGATGGTCGCCACCTACCGGCCCACCCGTGCCGACCCGCTGACCTGCCCGCTCGTGATCCTCGGCGGCACCGACGACGAGGAGAGCGGCGCGCTGCTGACCGCATGGAGCCGGTACACCACCGGGCCCTGCGACGGGGTCCCAGTAGCAATGAAGAAATTTTCAACGAAGTAGCACCTGAGCTGCGGTAACGCAGCGGCCTCCGGTTGATGTCTCGGTTTGATCACGGTGTTGGATCACAACCAGGGGTGCCGGTAACGCCCATGTCACCAGCCCAAACCGGCGATCTTTGCCAAGATTCCCAGCCTCGGCGCCGTGGGGTCCCGCGATGGCCGTGTACTCGCGGTGGAAGCTGGTCGCCGAGCGGGCGCGGCGTGGGACTTCGTCGCCCGGTCGGGCGGCGGGATGGAACTGGCCGTGATCAACCCTGTCGGCATCTTCGGCCCGGACTGCTCGGTCTACGTCGAGGTGGTGGAGCGACTGCTGAACGGAAAGCTGCCTGCCATTCCACGCGTGACCTTCGGAGTGGTCGACGTGCGCGACGTCGCGGACCTGCACGTGCGCGCGATGGTCGAGCCGGGTGCTGCGGGCGAGCGGTTCCTGGCCGCCGCCGGGGTGATGTCGCTGCCGGAGATCGCGAACCTGCTGCGGGTGCGGCTCGGCCCGGCGGCCCGCCGAGCGCCGACCCGGACGGCATCGGACTGGGCGATCCGCCTCGGCGGGCTGGTGAGCCCTCGCTTCGCGACGGTCGTTCCGGACCTGGGCGTGGCACGCCAGGCGTCGAGCGCGAAAGCGCGTGAGGTTCTGGGCTGGCGGCCCCGGCCGATCGAGGAGACGATCCTGGACACCGCGGCCGGCTTGGCCTGGGCCTGCTCCGCAACACAACGCGAATAGCCGACGCGTAGCCGACCCCATCTCGCCGCATCGCGATCAACATCCTGCCGGATTCTGGTCGAGATCGGCCAGGAACCTCTCGGCGCGGCGGGCGAAGAGGTGGGCCCCGCGTTCGCCGGATCGGGCGCGGGCTGCTTCGGCGGCGGCTCGCACGACGTCGACGGGTTCGCCGCGGGCGTGCAGCAGGCGGGCGCGCAGCAACAGGAGAAGTCCTTCGGCATAGCGTTGGCCGTGCGCCTTGACGGCCTGGTCGGCCCGGTCGAGGGCGGTCGCGGCCTTGTCGGGCATCTCGGCTGCCAGCCACATCTCGGCGATCAGTCCGTACCAGTAGGCGAGGCCCCATCTCGGCGGGTCGAGCAGGGTCGCGGCCAGGAGATGTTCGGCCTTGGCCGCGGTGCCGGCCGGGTCGTCGCCGGTGAGGGCACGGGCCCAGTACCAGTCCAGCCGTATGTAGGCTTCCTGCGCGACGCCGGGACGGTCGGCGCTGGCCGCGACCCACCGCTCGGTCGCGTGCATCGTCCAGGTCGTGTCACCGGCCATCGTGGCGGCCATGGTTTGGTAGCGGGTCCAGCCCGACATCTCAAAGGGGTCTCCCTCAGCCTGGTACACCGTGCCGAGCAGGGACCGCCCCGTCTCGACATCGCCATGCAGCGTGGTGATCACGGCCAGATAACCGACCCACTCATCCTGGATCCGCCAACGTCCGAGGTCGTCGCGGCGTCGAACCGGGACGCCCCCGACCCGGCAGGCAAGGTGGTACATGCTTTCCTGAGCCGGCCCCGGGTGCGGGTCGGCCGAGTTCGCGAGCAGCGAGGCAATGCCGTCCGCAGTGGTACGGCCTACCCAGCTGAAACACTGATACGCCGCGCCGATGTCGCCGATGTCCCAGTGGTACAGGCCCCAGGCCTGCCGGCCGTACGCCTGGATGATCGGGTTCGCGGACGCCTGGCCTTGCTCATGCAGCCGGCGTGCCCACACCCCACGGTCTTTCTCGGTGGAGACGTAGGCCCCGGTCATCCGAACGAAGAGAAACTCGGCCTCGGCCGTCTCGCGGCCGAGTCTGCGGGCAAGATATGCGCCCCGTTCCAGCAGATCGAACGTCGAGCCGCCCATTCCCGGGGGCTCGACGGCGAGGAGGTTGAGCAGCGACAGGACGGACAGTTCCAGCTCCAGCAGCCCTGCCGTCCGGGCGATCTGGACGGCCGATTCCAGGTTCCGATAGGCGGCCGCGAACGCGAGCTTGGTCGCCGCGCGGCGACCGGCGCGCGCCAGTGCCTGCGCGGTGCGAACCGGGTCGGCCAAGGGGCCGGAGCCCCGCAGGTGGTAGGCGAGGCGTTCGGCGACGGACTCGTCGTCCGCATGGATGTGTTCGAGGGCGTCGGCGACGCGCAGATGCAGCTGGACGGCCTGCCGCCGCGCAATGGTCTCGGTGACCGACTCGCGGACCAGGTCGTGCGCGAAGCGCCACGAGAACGGGTCTTCCGGCTTGGTCTCCAGGAGACCGAGTGCTTGCAGCGGTTCGAGGCGTTCGAGGCAGTCCGCGACATCGACGCCGATCGCGCGGGCGAGCAGGTCGAGGTCCACGTCGCGGCCGATGACCGCGGCGATGCGCAGCAGGCCGTGAGCGCTGTCGTCGAGACCGGACATCCGATCGCGGACGACATCTCGCACGCTGGCCGGCACCCCGGCCCGTACTGACGCGCCGCCGTCGCCGAGCGAGCCGCCGTCGCTGAGCAGCCGGGACAGCTCCTGGACGAAGAACGGATTGCCGGCGGTGCGGGCATGGATGCCGCGGGCGACTTCGGCACCGGGATCGTGGCCGGTCTCGCGGCGGATGAGCTCGGTCACGTCGGTCAAGCCGAGCGGGCCGAGCCGGATCCTGCGGTGGCCGGGCAGCCGGCTGGCCGCGGCCAGGACCCGCGACAGATCAGAGCCGGGTGTGGGTGCACGATCGCGTAGCGCACCGATGATCACCGTGCCGGCGGGTAGCCGGGCCGTCAGGTGGCCGAACAGCTGGAGCGAGGCGGCGTCGGCCCATTGGAGGTCATCGACGATCAGCAGCGTGGGCCGTTGCGCCGAGGCCTGCCCAACGGCGGTGACGACCTGCTCGAACAGGCGAAACTGGGCACCGGTGTCGGGAATGGCCGGCGCGGCGGCGTAGTCGTCTCCCGATTCCAGGAGACTGCCGAGCTCACTGGCGAGCCACTTCTCCCGCAGCGGCGCGGGCAGACTGTCGAGAATCGGGCGGAGCGTCTGTTCCCAGGGCCACATCGACGGTGTTCCATCGCCTTCCAGACACGAACCCCAGACGACCAGCGCGCCACGCCGGCTCGCTTCGGTGGCGATCTCTTGTACCAGGCGGGTCTTGCCTACGCCCGGCTCGCCTTCGACGATACGGAGCGCTGGGCGGCCGGTGAACGCCATCTCGACGGATTGCCGCAGTAGGGCGAGTTCCTCGGCCCGGCCGACCAGCCCGGCTGCCGTTCGCGCCGACGCGCCGTCATCCCCACCGTCCGTACGCGCCACGAGCGGCGACGCCGAGGGCTGCGACAGCACTCGCAGGTGTGCGGCTTGCAACTCCGGGCCAGGATCGATACCGAGCTCGTCGGCAAGGCGGGCGCGGACCTCGCGGAACACCGACAGTGCCTCCGCCTGGCGTCCCGCCGCCCCGAGGATGGAGATGAGGCCGGCCTGTACGGGTTCGTGGAACGGCGCCATCGATGCGGCCAGCTGCAACGCCGGCAGCACCCCCGCCGGTCGGCCCAGCGACACCGCCAGTTCGGCCGCTTCGGTGCACGCGGCGTGAAACTCGTCGTCGAGGGCGGCGAAGGTCGGCAGCGCGTTCGATCGGTGCGTGAACCCGTCGCCCGCACGGCCCCGCCAGAGGCCAAGCGCTTCGACATAGCGATCGAGCGCCGTTTCCAGGCGTTGCCGTGCCAGGGCCGCCTTGGCGGTCTCGACGAGTTCCCGGAAGGTGCGGAGGTCCAGGGTGCCGGGGGCGGCGGTGAACTGGTAGGAGCCGCTGTGGTGGTGCAGGTATGAGCCGGATTTACGGGCGGGGGTCGCGGGTTCGAGCAGTCGCCGCAATGCGCCGACGTATTTTTGGATGACGTTGAGCGCGCTGTTGGGGACCTCGTGGTCCCAGACCAGGTCGATCAACTCACTCGTGCTGACCGGCCTGCCCACCCGGGCCAGAAGCAGGGCCAGCAGATAAGCCTGTTGCCGGGGGCCGGCATCCAGTTCGACACCATCGCGCCACACCCGCAACGGGCCCAGGATCTGAAGGCGTAAGAGAGCGCCACCGGCCGGCTGATCGTCGACGCCTGGCCGGACGGGATGAACAGGCAGAGCCACCTCGGCTCCCGGGTCAGATGCCAGCTAGCAAACCGTCCAAATCATACCGCAGCAGTGCGAAACCTACCGGAGCCCGAGAAGGTCAGGGCGGTCACCGTCAATCGACGTGTTCGGGGGTCAGAGAGATCTGGAACGGATTCCGGCGTTGACGGGGTTCTCCCAAGGTCAGTCGCACCTGCCATTGCGGTCTTCAGGACGTGGTAACGCCGGATTCCGTTCCATCGCAGCAGTCGGCGGGCACCCGGTGTACCCGGTCTGCCGCCGCGCGGCCGAGGCGATCCGCCTGCGATAGCTCCCGCGTTCGGCCGTTCCCCAGGGCGGATTCGTGGCCTTCCAGGGTGCGGTCGCGGATGTACTCGCGTTCCATCCCAGACAGGGCGGCCAGCACGGTTCGCCGAGATGGCCCTGCTCATCGAGAGACCCGCCTGAGCGGGCACGGAGCGCCCTGCACGCGCGACACGTCACCGCAGGGAGCCGGCCCCGTTATCGGGACTGTGGTCGGTGCGGTGGCTCGTCAGGCGGTCAGGGTTCGGCCAGCGTACGCCGTGAGCCCAACCCGCCCGCTCGAACCAGCGGATCAGCCGCGCACTGGGGTCGAACTGGCCCCTGAGCACACCGTGCCGGGCACACGTCGGCTCCACATGATGCCAGTTGTGCCAGCCTTCCCCGAGCGTCAACATCGCCACCCACCACACGTTCGACGAACGATCCCTGGTACGGAACGGACGGTCGCCGAAGGTGTGCGCGATCGAGTTCACCGACCACGTGACGTGATGCACCACGGCATAGCGAACCAGACCACCCCACAGGAACGCGCTCCACACACCCGACCACGACATCGACCACAACCCGCCCGCGGCGGCCGGGAGCGCGAACGACAGGGCGACGACCGCCGGATAGGCGGCGTCAAAACGCCGCACATCCGGGTCGGCCAGCAGGTCCGGCACCCAATGCCGGCGGCTGGAGCGCTCATGGGCCGTGTAGAACCAGCCGATGTGCGCGTGCAGCATGCCGCGCAGCAACGCCAGACCGCCGTCGCCGTAGCGCCACGGCGAGTGCGGGTCACCTTCGCGGTCGGCGTACTTGTGGTGACGGCGGTGCTCGGCGGTCCACAGCGTGAGAGGACCCTCGACGGCCATGCCGCCGGCCAGCATGAGCGCGATCCGCAGCGCCCGGTTGGCCTTGAACGCCCGGTGCGTGAAGAGACGGTGATAGCCGATGGCGATCCCGAAGATGCTCACCAGATACATCACGACCGCGATGACCAGATCGCGAAGGCCGATACCCCACCCCCACGCAGCCGGCACCGCGAGAGCCAGCAGCAACACGGGCAGCACGACCAGGACGACCAGATAGGCGGTGCGGCGGCCGGTGGTGACCGTCACCGTCTCCGCCGTACCCGGCTGCGGCATGGGTGACGACACGTTTCCTCCCACGAGCGGTACAGGACGATCAGGCTCCTAATTGAACGGCCAGGCCCATGGACTGCGGCAATGTCCTGACAGTAACGGCGTGATTACCCTGAGGAAGCAAAACACTGCACTCGGTCGTCATGAAGAAAGGCGCGACGCATCCCTAGATTGTGATTGCACAACGTGATCATCACGGTGCGCTCCGACATCAGGCGAAGGGCCACGGAATGGGTGCTGTCGACCAGGCGACCACGGGCGGCCATCTCGAGAGATACGACGAGGCGCTGGCCCGGGACCCGATGTCCGCGTTCAGCCTGGTCCGGGAGTGGATGCGTACCGACTGGCGCAGCCTGTTCGCCGAGCTGCGCGAGCGACGCCCCATCTTCGCCACCCCCGCCTTCACGGTCGTCACCCGCTTCGCCGACGTCACCGAAGTGCTCTCCCACGAACAAGTCTTCTCGGTACGCGCCTTCGGCCCCCGCCTCGACGCCGCGCTCGGCGCCCCGTTCATGCTGGGCAGGGACGCCACCCCGATGAACTGGCGCGAAAAAGGCCTGATGCAGCTCATGCTCGACCCGCGCGACGCCGCCGACGTCCGCGAGCTGACCGGCCGCCTCGCCGACGAACTGCTCGACGCCACCCCGCCCGACGGACACCTCGAAACGGTCAACGGACTGTTCCGCCCCGTCGCACTCGGCGTATGCGCACAATACTTCGGCATACCCGGCCCCGACCCACAGACCCTGGGCCGATGGACGCGCGCCATCGTCGCCGACGGCTTCGCCAACTTCCACGGAGACCCACAGATCCAGACCGCCTCCGTCACCGCGGGCACCGAACTGGTCGCATACCTGCGAAACCGCCTCACCGACCACCGGGCCACCCTGCGAGCCGGACACGACCTCCCCGACGACGTCTTCACCCGCCTCGCCCGCTCCTCCCTTCCCCCCGGGGCCTCCGTGACCGACGACCGCATCGTGATCAACATGGCCGGACTGCCGCTGGGCTTCGTGGAGAGCGCGCCGGGAGCCATGGTCGAGGCAGTCGAGCAACTCCTGCTACGCCCGCACGTGCTCGCCCAGGCCACGGCCGTCGCCGCAGACCCCGAACAGTTCGACCCGTACGTCTGGGAGGCACTGCGGTTCAGCCCGTTCTTCAAGCTCCTTCCCCGCCTGTGCGAACGCGACCACCTCCTGGCCGCCGGCACCCCACGCAGCACACTGATCCCCGCCGGCACCTTCGTGCTCGCGGCACCGGCCTCCGCCATGTTCGACGCGGCCGTGGTCCCGGAACCCGACGAATTCCGCCTCGACCGCCCCCGCCACCATCACCTGTTCTTCGGCTCCGGCCATCACGCCTGCCTCGGCGTACACGTCGCCGACGTAGTGATCGCCGAGACCGTACGCCGCCTGCTCCTGCGCCCCGGCGTGCACCCGCTCCCGCCACCCGCAGGCCACGTCCAACGGACACTCGGAATCTTCCCCGACACCTTCACCCTCGCGCTCGGCACCAAAGAGCCCGGCACCGACAGGCGGGAAGGCTGACGATGGCGGCAAGCCGATCACGAGCACGCACCATCGCCACGGATGGCCTCGCCAACCGGCTCAGATTCCTGGCCCTGACCAACGGCCGACCAATCTGGAACCTCCTCCAGAGCAGCCGGCCCATCCGCCGCCGCATCAACGCCTCACTGATCGACCACGCCATCCGCGAGATGCCACCACGCCCCGAGCCGCTGAGCACCATGGCCGACTACACCTCATGGACCTCCCTGACCGACCGCACCTACAGCGGCAGACACCTGCCCCCGACCCCCGCCACCGAAGAGAACCGTCCCACGCCCCAAAGCGCCGGCAACCTCTTCACCCGCGGCGAATCCATGATCCCCTGCCCGCGCTCCACCGTGCTCTTCGCGTACTTCGCCCAATGGTTCACCGACGGATTCCTGCGCGGCGACACCAACACCCCGCGCGACCCACGCAAGAACAGCTCCAACCACCACATCGACCTGAACCAGGTGTACGGCCTCAACGAAGCCGCGACAGCCGCACTACGCACCTTCGACGGCGGGCTGCTCAAGAGCCAGCTCCTCAACGGCGGCGAGTTCCCGCCCTACCTGTGCGAGAACGGCAAGATCAAGCCGGAGTTCGCCCCGCTCAGCGTCATCCGCTTCGACCAGCTCACCGACGCGCAACGCGACACGCTGTTCGCCACCGGCAGCGACCGCGGCAACGGCCAGATCGGCTTCACCATGCTCACCGTGCTGTTCCTGCGGGAGCACAACAGGATCGCGCGACTGCTCACACAGGAACACCCGCACTGGGACGACGAACGCCTCTTCCAGACAGCCCGCAACATCCTCATCGTGCTGCTCATCAAACTGGTCGTCGAGGAGTACATCAATCACATCACCCCCTACCACTTCCAGTTCACCCTGGACCCCCGGCTGTCGGCGACACTGGCCCACGCACCCTGGCACCGGCAGAACTGGGCCTCAGTGGAGTTCAACCTCGTCTACCGCTGGCACAGCCTGATCCCCTCCCACCTGTCAGTAGACGGGCACGACCTGCCGATGACCCAAACCTTCTTCGGCAGCGCACTGATCCCCGGCCCCGGCCTCGGACGACTCTTCGAAGACGCCTCCCGCCAACGGGCCGGCCGCATCAGCCTGTTCAACACCGACCCCGTCCTACGCGAGATCGACGTGGCCAGCATCGCCGACTCCCGGGCACTCGACCTGGCCCCCTACAACAGCTACCGCGAACACTGCCGCTTCCCCAAAGTGCGCACCTTCGAGCAGATCTCCAGCGACCAGCGCGTCACCAGCGCACTACGCGAGCTCTACCACGACGTGAACGACATCGACCTCTACGTCGGCCTGTTCGCCGAAGAACCCGGATCCCCCACCGCGATCCTGCCTCCCCTGCTCACCAAAATCATCGCCATCGACGCCTTCTCCCAAGCACTCACCAACCCCCTGCTCGCACCCCGGATCTTCAACGCCGCCACATTCTCCCCCCAAGGCATCCGGATCCTCGCCACCACACGCACACTCTCGGACATCCTTCGCCGCAACACACCAGAAGACCCCACCCCCCGCCACATCAGCATGTCCCACCGGACCCCATCATGACCGCAGAGAACAACCCGACCGCCGCACGACTGCGCACCATGGCCCGCGAACTCGCGGACATCGCCATCACCATCCAGGACGCAGCAGCACACACCACCACCGCACTCACCGACAGCGCACTGCTACGCGCCCTACCCCACGCCCCCACCGCAGCCCAACCCGCCTACCGCGCACTGCTGAAGGCCACAACAAACAAACAAGGCCTCGGCTACGCATTCACCGGCAACCGACTGGCCACCGCGACCGCCAAAACCGGCACCCTACTCGGCGCCGAAAGCCTGGCCGTACGCGTACTGGCCACATCGCTGCGCCTGCGCATAGCAGCCGTCGCACTCACCCACCCCGAACTGACCGAAGACCCCATGCTCACCCGGCTCATCAACGCCGCCGCCGCCGACCGCGACCTCGAGGCCATCCGAGCCCTACGCGCTCTGCTCAAAGACCGCGGCACAGTACACGCACTCAGCCAACTCGCCCCCATCTTCGGCGAAGTCCTCGCACTACGCGCACTACTCGACGAAAACCCACTCAACGACACCACCGCCTGGCTCATCGCAACAGGAAAAGGCTTCGCCACCGCCGACCCGATCACCGGCATCAGCAACAAAGCCATCGCCGTCCTCGACACCGGAGAAGGCGCCGCACGCCGAATCGAACTGACCCCAGCCGAATCCACCCGACTCTGCACACACGGATCACTACTCGGCTTCCTGACCAACATCAGCACCATCGGCACCACCGGACGAGCCCTCATCCAGAGCATCCAAGGACCCGACGGCGTCATCCGCCACGTCCTCCACGCACCAGGCATGCGAGTAGGCCGCCCCGACGGCCAATCACCCCAAGACCTGCTCGGCGCCTTCAGCAGCGCCGTCCTGTCCAGCAGCCCCTACAGCCGCGCCCTGGCCCAAGCCGTCACCGACTACGGACCCCCACCAGGCGCCGAACTCGCACTCATCGGGCACAGCGCAGGCGGAGCAGCAATCATGAACCTCGCGCAGGACCCCGACTTCTGCACCCGCCACACCGTCACCCACGCCATCGCCATCGGCTCACCCATCGACTTCAAACACCCCGCCGACCCACGCACCTGGGTAGCCAGCATCACCAACCAACACGACATCATCCCCACCCTCGACGGACAGGGCGCCGGCACCTGCTTCGACCTCCACCCCCACTGGTACGTCGTCGACTACGGCGACTCCACCCACCTCTTCCCGCACTGCCACAGCATCGAGCACTACCTCGCCAACATCACCCACGACCTACCCGAAGCCCGCGACCACATCGACGAACGCCTCACACCGTTCCGGGGACAAGTCGTACGCTCCCAGGCATACCTCCTGTTCGACCGCCCACCCGACCCTGACGAGTTCCCCTTCCTCACCGTGCCCACCCACCCCACGGACACCCCCGAAGGAACCATCGAACTACCCATCAGATCCCGCGACGGCAACGCACTCACGGCATACTTCACCGCACACCCGACAACCACCGCCGACCTACTGGAAGGCACAGGCCTCGGCCCCGCCATACACGTGGCAGGCCGCACGCTGATCGCCATACACACCGCCTGGAACCGACACACCAGCGCCGGCCGCTACGGAGAGCTGCACATCGGCATCGCCATACCCGGCCCCTTCCACCGACGCTCGCGACCCAACCCGCCGAGGCGACACTCCAACATCACCGCCTGGCCCGACCTCCTGCGAGCAGCGGACCTACGCCACTCCGGCACCTTCCTCATCGGCTCCGCAGTCGACACCACAATCGTCCGCACCCTCGGCCCACAACTGTGGGGCGGCCAGACACACCTGACACCCCTCGAACTCCGGCTCGACACCCGCACCGCCCACGTCACCGCCGACCAGATCCTCACCCTGCGCGGACGACTCGGCCCAGGACTACCCCTGAACGATCCCGGCCTCGTCGGCTACACACGCGACGCCGGTGCCGTGCTGCGATCCTGCGTACGAACCCGCGGGCAAGCCCGACTCCACCCGGCGCCATCACTGCGGCTGCTCGTCGAACCACAGTCGACCCACCCACTGGCCAACCAACTCCGCCAACTGGGACTCGACGGAGCCCGCCCCCTGCTGTGCCTGTCAGCCACCACCCGCCAGACGCTCCGGGACGCCGCCGTCCCGGTAGCGCCCATCTGACGGAGGAACCATGCCCGCCCACATCACCGCGATCACCGCCCACGCCGAAACCCTGCGCTCAGACGCCCGCGCCCTCGCCGCCTGCGCCGAGCGCCTGCGCGCGATCGAGGCACGGCTGAAGGCCGACGGCGAGGCACCGCCTTGGCTCCACGCATCGGTGACCGCCCACCTCGCAGCCTGCACCGCGGCCGCCGCCGACCTGGAGACAGCCGCACAGCGCCTGAGCCGCTACGCGAACGAGGCGAGCCCATGACCGGGCCGAGGCGTTGACGGTTACCTGTGGTTGAGGTTGGTGTTTGGCGGTTTTGTGCTTATTGAAATTTTATGAGCCGTCGCCCTTTACAAAGTAAACCATCGAATTGAACCTCGGCTCTCCGCTTGGTTGAGCTTGGTTCACCGCGGCACGCGACCTCGGCGCACTTCTGCCGGTACGAGGCACCGTCGTTACGGCGAGACCATGCTGTTGGATCGCCCGAGTGTCCCGCATTGCCGGCCCTCCGCCACCCCAGTCCCCGTGCCCCCGGCCAGGAGCTCATCTGGATGGTTCGCCACCGAGAGACTCGGCAGGTCACTCTGCTTGGCAGGAATTGGTACACGCCGATAAGGTCCGTTCCCGTGGGGCGATTGAGGACCAATTCCGGGCTGGCCGAGGACTTGCTCATCGAACTGGACCGTGACGCCGGGGTGCCGCTGCACCGGCAGATCGAGGCGTCCGTCCGCGCGAGCATCCGGGCCGGTCGGTTGCGAGCGGGTGCGTCGCTGCCACCCACCCGCACTCTCGCGGCCGGGCTCGGGGTTTCCCGCGGGGTGGTCGTGGAGGCGTACCAGCAGCTCGTGGCCGAGGGCTATCTTGCCAGCAGATCGGGCGGTTACACCCAGGTCGCCGCGTCGATGCCGCCGGCCGCCGCCGGTGCGGACTCGACGGGGCAGCCGGACGCCCGCAGCGTCGGCTTCAGGGTCGACTTCGGATACGGGCGCACCGACGTGTCGCAGTTCCCGCGGACCGCCTGGTTGCGCTCGGTTCGTACCGTGCTCACCACCACACCCAACGACCGGTTCGCCTACCTCGACGGGCGCGGTGTGCCGGAACTGCGCCAGGCCTTGTGTGACTATCTCAACCGGGTACGCGGCACGCTGGCCGTCCCCGGCAACGTGGTCGTCTGCAACGGCTACGGGCAGGGCATCGCGCTGCTGATCCAGGTGCTCGCGAGGCGCGGCGCCAGGCGGATCGCCCTGGAGGACCCGTCGTCCGACGATGATGCCCGGGTGCTGGCCGGGGCCGCGGGCTTGGAGGTGGTGGGCATCCCGGTGGGTCCGGACGGCGTACAGGTCGATGCGCTCCATCGGGCCGACGCCGATGCGGCCGTGCTCACGCCGTCGCACCAGTGGCCGACCGGTGGGGTGCTGTCGGCGGCGGCGAGGGCCGAGGTGATCCGCTGGGCGAGGCGCCGCGGCGCGATCGTGGTCGAGGACGACTACGACGCGGAGTACCGCTACGACCGGTCTCCGGTGGGCGCCATGCAGGGCCTGGCGCCCGATCACGTCGTCTACTGCGGCACGGCCAGCAAGACACTCGCGCCGGGGTTGCGGCTCGGCTGGATGGTTGTGCCTCCCCATCTGGTCGCCGACGTCGCCGCGGCGAAGCTGCTCGCCGACCGCGGTTCGTCGGTCATCGACCAGCTGACGTTCGCCGACTTTCTCGGCCGCGGTGAGTTCGACCGTCACCTGCGCCGGATGCGTCCGGTGTACCGGCGCCGCCGCGACGCGCTGCTGGACGCGCTGCGCACCCATCTGCCCGATCTGCGACCGGCCGGGATCGCCGCCGGGCAGCACGTGGTCGCCTGGCTCCCGCCCGACCTCGACGAGGCGGCGGTGGTGGCGACAGCCGCCCGGCACGGGCTCGGCATCCAGGGCGTCGGGCCGTTCCGGATCACCGGCGCCGGGCCCGGTGGCCTGATCTTCGGCTACGCCATCCTCAGCGAGAGCGCCATCGCCGAGGGGGTCGCGCTGCTGGCGACGGCCATCCGGGAGGTACGGGGATCCTGACGCGGCCCGTCACAGTGCCGGACGGATGTTCTGGTTCAGGTGGAACACGTTCGCCGGGTCGTACGCGGTCTTCACCGCGGTCAGCCGGGCCAGCTTCGCGGCCGAATAGGCCCGCCGCACGCCGCGCTGCCCATCGGCCAGTTCGTCGGCCGTCAACGAGTTGACGTAGATCCCGCTGGCGTACGGCTCGAGCGAGGCACCGGCGGCGCGGGCGGCACCCATCCTGGCGTCGTCCTCGACCGGGTCGGTCCAGCGGGAGCCTGCACCGAACTCGAACATCGTGCCGCGGTGGCTGAACGCCGCGTCTGCTTCCGGGACATCGGCTATCGCGCCGCCGTGCGCCTGCAGGCCGACGCCCGGCAGGTCCAGGCTCGCGCTCAGGTCGGAGCCGCCGCGCAGCAGGAACGCCTCGATCGCCGCGGTGGGAAAGCTCCGCAGGTAGTGCCCCTTGGAATAGCGGCGGTACGCGTGGCCGCCGGTGGAGTCCTCGCGTTGCTGAAGTTCGAGGTAGGACGGGGTGGTGACGCGGGAGGCAACGGGACGCCCGAGCGCCCGCATCGCGGGGAGCAGCCGGCGGCCCTCGGCCGGGTCGCCGACCCACACGAACCCCAGCGTGGCGATCGGGCCAGAGGCAGCGCTGCTGGCACTGGCGGTGAACGTCGCCTGCCGGGGCGCGACGGCGTTCAGGTCGCGCCAGCTCTCCATGGCCGGAACGGCGTCCTCGGCGCGGAAGTCGAACTCGGCGACCAGCGTCCGCGTGCCGATGTGATGCAACTCGAACTCGAGCTCGGTCACGATGCCGAAGTTGCCACCACCGCCGCGCAGGCCCCAGAACAGGTCGGGGTTGTCGGTACGGCTCGCGGTCACCACGTCGCCCTCGGCGGTGACCATCGTGTAGGAGACGACGTTGTCGCAGGCCAGGCCGTACTGGCGGGCCAGCCAGCCCATGCCGCCGCCGAGCGTGAGCCCGCCGACGCCGGTGTGTGAGACGTTGCCGGCTGTGGTGGCCAGGCCGTACGCCTGGGACGCCCGGTCCAGCGCGCCGAGCAGCGCGCCGCCCTGCACCCGGGCCCGGCGACGGGCCGGGTCGACCCGCACCCCGCCCATGGGCGTCAGGTCGATCATGAGACCACCGTCAGGCACGGCGAAGCCGGCGGCGTTGTGGCCACCACAGCGCACGCCGATCTCGAGGTCCAGTTCGCGGGCCAACCGCACGGCGGCGACCACGTCGGCGACGCCCGCCGCGCGGACGATCATGCGTGGACGCCGGTCGATCATGGCGTTCCAGACGGTACGGGCGGTGTCGTAGCCGGCGTCGCCAGGCGTGAGTACTTGGCCCTCGAAGCGGGCTGCTGTCGTCGTCATGCCACTCAGCCTGACAGGAATCGGTACCCTCGATAAGGTCCGATCCTGCACGCCGATTGAGGACCAATTCCGGGCCCGGCCGATGATCTGCTCATCGACTTCGCACTCGGCGCCTGCCGGGTCTCCGTGCCCAGCGCGCTGCGCACGGAGGTGACCGCGACCGCGCGACCACCGCCAGGACGGAGACCGTCATCTTGGCGCCGGCGTCGTCGCTGGCCAGGTCGATGCCGGAGAGCAGCCCGGATTCGACGCGCAGATGCAGACCACGGCGGATGAGCACGGGGCGCAGGGCGAGGATGTCGGCGACGCAGCGGAACTGAGGAGACGCTGCTCGCCCTGTCCGGTGACATTTGGGTCCGTTGGGCTGATGACATTTTGATCTGTTGGTCGTCGGTGGGCACGGAGAGGATTGGGGCATGACGATCCAACGCGTCACCACCACCTCTGCCGCGACGGCTCCCGCAAGCCACCCGGCATCGGCGGTCTGGCCGCTGCGCGTGCAAGGGTGAACGCGCCACCCATGCGCACCGGACGCGCGCCGGCTCGGCCACCGGATCCACACCTACCAGGATGGCGTACGTCAGTGACCGTTCCGTAGCGGCTCAGTGCTCAGCACGGATGTCCAGATGCGCGCCGCCCGCCAGACTGGCTGTACACCGTCGAGCAAGGAGGTCACGACGCCCGACCCGACCGTGTTCCCGGATGCGGGGTGACGATCATGGACGAGCTCTCGATCCACTGGACACCGTTGCTTGCTCAAGAGCAGGCCCCGCCCGCGGGTTGGCCCGCCGACCGATCGCCGCCACCAACACTCTGCCTACCGTATTCGACGCAATACCACCCAACGCGCCACGGAGGCCCCGATGACCGTTATCTACCGGGTCCGGCAAGGGCCGGCGTCATGACCGACGTCGATCTGGACGCCCACGCCCGTGGTCTGATGGACGCCAACCTGTACGTGGTCCTCGGTACCGCCGACGCCGACGGCATCCCGTCCAGGTGCGCTCGCCCTGCGCCGGCAAGGAAGGAATCCGATGGCGAAGTCCGTGTTGTACATGTCGATGTCGCTCGACGGGTTCATTACCGGTCCGGGTGACGGCCCGGGCAACGGGCTCGGGATCGGCGGCATCCGGTTGCACGAGTGGCTCGGCGAGCCCGTCTCCGACCCGCCGTACTTCGACCCGCCGGGGCTGAGCGGGCAGGTGTTCGGCGAGTCGATGGCGACAGGTGCGGTCGTTGTGGGTCGCAAGACGTTCGACTACGCCGGCCACTGGCACGGTGATCACCACGGGGTGCCGATCTTCGTACCCACGCGTGGCGTGCCGCCGGCGCCGCAGAGCGGCTGGGTTCACTACGTGCCCGACGTCGCAACGGCGATGCGCGAGGCCAAGGCGGCCGCCGGCGGCAAGGACGTGATGGTGCACGGCGCCGGCCGGTGACCACGGCGCTCGAAGGCGATCGGGAGCACCACCGGCGTCGATGTCGAGCACACGTGCGGGCATGCCCACCGGAGTACCGAGCTTGTCATGCGAGTCGATCAAATAGCCAGGAGTGTCGATGTCCAAGGTGTGGTTCGTGACAGGAGGTTCGCGCGGTCTGGGTCGCGCGTTCGTCGAGGTCGCGCTCGAAGCGGGTGATCGCGTGGCGGCGACGGCGCGCAACCCGGAACGGTTGCGGGATCTCCTCGACACCTACGGCGATGGGGTGCTTCCGCTGCGGCTGGACGTGACCGATCATGACGCGGCTGTGCGCGCGGTCGCTCAGGCCGTGGAGAGGTTCGGTCGCATCGATGTCGTCGTCAACAGCGCCGGCTACAGCGACTTGAGCTCGTTCGAGGACACGACGATCGACTCGTTCCGGACGCAGGTCGAAACCGTCTTCTACGGCGTCGTCAACGTTTCGAAGGCGGTCGTGCCGATCCTGCGCGGGCAGGGCGATGGTCATCTCATCCAGGTCTCTTCGCTCAGTGCCCGCTTCTCCGCCCCTGGTCTGACCGCCTACCAGGCGGCGAAGTGGGCCGTAACTGGATTTTCCAGCGGCCTTACCCATGAGCTCGCTCCGTTCGGGGTGAAGATCACTGTTCTCGAGCCGGGCGGAATGCGCACCGACTGGGCGGGCTCGTCGATGACGATCCCGCAGCCCAGCGCGCCGTACCAGCCGACCATCGGAGCGTTCGCCGAGCTGGTGCGCGCCGCCTCCGGTCACGAGGCGACGAGCGCGCGCCGTGTCGCCCAGGTGGTCCGAGACATCGTCGGCCGAGACGATGCCCCCCTACGCCTGCTGCTCGGCACCGATGCCGTGCCGTTGGCGCAGCAGGCGGCACGGGAACTCGCCGCCAGCGACGAGGCCTGGCGTGAAGTCAGTCTCAGCGTCTCCGACGGGACTCCCCTTACCACCGATAGGGACTGCCAACCAGCCTAGTCGTTCGCCGCCTCAAGGAACGGTGTCGCGGCAGCTCCCGCTGGTCCAGGCTCATCGGCGTACGTCCGAACCTGCGGACGTGGGCTCTGATGGCCGACATGACCTGTGGTGAGCACGGACCGAGTCTGGCCCAGCCGACAACCGGACCGCAGCGACCGAGCGGCGACCGACTCCGGGTGACACCCCGACGCTGCCCGGCGGAATCGACCGGAAATTATCGACCGGGGTTGTCGGATCCGGGCCGCGTCGTTCGTAGCCAGGGTGAGCGGCCGCCCACGAGGGCGCTGTCACGACCAAGGGAGATGCCGACCGATGCTGCAGCACCCACAGGCCAAGATCCACCGCATGTTCGAGCTCGTCGAGCCGATCGCCACCGTCACCTTCTCCGAGGTGGCGAACGAGGCGTTCCTGGCCGTCGGCATGCGCAACTACTGGGACGGATACTTCGCGGGCCGGGCCGCGCCGCTGGGGCCGGTACCGGCCGGGGTGGTACACGCGGTCTTCTACAACTTCGCCGACGGCGAGGTGGCACGCCACATCCCCTGGGTGTGGGGGAAGATCAGCCCGCAGGAGGCGATCGCCGTGCGCGAGCGGGGCAGCGCCGCTGCGCTGCGGCAGATGATCGGGGAGCTCGCCGACTCACCCGGTCTGGTGCGGGCCGCCGACCTCGCCACCCGAGCAGCGCTCAGCGCGCCGACCGAAGGCCGAGTGCTGTACGCCGGGCTCCGGGCACTCGACGTACCCGAGGAGCCGGTGGCCAGGCTCTGGCACGCGGCGACGCTGCTGCGGGAGCATCGCGGGGACGGCCACAACGCCGCCCTTCTCGCCCACGGCATCGGCGGCACCGAGTCCCACGTCCTCATGGCCCTCTCCCTCGGAATGAGGGCGGAGGAGTTCGGCCGGATCCACCACCTGCCCAAGGCACGACTGGCCGCCGTGGTCGACGGGCTGCGCGGCCGCGGCCTCGTGGACGCCGCCGGCCGGTTCACCGACGCCGGCCGGGAGACCAGGCAGCGGATCGAGGCGCTCACCGACGAGCTGGCCGCGCCGGCGTACGACGTGCTCGGTGCGGACGAGCTCGACGAGCTGGCCGCGGGGCTCGAGCCGATCGCCGCCGCGGTACAGGCCGTCGACGACTGAGCGGGCGCATCAGGCGACGGCGACGACCCCAGCCCGGCCACCGAGGTGAGCAGGTCGTTGCGCGGGATCACCCGCCTGGTGTAACCGAAGGCGCCGCCGCCAAGCGGCGCGAGGCCGCCGGCGCCTGGCTGCCCGGCAAGAAGAAGACCGGCCGGCTGCGGGCTGTCGGCCCCGCCGAAAGACACCACGCCGGGCCGTGCAACAGTGCGAGATTGGTGGAGCAGTGCGCCACATCGAAATCCGTCGCGCGGGCTTGCGGATCACGCCGATCGCCGCGGCCCATGCCGCCGCGTCCGCGCTCTTCGGAGTCACGACGGTGTCGGCGGTCGTCAACGCCACATACTCCCGAGGCCGCAACGCGTGGATCGCCACGAGTTGACGGGCCGGCAGAGGGACGCGCGTCTCGACTCCCTCATCGTCGAGGACCGTCCGGCCCGCCAGATCTGTCAGGAACCGATCATCGCTCCGCGTCCCGCGTCGTACCTCCGGTCCACGCCATGTAGCCAGGATGTCGGCGCGCATTCCCGAACAGATCTTGCGTTTTCGCTCGCGACTGGTCAATATGTGGGCAATATCGGTCAGATTCGATCCACGGGTGCGATCGGATCTGAGCGGTCTACCGTCACCCCCCGAGAACGCTTGAGGTGACCATGAGACGCACGGCTGCGGCGCTCGCGATGCTCGCGGCGCTGGTCGCGCCGACCGCCCTGACCCTCACTCCGGCGAACGCCGCCACTCCGAAGCCCCCGCCGGTATACCCCGAGGTCGGCCCGGGCACCGCCTTCCTCGACCACCGGGCGCTGCTGGCCGGATACGCCGAGCCGGAGTGGTACGAGGCGAACATCCCCTTCCTGGAGGTGCCCGACCGGGAGATCCAGGACGTCTACTACTACCGCTGGAGCACCTACAAGCGGCACATCCGCTACACCGACCCCGCGACCGGCGACATCATCACCGAGTTCCACAACGCCCCCGGCTACGCCGCGCCGCTCGGCGGCATCGTCGCGGCCGCCGGCCACCACGTGTACGAGGGCCGCTGGCTGCGCGACACCCGCCCGATCGACGACTACCTCACCTACTGGCTGCAGGGCCCCGGCAGCGGCCCCAAGCCGAAGGAGGAGTACCTCAACAAGGACACCGACGACTGGGCGCACCAGTACGCCTGGTGGGCGGCCGACGCCGCCTACCAGCGCTATCTCGTCACGGGCGACGCGTCCTTCGTCGAAGGACTGCTGCCCGACCTGGTCCGCCAGTACGACAAGTGGGGCGGCCAGTACGACAAGGACCTGGGCCTGTACTGGTCGGTGCCGGTGTGGGACGCGATGGAGTACACCGCCTCCTCCTACGAGACCGACCCGGCCGATCCCTACCACGGCGGCGCGGGCTACCGGCCGACGTTCAACGCCTACCAGTACGGCGACGCCAGGGCGATCGCCGCCATCGCCCGGATGCGCGGCGACGGAGCCCTGTCCAGCACGTTCGAGCGGCGGGCCGCCTCGCTGCGCGACGCGCTGCACCGCTACCTGTGGGACCCCGAGCGGCAGTTCTTCTACCACAAGGCCCGCGCCGACCTGGACCCGCAGCGGAAGCTGGTCTCCACGAGGGAGCAGATCGGGTTCGTGCCGTGGGCGTTCGGCATGGCCAAGCCCGGAACCGAGAAGGCGTGGGCGCAACTGCTGGACCCGCAGGGGTTCGCCGCGCCGTACGGGCCGACCACGGCCGAGCGGCGCAGCCCCTTCTTCATGCGGGACGCGCTCGGCGGCTGCTGCCGCTGGGACGGCCCGAGCTGGCCGTACTCCACCTCGACCACGCTCACCGCCATGGCCGACCTGCTCAACGACCGCGACCAGGACGTCGTCACCGCCGCCGACTACTACCGGGTGCTGCGCGGCTACGCGCTCACCCAGTACAAGGACGGCCACCCGTACGTCGCCGAGGCGCACCACCCCGACGAGCCGCGCTGGATCTACGACGCGCGGGGACACAGCGAGCACTACAACCACTCCACCTTCGACGACCTGGTGATCAGCGGCCTGATCGGGCTGCGCCCGAAGGCGGACGGCAAGGTCGTGGTGAACCCGCTGGCACCCGCGGAGTGGGACCACTTCGCGCTGGAGAACGTGCCGTACCACGGGCACAACGTGACGGTGCTGTGGGACCGCGACGGCACCCGGTACGGCCAGGGCAAGGGACTGCGCGTCTACGTGAACGGCAGGCTCGCCGCCGCGCGGTCCGCGCTCGGCGAGCTGACCGCCCGCGTGCCGGCCGCCGTCGAGCCCGACCGCTCCTCGCGTCCCGGCAACGACGCCGCGAATCCGTACGGAACCGGCTACCCCAAACCGTTCGCGTCGTACACCAACGGCATCGACAACGTGTGGGACGCGGTGGACGGGCGGATCTTCTACGACGACGTCCCGCACAGCCGCTGGACCAACTACCGCTCCCCGAACCCAGGGGACCATCTCGGGGTGGACTTCGGCGTGCCGACCCAGGTGAGCGACGTGCGGTTCTACGCCTACGACGACGGGGGCGGGGTGCGGGCGCCGGCGTCGTACCGGCTGGAGTTCTGGGACGGGTCGGCGTGGCGGGAGGTGCCGGGCCAGGCGCGCACGCCGCGAGAGCCGGGTGCGGCGCTGAACCGGATCACGTTCCCGGCCCTGACCACGACCAGGATCCGGCTGGTGTTCGGCAACCCGCCCGGCGCGTACGTCGGCGTCACCGAGTTGCAGGTGTGGTCGCCCGCCGCGGGCGACACCCGGCTGGACGCGGCCGTCACCGAGCAGGGCGTGCCCGCCGTGGTGACCGCCACCTTCACCAACGACGGCCGCAAGCCGGCCACCCACGTCAAGGTGGCGCCTGCCGTGCCGCCGGGCTGGTCGGCCGAGCCGCTCGGACACGCGGAGACGCCCGTGGTGCGGCCCGGCGGCCGGTTCGCGGTGCGCTGGCGGGTGACGCCGCCGCCCGGGACCTCGCCACGCCCGGACGCCTACCCGGTGCGCGCCTTCGCGACGTACGACCGGTCTGCGCGGGCCGCCAGCGCGTACGCGCACGTGGAGGTGCCGCTCGACCCCGCCTCCTATGCGAGGGTCGAGGCCCAGGACACGTTCACCGCTGACACCTCGGCGGGCTACACGGTGCACCAGCCCTTCGACGGCGAGGCCAAGCCGGCGACCACGGCCGGCGGCGGCCGGTTCGCGGGCAGCGGCGCGCAGCCCTTCTTCGGGTTGGTGGCGGGCCCGGCGGGGCCGTCGTCGGCCGAGGCGATCAGCGTGGTGACGGTCGGGTCGTTCGCCGGCACCGGCAGCCCGGAGGACAGCGTGTTCGTCGGCTGGGTCAAGGACCGGGACACCTACGTGACCGCCTGGTACAACAACACCCGCAAGCAGTCCGGCATCAACGTGCGGGTCGGCGGCCGCTTCCTGGACACGCCCGGCGACGCGCCGCTGACGCTCGCGCCGGGCGACCGGTTCGCGCTGGTGCTGTCCGGCGACACCATCACCTCCTTCGCCCACACGGGCGGCCGGTGGCATCGGCTCCGCACGGCCGGAATCGGCGCCACGCTGGCCACGCCGCAGGCCCGCGAGGGCTTCCGGTACGGTTTCGGCCTGCGCGCCACCTCCGGCACGATCACCATCGCCGGTCTGGAGGGCCGCGCCGCCTGATCGCCGCCGTGCGGTGGGATGTCGTCAGGCGGCCGTCCCCTCGTTCCACCGCTCGTGGCGCACGTACTCGGTGTCGTGCCCGGTCCACCCGGGCTCGGCGCCGGTGGCGGCGGCGTGGCGGCCGCTCAGGGGATGCGCCGTACGGTGTCGGTCACCTTGCCGTCCTTCATCTCTGCGGCGAGCTTGAACGAGCGGGACTTCACCTCGGCAGAGAACCAGCGGACACCGCCTGGACCGCCCGCCGGACCGAGCGGAAGCTCTGCCGAGGTGCCGTCCGCGTAGCTGATGCGCACCTCCCGTACTCCGGTCCCCGCGAAGCCGATGAGGACGTTGTCGCTGGGCAGGTCGAGCTCCAACACGTCACTTATGATCGTCAGCGGCACCCGGCCGTACTCCGGCTTCCAGTCGAAGGTCCCGCCGCCACCGTCCACGATCTCGGCCCGGCGGGAGAGCACGCGCAGCGCGGACGTGAAGGTTCCGTCCTGCAGACCGGCGCTCATGGCCCAGGCCCGTTCGGCGTTCCTGCCGTGCGTGACGACACGCAACGGACGGTTCTCATCGTCGACGGGCGGGAACAGAAGATCGGGAGGGTATTCCAGGATCTGGCCACGCGCCCGCTCGACGGCCTCAGGGCCGGCCGGGCGCAGACCTCGCACGAACGCGTCCACCACCGGGTCGGAAAGCCCCAGCGCGGACACCTTGACGATCACGCCGTTCTCCCGCCAGAGCCGGACCTTGGGGATCATGAGGGTCTGGTCCTGGTGCACCCAGTCCAGGCTGAGCGATCCGCTGGACAGCAGGTCGCCACCCGCCAGGCCGGTGGTGCCGCGGATCTCGCGAGGCTCTCCCCTGACCGTGGCGCCGGCGAGAGTCTCCATGCCGGCATCGCCGGGCAACTGGCTGACGGAGATCCTGGCGCGTGCCCGCCGGTTGGTCCAGACCTGCTCTGTTCCGCCGAGTTCCGCCTGCCAGTTGCCGATCGGCAGCGAACCGGTCTTGACAATGTCCAGTCCCTGCGGCAGATGCGCGGCATCGATCCGGGGCCGCCGCAGATCCTCTGCCGCTCCGTTGGCCGCCCTGATCAGCTCGGCGTCCGACAACCCGTGGCCCAGCACCGCGAACGACTCGAAGTCCTGGCTCGTCTTGACCGGCCAGGTGATCCAGCGGTGCCGTCCCGATCCGCCCATGGTCGCCTCGTGCTTGTCCAGCTTGACCGGCTTTCCACGGTACGGCCGCTCCCAGTCGTACGGCTGGTCCCAGTCCTCCGACTGTGTCACCAGGACGGCCAGCGTCCTGCCGCCGGGCGTGTCGCCTTCCGCGTACGCCGTGACCGGATCCTGTTCGGCGTCCGATGTGACCAGCTGCTCCAGATGGAGGTCTCCTGGCCGCTCCGGCAGAAGCAGCGTCGCGGAAGCCTGGCCTGGAGTGGTCGCAGGACGACCCTGCCGAGGGTCCGCCACGTTGCCGCCGCATCCGGCCCCCAGGACGATGAGGGCAGCCGCCACGAACACGCGTAAAGATCTCATTCATGCTTTGACGCGATCTTCCATGCGCGAGTTCCCCGTGCCGCGGGTTCGGCGGCTCATCGCACAGCTTTTTGAACCATGGATCAGAGCCGAGCCCGGCCCACCCCCCCACTCCCCCACCCGGGTCTGGCGGGCGATCCGATGCGCGCGGGCCCGGCGTCGGGTTCCGGTCAGGCTCCGGCGGCGTCGAGGCGGGCAAGCTGCTCTGCTGTGAGCTTGACGTCGAGCGCCGGTAGCGCCGCCTCGTACTGCTGGAGCGTGCGCGGCCCGATCAGCGGCACGATCTCCGGCGAGGTCCGGTGCAGCAGCCAGGCGAGGACCAGCGCGTTCGGGGTGACGCCGGTCTCAGCGGCCACCTCGGCGGCAACGGCGAGCCGGGCCTCGGCGTCCGGCCCCAGGTAAGGGTCCATCACCCCGTGGCCTGCCCGCTTGGCAGGGCTGTCGTAGATGCCTTTGAGGATCGGCGAATAGGCGACCAGGGTCAGGTCGTCGTGGGTCTGTAGGTAGTCGAGCTGCTCGTCGTCCACGATGGACGCGTGCCGGAGCCCGGCGCGGCGCCGTAGGTAGGAGTGCTGCTGCTGGAGCGCCACCGGCGCCGGCCAGCCGTGCCGGGCGCACAGCTGGCGGATCCGCTCCAACCGCCAGGTCCGCACGTTGGACCAGCCGATGTAGCGGGCCTTGCCGGCCTGGACGATACCGGCCAGCGCCTCCAGCGTCTCCTCCAAGGGGGTGGCGCGATCGTCGACGTGCACGTAGTACAGGTCGACATGGTCGGTGCCGAGCCGGCGCAGGCTGCCGTCGATGGCCTCGCGCAAGGTCTTCGCCCCGGCCCCGACGAACGTCCGGTAGGCGGCGTCCCAGTCAGGCCGGCCCTCGGACCAGACCGCGTCCAGGTCGCGTATTACGGCGCTGCCCTTGGTCGCGAGGAACACCTGCTCACGCCGCCCAGTCCTGGCCAGCCAGCGACCCAGCAGCTCCTCGCTCTCGCCGCCGTAGCTCCCCCGGTTCTCCCACCAGCAGTAGCAGTCGGCGGTGTCCAGGAAATTGCCTCCGGCCTCAAGATACCGATCGAGGATCGTGACGGCTTCGTCCTCCGGCGTCGCCGTTCCCATGATCATGCATCCCAGGGCGAGCTGACTGACCTGCTCGCCCGTACGGCCAAGCTGCACCGTTCTCACGTGATCCGCTCCCTTCTCGGTGCCACCGACGCTAGGAGCTCGAGCGCGCTCCAGGTCAAGGAAACGGGGAACGACTCAAAGGCGCCGCCGCCGTCGGCAGATCAGGGCGGTGGTTTCGTGCTGAATGCGTACATGACCGCCCAGGGACTCGATGGTGCCGTGCACCACCCGCAGCAGCGCCGCGAGCCGTTCGGCCCCGAGCCGGAGGTGGTCGCTCGACGTCGCGACGAGCCCGAGCCACTGATCGGCGGTCAGAACGCGTTCCTGCCGGTAGACCTTCTCCTCGATCGGGGAGAACGCGTCGCGGCCGGACGGCGGCACGCGTTCGGAACGGGTCGTGTCCCGTGGTCCCCAGACCCAGACGATCTCCGGCGCGTGCTGCGCGTACACGCGGGTGAACGCCGCGGCCACCGGCTCCTCGACCTGCGAGGAGTTCCAGAACCACGCCATGACGCCGCCGGTGGCCAGCACCCGTGCGGCCTTCGCGATGCCGGCGTCGGGGTCGATCCAGTGCCACGCGTCGCCGCAGGTCATGAGGTCGAAGCGACGCCCCGCGTCATCCCAGGTCTCGAACGGGGCGACCTCCACCTCGACCCCGTGGCCCCGCGCGACGTTCGCCATGCGCTCGTCCACCTCGACCCCCAGCACCGCCAGCCCTCGTCCGGCCAGCGTCCGGGCCACTTTGCCGGTGCCGCATCCGACGTCGAGCACGCGGGTTGGCTGGCCCGCCGTGAGTTCGTCGATCAGCTCGTCCGGAGACTCCGGGCGGTACCGGTCGTACTGCTCGGCCACCGAGCCGAAGGACGTGGCTCGTGCGCGGTCCAGATGGAGCTCGTGGGATTCCATGATCCGACGATAGGAGAGCCCACGGGACAGGATCCAGAAGGCTGTGCTGCGGGAACGCGCCACGTGCCGGTCGCCGCCCACCCCGAGCAAGTGATGGACTACTATCATTTTTGAAGGGCGTTTCCGGTACATCGGCCTCTCCAGGAGATGACATGAGCGATCCTGTGACTCTGCCCCTGCATATGCGGCGCACCGCGTTCGATCCGGTGCCCGAGCTCGCGAAACTGCGCGACAGCGCGGGCATCGAGCGGGTCCCCACGCCGTTCGGGCTCGAAGCCTGGCTCGTCACCCGCTTCGCCGACGTCAAGGAGATCCTCGGAGACGCCGAGCGGTTCAGCAACAGGCGCCCGCAGAACCTCCCGGTCCCCGGCATGCAGGGCCTGAGCCCCGAGCAGGTCGCGAAGATGCAGGCGGGCAACCTGCTGCTGTTCGACCCGCCGGAGCACTCCCGGCTGCGCAGGATGCTGACGCCGGAGTTCACGATGCGCCGCATGCGCCGGCTGGAGCCTCGCATCCACGACATCGTCAACGAACATCTCGACGCGATGGAGCGCGCAGGCTCTCCGGTCGACCTGATCAAGACCTTCGCGCTGCCCATCCCCTCGCTGGTGATCTGCGAGCTGCTCGGCGTCCCGTACGAGCACCGCGAAGACTTCCAGCAGCGCACCAACACGCTGCTCGACATCTCCAGGCCCCCCGAGGAGCGCACGGCGGCCTCGCTGGAGTCGCGTGCCTACATGTCCGAACTGGTCGCCCGAGCCAAGGTCGAGCCGGGCGAGGACATGCTCGGCATGCTGGTGCGCGAGCACGGCGACGACCTGTCGATCGACGAACTCGCCGGCATCTCCAACCTGTTGCTCCTGGCCGGCCACGAGACGACCTCCAACATGCTCGGGCTCGGCACTCTGGCCCTGCTGCGCCACCCCGACCAGCTCGAACTGCTCAAGAAGGAGCCCGAGCGGATCGGCGCCACGGTGGAGGAGCTGCTGCGCTGGCTCAGCATCGTGCACTCGGGCGTGGCGAAGGTGACCACCACCGACGTGGAGGTCGCGGGACAGCACATCCCGGCGGGCGATCTGGTCATGCTGGCGCTGCCCTCGGCCAACCGCGACCCGAAGTACATCTCCGACCCCGACCGCTTCGACATCACCCGCGGCGAGATGGGCCACGTCGCCTTCGGCCACGGCGTGCACCACTGCCTGGGCGCGCCGCTGGCCAGGATGGAGCTGCGCATCGCCTTCCCGGCCCTGTTCGAGCGCTTCCCCGGCCTGCGCGAGAGCGGCGCCCCCGCCGAGTTCCGCTCCTTCCACATCGTCTTCGGGCTGACCAGCTTCGAAGTCGCCTGGTGAACCCAGGGCGCGTCGGCTGCTAGCGTTCACATGTGCACGAGCAGCGACAGCGAGCCGACGCGCTGCGTAACGCGGACAAGATCGTCCGGGCCGCCATCGCGAGTCTGCGCGAGCACGGCCCGGACGTGTCACTCGAGGAGATCGCCCGGTACGCCGGCATCGGCAGCGCCACCGTCTACCGCAGGTTCGGCGACCGCGACGGCGTGATCAGGGCGGCCTTCCAGACGTACTTCGCCGAAGAGGTCGAGCCGCTGGTCCTGGCCGCCCGCGACGCCGACGACGCCGGACGGGCGCTGACCGAGGCGCTGACCGCCTCGGTCGAGACCCTCGCGGCGCACCGCGCGCTGCTGCGGGCGGCGCGCATGTCGGGGGCGTTCACCGTCGACATCGCCGTACGGTTCATGGGGCCGCTGGGCGTCGTGCTGGCCAGGGCCCAGCGGCAGGGCGCGGTACGCCACGACCTGATCGTCCGCGACCTGGCCGCCATCCTGGTGATGGCGCTGGCCACCATGCATTCGGGCGACCCCGAATGCGGTGATCTCCGCCGCTACCTGGCGCTGCTGCTGTCGAGCCTGCGGCCGTCGGACGACGAACTGCCGGCCCCCTCCGCCCGGTCGCACCACATCCTCGACTCCTCCCTGACGTCGCGACAGATCGGACACTGAACCCGCCTGATCCCGGCCTTCCCGTCGATTTACGCGATGCTGAGCCGATCGTGAAGGCGGCTGGACATCATGGCCCGCACCGCGCACCTCCGGGAAGGTCACTCCAGCCGGGCCGCGGCCTCCAGTGGCTCGGACGAACGGAGGAACCGCAGGTCCTCCATGACCAGGGCGACATCGGTGGCGCCGCCGCGGCGGAGAGCCGGGGCCAGCGCGTCCAGGTCGGGCCGGCGGGACGGGCGGAGGTGGACGCGATAGCCGTCCCCGGCGGGCTCCAGGATGAGGGCTTCGCCGATGGCGAGCCTGCTCTCCGGGAGGTGGGCCGCGGTCGCTCCGGCGGCTCGTTCCAGGGCGGTGACCGAGGTGACCCCGGCGGCGATGGGCACGGTCGTGTCCGGGTCGGTGACGTGTTCGTGCAGGTCACGCAGGCGGGCGGCGGCGGTCGTACGGGCGGGGTGGTCCTTCTTGGGCAGGCGGTCGGCCAGGAGCCTCGCGGCGCGGGCGATGTGACCCAGCGGCGGTACGGACGGACGCTCGCCGAGCAGGGCGATCAGCGCCTCCAGGGCGTCCTCGGCGCCGCACGCGAGGGTGACCCACTGCTCGGTGGTGAGCGGGGTGAGCCTCGGGTGGCGTTCCGTCCAGTACGCGACCGCCCGGCCCAGTTCGGGGCCCGTACGCCAGAGGTCGTCGGGGTCGTCGGGCATGAGCAGCTCGACGACTTCGACGGCCTCGTCGGTGCTGGTGAGCGCCTCCAAGGAGAGCGCGGCGATGCGCAGGTCGAGTTCGCGGGCGGCGTCGCTCTTGCCGAAGGCGGCGACGCGGCCCCGCGCCCAGCCGTCCGGCCAGGAGAGCGTGCGGGCCGAGGTGGACAGCAGGATCAGGCACTGGGCCGGTGACAGGCCGGTGGCCTCGGCGAACGCCCGTACGGTCGCCTCCCGGTCCACGGGCGGCGGGCCGTTCTCGGCTATCAGGTCGAGCGCCCGCCGGAGCCGGTCCGGGTCGCCCCAGCCGCGGCAGGTCCGCAGCTCGACGGCGCGGTTGCGGGTGAACAGGAGCGGGTCGGGGCCGTCCGGGGTGTGGAGGAGCGCCGTGACCGCGTACCCGTGCCCCACCTGCTCATAGTCGGCGACGGCGGCGGCCATGATGGGGCCGCGACCCGAGCGGATCTGCCCGAGGTCGTACTCCGGGCGCAGCCGGGCGACGTGCCAGGTGCCGTCGGTACGGAGGAGTTCGCGGACGGCGGCCAGTTCCAGAAGCCGCGCGCGCCCGACGCCGTTGCCCCACGCGGCCTCCAGGACGGCGGCGCCGAGGCGGCCCAGCGTGTTCTCAACCCCCTTGACGGCGGAGGTGTCGAATGTCGCGATCGTCGTGTCGTACGGCACATCGACGGCGGCGCGGGCGAAGTGGACGATCCTCTCGTACGCGGACTCAGGCCCCGGATCGTCCGGTTCGGGGGACTTCTCGGGCTGGACGGCGGGTGCCGCGGAGGCGGGCGCCGGGCGCAGGTGCGGCGGCGGGGTCAGCGCCAGGCGTTCCAGCAGGGCGAACGCGCGCTCGCGGCATTCGACGGCCGTCCACACCAGGAACGTGACGCCCTTCCGGAGCGACTCGTCGGTGATCTCCGGCAGGAGCGGGCGGAGCCGTCCCGCCAGCTCGTCGCGGGCGGCCCCCTTCTCCTGGTACCCGCTCTCGGGGTCCAGCACCCGCATGAGGTCGGCGGCGAGCGCGGCGTCCACGACGTCGATCAGGGCCTGCGCCTTCTTCTCGTCGACGGCGCGCAGCGCTCTGGATCCTTCGGGGTCGCGCGGCCGCATCGCCGACCACCGGCCGGGAGGCGCGACCAGGCGGGTCCCGGATGCGTAGCGGTGGTCCGCGACCGTGCTGATGTTCTCGGCACCGTCGTGCTCGGGCACCATGACCCAGCCGCGGACGTAGCGGCCGATGGTCCGCCCGGCCGGGTCCCGCAGCTCGATGATCCGGCCCTGGCCGCGCCACACGGTGGCCTCGGCGCCACCGGGGAAGGCGACCCGTTCGCCATCGGCCGGTACGACGCGGCGGGCGGCGGGGTGCGTGCTGCCGTGCGGGCAGTGCGGGCCGCCGTGGTCCAGTACGGTCACCCGGCCGTTCACCGCGATCAGGCAGCGGTCGTAGAGGTCGCGCGCCTCGGTCCGTTCGTGGGACCGGTGGGAGATGTCCTCGTAGGTGCCGAAGCCGTGGGACGGGCCGGCTCCATCCGGAGTGACGACGCAGGCGCGGAACTTGTGCTCCCAGAGCCGGCCGGACTCGATCAGGAGCAGGTCGGTGCCGCTCTCTTCCAGGTAGTCGGTGATGGTGTTGACGTGGCCGGGGACGAAGGCGGGCAACTCCAGTTCGTCGAGGACGCCGCCGCTCAGCGTGGTGGCGAGGGCGCGGGCCGGGTCCGTCCCGGTCGCGATCGTCCGGACGCTGTCCAGGAGAGGGCCGGGGACTCCGGCGATGGTGAACCGTTCGGCGTCGCACAGGGCGGCGTGCGCGTCCGGAAGCCCTTGATCGGGGACCCGCTCGGCATGCTCGGCCAGGATGGCGGCGACGATCCGCGCCGTTCCCGGTGTCGCGGTCAGGGCCCGTACGGTCTCGGGGGCGGTCTGCTTCGGGACGGCGGGCTCGGTGACGTTGAGCTGGTTGGTCACGTTGCCCACGATCGCGTCGCGCAGCAGCGGGGCCCAGTCCGGGTCGGCGGCGACGGCGGCCAGGTCGGTGCCCGCTCCGGCGGCGAGCCGGTCGTACAGCTTGAACGTGTGCAGCAGCCGGGGCCGCGCGAGCGGGACGCCGCGGTCCAGGAGGAGATCGAGGAGCGGGAGGTCGGCGGCGGTCTCCTCCCAGTCGTTGACCTCGTCCTCGTCCACTCCCAGTACCGCCTCATGGTCGTCGCAGGTGAGGCCCTCCGCGCGCAGCCGCGTACCGGCGTCGTGCAGGAGGTCGCCGAGACCGGCGACGGGGAGCGCGAGCCCCGCGTACAGCTTCAGGAAGCGGCCGAGCCAGTCCTTCGCCGCCGGCCCGGGGTACGCGGTGAACGGGGCGGTCAGGCCCGCGCCCGCGAGGTTCCCGAGCAGGAGCGACACTGCCGCGCTCTTCGCCTTGGGGGTGTCCTTGGCGGGCAGCGGCAGGATGCCGAGGAGAGCGCGGCCGATGCCCGCGTCCGCTTGTGCCATCGGGCCGAGCAACGGAAGGACGAACGTCCAGAGGGCCTGCGGTGCCGACTCCATGCAGCCGCTCTCCAGCAGGGCCCGTACGGCGCGTTCGTCCTCGGGCCCGCCGAGCGCGTGCCCGGCGGCCTTCGCCAGCGCCGCCCAGCCGTCGGCCAGGGCCAGCGCGCCGTCCGCGCCGTCCGGGACTTCCTCGCACCACTCGGTGAGCAGGCCGCGGTGCCAGCGGTACGCGCCGGGGGCGGGATGGCGGGCGGCGAGCCGCTTGCCGTGCTTCTTGAGCGTGGCCGTTCCGGCGGCGTCCGGTCCCGCGGCGAGGTGCGCCGCGACGAGCGCGGCCTCGTCGACCGGCAGCGCGTGCGCGTCCTCGGCGGCGCGGGCCAGCTCGAAGAAGGCGGCGGCGAAGCGGTCGCTGCCCGCGGCGGCCATGATCCGCGCGCACTCCTCGTAGAACGGCGGCAGCAGCTCGGGCGCGTGCGTCTCCAGGTCGTCGCCGGTACGGGTGAGCGCGGTGCGCGCGAGGCCGGGCTTGCGTGCGGCCAGGCCGCGGGCGGCCCGCAGGTCGGTGTGCGCGGCCAGGATGCGGGCGCGGTGCGCCGGGTACCGGTGCAGGGCGGACGCGAGGAAGCCGCGCGGGCCCGCGTGCACGGTGCCGACGCCGGTCTCCGCCACCGGGTCCAGGTCGTACAGCGACTTCTCGGCCTTGTCGCCGTCGACGGCCGCGCGCCGGACGAGTTCGACGACCGGCTCGTCCAGGACGGCGTGCTCGTAGCGGACGGCGACGCACGTGTCCTCGTCGGAGCCGGCGGGCGTGCCCGGCAGCACCGCCCCGGCGCGCAGCAGCACGTCGCGCGTCGGGCCGGTGATGCCGGAGGGCGCCACGGTGCCGGGCTCGCCTTGGTGGGCGTCGCAGTAGTGGGAGTACGCCTCGGCTGCGTCCACCACCGGCTCCGTCTCGTCCACGGTGCGGTCCGCGTACAGAGCCATGAGAATGCGGACGCCCTCGGACCAGGCGATGTCGCCGATCTCCCGGCCGCCCGCGGTGAAGCTCAGCCACTCCATGTAGGCCGGGCTCATCGGCCCGCTCCAGTGCAGGTCGATCTCGATGCCGAGCGGCTCGGGCGCGCGCACGGTGAACCGCGCCGTGTCCCCCTTGATGCGCCCGCCCAGCTCGTGCACGCGGCGCTCGAACGCGGCGCCGCTCTCGTAGTGGGCGTCCAGGTATCGGAAGGTGTCGACCACGCCGAACGTACGGTCCATGCTCGCGGGACGCGTCCACACCTCGCGGCGTACCTGCTCGACAACCTGCGTGAGGTTCCGTCCCCGCCAGATGGGCAGCTCGTCGCCTAGCAGCAGCGGGTGCGGGATCGCGAAGGCGTCCGCGCCCGTCCACGCGCCCTCGCGCAGGAGCGCGCAGCGACCGAGGTCGGGCGCGCCGTCGATGATCGGGGCGACGATCGGGGCAATGACCAGGTCGGTGAGCGTCTCGCGCCACACCGGGTCGTCCCACACGGCCTCGAACACCGCGGCCGGGACGGGCACCGACCGCACCATCCAGGACTCGACCCGGTCGTGCACCGCCCGCGCGTGCTCGCCGAGCCGGTCGCAGAGGGCGGCGAGCCGTACCGCGGTCGGATCCTTCCTGACGTTGGCGGGCACCTTGGCCAGCACGCGGCCCGCGGCCGTCCGGCAGGCGAGCACCGGCCGCCGCGTCCCCTCGACGGTGAGCTCGTGGCCCGTCGCGATCCCGATCCATCCCATGGGACGCCATTCTTGATCATCCCTATGACATTCTGCGGGAAACGGATGATTTACCCGCGGTGGCGGGGTTGAGGAACCTGCGGACAGCCATTGGCGGTGAGATGGATCTTGCGAGGTGAGGAGTCTCCGACCTGCGGGACTTCGCGTGTTGCCGAGGTGATCGCAGGCGCGGCCGCGCGGTTGTCCGGGCCGGGTGCCGCATGGCGCTCATGGCTGGAGGTCAGCGCTGTGGCTTCATGGCGCTGATTCTCAGCCGCAGTTTGGCGCCCCGACGAGTTCAGGATGCATCGGCCAGGGTTTGCAGTCTCGTGTTCGCGGCTTGGTGAACCTCCGGGGCCAAAGGATCGTCAGCCAGTTCCAGAAGGCGCGAGCGGACCCGGACAGTGTCTTGTGCTCTCGCACAGGCGGCCTGCTGGACGGTGGGTTCGCAGTCGTCAAGCCCTTCGATTGCGATAAGCGCGGCCTCCTGTGGCGCACATCCCTGAAGCCCGACCAAGAATGCCTCCCGGGCCAGTGAATGAACAGTGCCCTCCCAGAGGGCCACGAGTTCGTCCACGGCCTCGCGAACTCCCAGCCGTCCCATGGCTCGGGCCGGGAGCTCGGCCTCACACCACTCTTCGGACGCGACGGCGCGGCGCAGCGCGGCCAGCAGTACCGGTGCGTCACTTTGGTCTCCGACCTCTGCGAGCACGCGCTCCCCGAACGCGGCCAGCGTATCGTCGCCGCTGCCGATCCAGGCGCGGGCTTGTGGCAGAGCCCCGGTCCCAAGGTGGCGCAGGGCCTGCGGCACGCCCGGCATCCACCCCGCGGCGTTACGCAGGCCCGGGTCTGCTGCGAATTCGAGGATGATCACATCGCCGCGCCTGCCCAGCTCCTCCAGTGCCCATCGGCGCGCGGGCCCACCGGCTGTGACGAGCCGGACCAGATCGCCAGGTTCGGCGTCGCCGAGTTGGAGGTTTGGTCTGACCGGCCTGTGAGAGCGGGACGCCTGTAGCTCCTCAACGATGCGCCTCACCTGTGGCTGGGACTGCGCGAACGTCGTCCACGGTTCCGTGTCGCACCAGATCGCCTGCGCGAGCTGGGCGTTGTCGCGGACGGCAATGACATCGTCGGCGAGCCCGTCCCAGAGAGCGGGAAGTTTCATGACCCCGCTGTCCCCGATCGCCTCCAGCGCCAAGGACCAGTGTCGCCCCTCGACTGCGTACCTGCGCAGTATCGTCGCCGCGTCGCCCCGGCCGATCCATGGCAGCAGGGCGAGGACCTGCAAAGCGAGCCCGACCGGCTCTTCATCATCGCCGTCGTAGTCGAAAAGGTGCTGCTCGATCGGCCCCAGCGGCAGGCTGAGCCGGCCGATCAGACCGGCGAGATAGCTGTCACGCCGGTCTACTTGCCGGTCCCATCGCGTGTCGTTGATCACGCACTCGTACACCGTGTCGGCGGCACCGGACTCAGCTGAGGCACGGCGTGCTGCGAGGCCGCGGCCTCGCTGGAGTTGCCCGCGGAGCGAGGCCGGGCTGTCGTATGCATATACCGTCATCAGGATGCAGTATCCCGGCGGTCGCGGCTCGGCACGAGCGAATATCGCCAGGCAAAAGAGCGTAGCCGCCTGGCTACTGAGCCGCGCGTGTTGATGTCATGACGATTGTGGACACCAGGCACACTCTTCGAGCCGACCGACCACAGCCGATTCGGGTACGCGCGCGTCTCCACCCGTGGCCAGACCCTCACAGTCCAACTGGCCGCCCTCGTGGCGACCGAAGTCGCGCCGGCCAACGTCTCCGTGGTCAGCCAAACTGGACCGGATGGGACGCGATATGCGCGAGGTCATGGAGACCGCATGGTCGCTGCAGGCCCTCGGGGCGAAGCTTGAGATCTTGTCCGGCCCGCTGGCCGGAGTCTACGACCCCACAGGCAGGGAAAGATCTTCTTCGCGACGCTCGGTGGGTTCGCCGAGATGAAGCGCGACATGATGATCGAGCGGACCGATGACGGACTCGCCCAGGCCGCCGCCGAGACACCAAACGAGCCGAGAGCGTCTGCACGCTCTTCCATTAGGGCGCGTAGAGCCACGTCGAGCCGGGCTCCAGGTGTGGCCGGGGTCAGCTCGTTCCCGGCCGGGTGAAGCCCATGGGGGTGCGGCTGTAGGGGGCGATCTTGACCTCGGAGCCCGGTCTGGGCGCGTGGATCATTGTGCCCTTCTCGGGGTCGAGCACGATGCCCACATGGTCAGCGGTGCCGTCGCCGTTGTTGTCGAAGAAGACAAGGTCTCCGGCCTGCACATTGCCGTCAGGGATGCGCGGTCCGCGCAGCCACTGGTCGTTCGCCACCCGGGGGATGGTGGTCCCCGCGGACTCGTACGCGCGCAGGGTAAGTCCGGAGCAGTCGAAGGAGCCGGGTCCTGTCGCTCCCCACACGTAAGGGTCGCCGAGTTGCTTGAGGGCGTAGTCGATGACGGCCTGGGCACGAGGGTTGGGCGCCAGGTTGTGGGCGTTCGGCGGGACGGCCAGCGAAGGCGCGCCCCCACCGCCGCCGCCTCCACCGCCTCCACTGCCGCTCGACCCGTTGACGCCGTTCCCGATGCCATCGCCGGGTGGCAGGCCGTTGCCGTTGCCGTTGTAGGACGCCAGCTGCGTCTTCGGGGTGTGCGGCCGGAAGTCCGGGTCGGGGATCCAGGGCATCTTCGCCTTGTTGCCCGGGACGAAGTCTTGATCGCCGGGAGCGGGGATACCGGTGAAGAAGCGCACCTCGCCGAGGTATTTGCCGATCTCGCTCGTGGCCTGACCGAGTGCCTCGGCGGCCTTGTCCGTGTGCACCTTGGCGCGATCGAGGGCGTTGGACACCTGGGACCTGATGCTCGTCATCGAGATCGTGGTGCTGTCGGGGTCGTTGCGCTGCTCGTCCAGCCAGGCGCGCTTCTCCCGGTAGAGGGCTTGGACCTCGCCCTTGGCCGTCTCCAGTGCGGTCCCGGCGGCATCCAGCTTGCCGGCGCAGCTGGTCAGGGCCTCGCTCAGTGCCGTACCGGACTTGGGATATCTGGCCATGTACTTGGCGAAACTCTCGGCGGCGGCGCCGTTCCACGCGCTGTCCACCCGGTTGACCGCGCGTTTGATCACGCCGTTCTCTGTGGTGATGTCGCCTGCCAGCGTTCGCCACTGCCCCGAGATCTTGGAGATCTGGGCCTGGTCGCCACTCAGGTCGTCGATGACGCGCTGGATGGGACTGAGGTACTGGTCCCAGATGTCCGTCACACCTGCTCCGTCCGGGGAACGCTGGGGAGGTCGGCCTTGCGGACGTTGGTGACGACCTGGTGGATGGCCGCCTCGACCTTGGTCAGGTTCTGTTGCGCGTGGCGTATCTCGGCGTCGATCTTCACCTCGAAGTCGTTGACGGCCTTGGCGAGCTTGTCAGAAACGTTCTCCAGGCCGCCGAAGCAGGAGGTGCTGACGCTCGTGGGGCCGTCCTCCGCCGCACTCTTGAACTGGTTGGCGACTCCCTTGGCCTTGGTGGCGCACTCTTCGAGCGTGTCGAAGTAGATCTCAAACCCTGCCACGTGAGTCACGCCTCTACTGTCAGATCAACATCAACCGCCCGACAATCTAACACCCCTGGCCTCTTCGCCCGGCTGCGATCTCATGGCCGGTGCGATGCCGGACCGTACCGCCGCTACGCCGAGGCGCCGATGCGCCGAGCAGCGGCCGGCAGCCGTACCTGCGCGAGCCCGGCCTGCCTGCCGCGAATGGTCAGGGGTACGTTCCTGGATGACGATCCGGCGGCGATCGAACGCCGGCGTCAGGACGACCGGGTCGCGGTCGGGCTGCTGAAGGACACGTTCTTGCCTCCCACGAACGGCAGCAGGCGTTCCGTCTCCTGCTCCAACCCGGCCCGGTCGGTCGCGGTCAGGGGCCGGAACGGCGTGAGGTGCAGGGTTTCTCCTTCGAGGGACCAGCTTCCGTGCACGTGGCCGTCCACGAGGAAGGTGGGCCGTACCTGTGCCTGGCCGGGCATCACGCGCTTGCGGTCCTCGTGGCTGATGATGCGGGTCCGGTCGGCGTGGCCGAGCAGGGCGTTGTCGAAGGCGGGCAGCAGCCGCACGGGGGCGGGCGCGTCGGGGTCGGGCAGTTCCGCGTCGGCCAGGTCGATCAGTTCCCTGCCCTCGGGGTCGCGGTAGTGGCGCAGTTCGGCACGCATGTCGGAGACGATCTCGCCGAGGCGGGTCAGCCCGGACCAGGCCTGTACGTCCATGATCCCGGCTGGGCCGAACGCTGCCAGATAGCGGCGGATGAGGTCCTTGGCGGTCGCCGGAACCATGGGCCGGCCGAGCCAGGTCTCGGCGGGCGTGACACAGACGGCCGACCGGGTGCCCCAGGAGCCCCACGTACCGGTGGCCGGGTTGTGGACGAGGGGGGTTCTGAGTTCGACCTCCCCGGCGAGGACGCGCCCGTCGCGGTCCGGGTGGTGTTCGGACAGCCGCCGGGCCAGCTCCTTTCGCGGTGTCGTCCCGCCCGCCAGCAGCTCAAGCCCGGTGGCGACCAGCGAGGCGGTGTCCAGGCCCGCGCTGTTGCGGGCGAAGTAGGGCGAGCGGGCGGTGCGGTCGAGGACGGGCTGCAGCAGCGGCCGCAGCCGGCGGAAGTCGTCGGCCGCCGCGAGGTGCTGGGTGCTGCGGAGCAGGCCGGAACGGACCACCTTCCGGTCCTGCAGCAGCGTGGTGAGTTCGGAGTGGGTGAAGCCGCGGATCCTGCTCCACAGCCCGACGTACGGCCAGTTGGGCTCTTGCGCCTGCAGTGCGACCAGGCGCCCGATCACCTCCAGCGGGGTGTGATCGGTGCGGGCCAGCAGGAACTGGCGGTCCAGCAGAGCCCGGTTCAGGGCCCTGTTCGAGAGAGTCGTCATGACAGCTCCACCGAGACATTGCCGCGGTAGGAGCCCCGGAGCAGCGACAGGAACGCCTGCGGCACGTCCTCGAGTTCGCCCTTGATGACCGTCTGCGGATAGACGAAGCGGCCCTCGCCCAGCCAGGTGCTGAAGTGTTCCCGCCAGGCGGCGATCTGGTCGGGGGTGTGGTAGCAGGAGAACGGCAGCAGCTCGATGCCCCTGGCCTGGGCCGCGGCGTGGTCGGGCGTGGGGAAGCGCTCGGCCGCGTCGCCGAGCTGGCTGGACAGCGAGCCGCACAGCGCGAACCGGGCGCCGGGCCTGGCCGCCTGCAGCGCGGCCTGGTACTGCTCGCCGCCCACGACGTCGAAGAACACCGAAATGCCCTCGGGTGCGAGTTCTCGGAGCCGGTCGACCGGCGAGCCGTCGTGATAGTCGAACGCGGCGTCGTAGCCGAGCTCGTTCACCAGATAGTCGACCTTGGCCGGGCTGCCGGCGCTGCCGATCACCCGCACCGCGCCCAGGCACTTGGCGATCTGCCCGGCCAGCGAGCCGACCCCGCCCGCCGCACCGGAGACCAACACCACGTCGCCCTCGCCGACGCCCGCCACGTCGGCCATCCCGTAGTAGGCCGTCGGCCCCTGACCGAGGTAGTAGCCGGGGTCGGCGATGGGGTCGAGCTTGGTGTACTGGGCGGCCGGGCCCGCCGAGTACTCGCTCCAGCCGGTCATCGACTGGACCAGGTCGCCAACCGCGAACTCGGGGCTGTCGGACCGGACGACGGTGCCGATGGCGGCCACGCCCACCCGCCGGCCCGGCTGCCAGGCCGGTACCGGGAGGGTGCAGTCCGCGCGCATCAGCTCCAGGTAGGTCGCGGCGAGCCCGACCTGGTCGGTCCGCACCACGACCTCGCCGTCCACCTCGGTGGTGGCGACGGTGAAGTGGTCGAGCGTGGGGGTGCCGGCGATCTGTGCGGTCAGCTGGATCTCACGGGTGATCATTTATTGGTCCTTAGGTCGGTACGGCCTTCGAAATCGACTCTAAACAGGCTTCCGGTCACTTTTTGACCGGAAGTCGCGCGAGGATGGCGATATGGCGAACACCAGCTCACGGACCCTCCGACTGCTCTCGCTGCTGCAGACCCACCGCCACTGGCCGGGCACGGAACTGGCCGAGCGGCTCGGGGTGTCCGAGCGGACCCTGCGCCGCGACGTCGACCGGCTGCGCGAGCTCGGCTATCCGGTCAGCGCGGCCCGGGGAACCGACGGCGGCTACCAGCTCGCGCCCGGCGCCGTCCTGCCGCCGCTGCTGCTGGACGATGAGGAGGCGGTGGCTCTGGCGGTGGGCATCGGCGACGCGGCGCAGAGCGGGATCGCCGGGATGCAGGAGGCGTCGCTGCGTGCGCTCACCAAGGTGATCCGGGTCCTACCGCCCCGGCTGCGGGCCAGGGTGGACGCCCTGCGGGAGATGACCCTCTCGGTCGCCGCGGCCGGGCCGGTCGTCGCGGCGCAGGTGCTCACCGCAGTCGCCCAGGCCTGCCGCGACCAGGAGCGGCTGCGCTTCGGCTACACCGCCAGAGGCTCCGCCCCCACCCGGCGCGAGGTCGAGCCGCACCGCCTGGTCGCCCTCGGCGGACGCTGGTACCTCGTCGCCTACGACCTGACCCGGCACGACTGGCGCAGCTTCCGCCTCGACCGGCTGACCGAGCCGAGCGGGACCGGCGCGCGATTCCGGCCGCGTCCGCTCCCGGCCGAGGACGCCGCGGCCTTCGTCCAGGCAGCCAGCGGGGCCCCGGCGCCGTACACGGTCCAGGCGCTCGTCCACGCCCCCGAGACCCGGGTACGGCAGGCGATCGGCCAGTGGGGCACGATCGAACCGCTCAGCCACGGCACCTGCCGGATCACCATGACCTCGACCTCTCTCGATTGGCCGACGCAGGCGCTGGGCAATGTGGGGGCCGAGTTCGAGGTGCTGGGGCCGCCGGAGTTCGCCGCGCACGTCCAGGAGTGGGGCGCCCGCTTCATCCGGGCCACCGGCGCACCCGACAGGCCGTCCGTGCCGTAGCCGGGAGGCATCCTCGTCAGAGTGGCCGGCTCGCCTTGACGTACGCGGCTCCAAGGACGTTCAGAAGAGCCGCGGAACGTACACCTGGCGCATGGCGAGCAGGGCCTTCGGGCGGCGACGGGTCACAGACGGGTCCCCCGTGTTCAGCAGGTGTTACTTGAGGCTGCCGAGCGTGATCCCCGAGCGCCAATAGCGCTGCAGGGAGATCATCAGGGCGACCATGGGGATCAGCGAGATGATCGAGCCGACGACGACCAGGCCGGTGAGGTCGGTGGAGTTGTCCACCTTGACCTTCAGCCACGAGTACAGGCCAAGCATGACCGGCCACTTGTACTGGTCGCGCAGGTAGACCAGTGGGCCGAAGAAGGAGTTCCAGGACCCGACGAAGCCGAGCAGGAAGATCGTCGCGGCGCCGGTGGACATGAGCCTGGCGCCGATCAGGATGAAGATGCGGTACTCCCCCGCGCCGTCGATGCGGGCGGCTTCGAGCAGTTCGGGCGGGATGGCGCCTTCGGCGTAGACCTTGGCGAGGTAGACGGAGAAGGCGCTGAAGAAGCTCGGCACGATGATCGCCCATGGCGTGTCGATCAGGCGCAGGTCCGTGTAGAGCAGGAAGGACGGGATCGTCAGCAGCGCGCCCGGCACCAGGAACGAGCCGATGATGGCGCCCATCATGACGCCGCGCCCGCGGAAGCGGTACATCGCCAGGCCGTACCCGCAGGCCACGCTGACCAGGGTCATGCCGGCGGTGCCGGCCAGGCCGTACAGGAGCGTGTTGCCCATCCAGGTCAGGAAGATCCCGTCCTGGTAGGTGAAAACAGGCCCCGCAGGTTGTCCCAGAGCCGGAACTCGGCGGACCACAGCGCGTTGGTGGTGTACAGGTCGGACTGGCTCTTGGTGGCGGCGACGACCAGCCACCAGACGGGCGCCACGGAGTAGACGGTGAAGGCGACCAGGCCGGCGATGACCGCGACCTTGGTCCTGGCCTCGTTCGGCCGGGTGTGCCACCCGGCCGGCGCGGCGGGACGCTTCGCGGTGGTGGCGGTCGTCATGAGGTGGGTGCCTTGTCGGTGAGGCGGTAGAAGACGGCCGACCACGAGTGCCAGGATGACGGACAGGGCGGCGGCGTAGTTGAAGTCGCCCTGCGCGAAGGCCCAGTCGTAGATGGCCATGATCGGCGTGAAGTCGCGGGTGATGGTCTCGGGCGTCATCGAGCGGAAGAGCATGGGGTCGCTGAAGATCTGCAGGGTGCCGATGATGCTGAGCACGGTGGTCAGCACCAGCGAGCGGCGGATCATGGGCACCTTGATGGACCAGGCGATCCGCGGCTCGGAGGCGCCGTCCACGCGGGCGCTCTCGAAGATCTCGCGCGGCACCGACTGCAGGTCGGCATAGACGATGAGCATGTTGAAGCCGATGGCTCCCCAGGCCACGAGGTTGCCGATGGACACCCAGATCAGCTCACCACTGTAGAAGTCGGCGTCGATGCCGAGCAGGGCGAAGAACGGGGCCAGCGGGCCGACGTCGGGGCTGTAGAGGTAGATCCAGATCAGGGTCGCCACGATGCCGGGGATCATGTACGGGATCAGCAGCGGCAGCCGGAAGCGCGCGGCCACTCGCCGCGAGGCGGCGTCCAGGAGCAGCGCCATGACGACGCTCACGATCTGGATGAGCGGGATGCTGATGGCCGCGAAGAGACCCACGCGGCCCATGCCCGCCCAGAACTTGGCGTCGGCGACGCCGCGCAGGAAGTTGTCCGGCCCGGCGAACTCGACCGTCTTCGGGCCGAAGCCGAGGCCCGAGCTCTTCTCGGTGAACACGCTCTCCCGCAGCGCCAGCACGATCGGCACCACGCTGAACAGCACGAACCCGAGGAAGAACGGGATGGTGAACGTGGCTCCCTGCAGCGCGGCGGTGCGTCGCCACGCTTTGGGGCTCGCGGTGAGGGCCATGACGTTCAGCCCAGCACGTTGATGTTCTTCGACTTCAGGTCGTCGACGGTGAACTTCTGCATGTGCTCGAGGGCCCGGCAGACGGTGATCTCCTTGGTGACGATCTTGGCCCACTGGTCCTGGAGCTCGGAGAAGACGCCCGTGAAGTTCGGGCCGACCACCCAGGGGTCCCGGCCGGACTGCGTCGCCTTGAGGATCACGCCCCTGGCCTCGCCCTTGCGCTCGCCGAACAGCTTCTCCGGCACCACCGAGTCGATCCAGGGAGACGGGTCGGGAACGGCGCCGGGCCAGGCGTACTGCTTGGTGTCCTGCTGGTAGGAGGCGTCGATGGCTTCCTTGGCCGTCGTGATCCACACGCCGGCCTCGACGGCCTCCTTGAGCTTGATGTGGTCGTGGGCGGCGTTGAACTTGGCCACGACCGGATCGAGGAACTTGCTCTCGTCCCACGACCACCAGGTGACGGTGACCGGCCCGGTGCCCGCGCCCGCCGGGGCGGCGGACTCCTGGGCGGTGGGCTCCGGGGAGCCGCAGCCGGTCAGCACGACGGCCATCGTCAGGCCGGCGGCGAGGGCGCTCGTTGGGATGCGGTTCACGGCACCGCTCCTTCGCAGAATCGGGGGCGGCTATAGAAAGCGTTGTCTACGGAGACCGTAGATTCCCCTCACCGTGAGGGCAAGATTTCAGGCGGATAAATTTCCCATTACGTGCGATGTCCCTGGTGAAGGCACAGTGCAACGCTGTCGCGCGGCGGCGGCTCGCGCCGAGAACGCTCTCTACGCCGGGGACTGCCGTTCGGCGGACCGGCGGATGACGACGTGGGCGCCCAGCATCTGATGCTGCTCCGCCCTGCCCGCGGGCCGGTCCAGGGCGCTGCGCACGGCCGCGCGGCCCAGCTCCTCGTAGGGCACATGGACGGTGGTCAGGCCGGGACGCAGATCGGCGGCCAGGGGGATGTCGTCGTAGCCGACGATGGAGACGTCTTCGGGAACGCTGAGGCCCGCGTCGAAGACGGCGGCCATCGCACCGCCGGCGATCACGTCGGTCTCGGCGAAGACCGCGGTGAAGTCGCGTTCCCCCCGCAGCCGGGCGCTGACGCGCTCGTAGCCCGACGCGCGGGTGAAATCCGTGCCGAGCTCCAACAGGCTCTCGTCCACGGGACAGCCGAGGTCGCCCATCGCCCGGCGGAAACCGGAGAGCCGTCCCGCGGTGGTGGTGAACGTGGGATCCCCGCCCACGTAAAGGATCCTGCGGTGGCCACGACCGACGAGGAAGCTGGTCAGCGCGTAGGCGCCGCCCTCGTTGTCGTACTCGACGACGGTTACCGGGATCCCGTCCCCCAGCGGCGGGCGGCCGCACAGGACCAGCCGCGACCCGGAGGCGTCGAGCGAGCGGGCGATGTCGGCCATCCGGGCCCGGTAGGCGGCGTTGTCGGTGGCGCCGCCGATCAGGAACACCGCGGCGGCCCGCTGCTCGCGCATGAGCTGGATCGCGGCCAGCTCGCGGACGGGATCTCCGTCGGTGGTGGCCACCAGGCAGATGTGCCCACGGCGCGCGGCCTCCTGCTCGACGCCGTGCACAGCCTCGGCGAAGGCCGCACCGCGCACGTCGTTGACGATGAAGCCGACCGTGCGGGCCGATCCGCCGCCCAGCACGCGGGCGTGGGTGTTGGCGACGTAGTTCAGCTCCTCGATCGCCCGTTCCACGCGCGTCCGGGTGGCCTGGGCCACCGGGTAGTTGCCGGCCACCACGCGCGAGACCGTGGACAGCGAGACGCCGGCGAGCTCGGCCACATCCTTGATCGTGCTCTGGCGGTGCTCAGGGTCGTCGAGCGCGTCGTTCCTTCGTTTCGCCACTCCACCAGTGTAGAGAACGTTGTCCGTACGTGGTCACCACGACGACGGCCGCACGCGTCTACCCTCCGGTCGACTCGCGGGCCACGACGGAGAAGCGGCTGATGAACTCGCGCGCGACCTGCTTGTTCTTCCCGTTCTCCGCGATCCGCTTGGCCAGGAACCCGACGGCCGTGCCGGCCATGAGCGCATGATCGGGGTCGACGGACGACAGCGACGGCACGAGGTAGGCGCCCTCGGCGATGTTGTCGAAGCCGATCACCTTGACGTCCTGCGGGACGCGGATCCCGCAGTCGGCCAGGCCGCGCAGCGTCCCCGTCGCGACCGTGTCGGTGACGCAGAACACGCCGTCGAACGCGACCCCGGAGCCGGCCAACCGGCGCGCGGCGGCCGCTCCCGTCTCCATCGTGAGCGCGTCGATGGGGACCACCAGCTCGGGATCGAAGGGAAGGCCCGCGTCTTCCAACGCCTCGCGGTAGCCGTCGTGGCGCAGGCTGGAGACGTCGACTTCGCCCCGCTGCGGGCCGTCGACGACCGCGATGCGGCGGCAGCCCCGCTCGATGAGGTGCGCCGTGGCGGCCCGCGCGCCCTCGACATTGGGCATCGCGACGTGGTCCACAAGGCCGTCGAAGATCCGCTCCCCCAGGATCACCACCGGGAAGTCGACCTTGAGCAGGTCGGTGTCGGCCGGGCCGAGCCCGACGGTGCTGAGGATGAGGCCGTCGTAGAGCCGGTTGCGCGACAGGGCCAGCGCGGCGAGCTCGCCCTCGCGCGAGGCGCCGGTCTGCTCGATGGCGACCTTGAGATCCCGCTTCGCCGCCGGCCGTGAGCCCCAGTGACATGACGTCGATCGTCACGGTCTGCGAGCCGGTCGTCCCGCGGTTGACCAGGAAGATCGCCGCAGAGCCCGCGGCCTCGTCGAACGTCACCGCCGCGTCGACGAGCGGTGCGGCGCCCCGGGCGCTGTCGTACTCTCCGGTCCGGATGCGCGGGGCGAGCACGACCCCGGTGGCAAGACGGGCGGTGAGCGAGAACGGGAAGAACGTCGTCTGCCGCCAGGCCGGCCCGCCGGGTTCGGTCATGATGGGGGCGATCACGTTCACGAGCTGCGCCAGGTTCGCGAAGCGGTGGGAGCGCATCGGCTCGGCCCTGACCTTCCGCGCCACGGGGGACATCGCCCCTTACGAGGGGCCGCTGACCTTCCGGCGGAACTCGGGCGACGGGTGGCTGATGTTCGCCGACCACTTCGGGCCGGACTTCCATGGATACGTCCCGTTCGCCGATGTCACCACGGACGCTTGGCGGTGCGTACCGGCCGCGGAGACCGATATCCCGCCCAACACCAAGCACGGCGCGGTCCTGCCGCTGCGGGTCAGCGAATACGAACGGCTGGCCGGCACGCAGTTTCCTTCATAGAAAACGTTCGCTACGAAACCATGGGCTCTTCGAACCGGCGAACCCATACACTTACCCTTTTCTCGAACAGATCCCATCTCATCGCCGGGCGCCGGTTTAATCCCGATCATGAGATCCATCCGACAGGGGGCCGCACTGGCCGCGGTCACGGTCATGACGGCTGTGGTCACTCCAGTGGCCGCGACAGCCGCGCAGAGCTCGTGCGAGGCGCCGCCGCGGAGCAGCCCCACCTACGACGACTTCGTGCTCACGTACAAGTCCGAATGTGCCACGAAGAAGAACTACGACCGGACGTTCCAGGACGTCACGGCGTCCGTCCTGGTCGACAAGCGCAACAAGCTGTCGGTCACGACGTCGACGGCACTGGCCGGCGCGATCGCGTCGGTCAAGGTGAACAACAAGGAGTTCATCTCCAGCGGCGGCCACGGCGCCGCCTTCCAGTACGCCTTCCACGCCTGGCAGGGGGGCAAGGCGGCGACCGAGTGCTACAACCCCACGCAGGCCGGCACGCGCATGGATGACGTGGGCCAGCCGCCTCCCTACCACGGGCCCAGCACGAGCGCGCTCTACACCATGGCCCGGTCCGGCAGCTCCATCCGCACGGCGGGGAGGCCCGCGATGTTCGTGACCCTCGCGGACACGAAACCGGGCTGGGGCAACTGCCGCAGCGCCGACCACCAGGACAAGCGCTCCCCGTTCACCATGGGACTGTCGCCGTACTGGCTGCAGACCGAGATCGAGCTCGCCCCCGATCACGACGTGCCCGCGCTGGAGAACGTCTTCCGCGCCACCGCCACGATCACCTCGGACGACGAACCGTATGACCACTTCAGTGGCGTCTTCGTCGCCTACCTGCAGCCGGATTTCACGCAGGTCTTCGCCTACAGCCCCGCCACCGGCCGCCTGTCGCCCAAGCCCGTGGAGTCCCACACGAGCAAGGACCCCATGGTCCGTTGCACGGACGACGACCGCTACTGCCTCGGCATGTACATCAAGCCCGAAGTTCTCAGCGGCAAGGCCTACTACTACACGATGACCCGCCCGCCCATGGACTACAACGGCCACTTCGGCGAGAACACCATCCAGGTCACCAGCCCCAGTGGAGCCATGGACAAGGGCGACAAGGTCAACTACGAGACCTACGTGGTCGTCGGCGACAAGAGCCGCGTCGAGCAGACCATGACCCAGCTCCACCGCGCCTTCAAGTAGTCGGCCCTCGGGGCCCGCGGCACCACCATCCACCTGGGACCACCTTCAGAACCCGAGCCGCTCTCGTGAACCCTCATAACCACCCGCGAGTGTCAATGAGGGATTCACCGCGTTCTCGTGTGGGCTGGAGATGATCACCCCGCGAATGCGGGGGTGTGCGTGAAGACGCGAAGAACGACTGGCCAAGTGGCCTTGATCATGTCCATCGTGGCGACCTTGTTACTGGGCCTGACACCCCCGGCGACAGCGGCCGACTTCTGGTGGACATGAAGCGGGTGCCGGTCAGCGACGGACTGCAGGACGACGCGCACCCGACGGACGCGGGCTACGCCAAGATGGCCGACGCCTGGTACGGCGCCATTACCGCCCGGACGACGATGTCCATGGGGATGAGGTGCGGTTCGCCGACGGCGACGGTGACGGCAAAGCCGACTATCTGGTCGTGTACGACGGCGGCGCGGTCCGCGCCTGGCTGAACCGCGGCGGCAACTAGAGACCCATGGCCCCGTCCAGACAGTCGCCGCATTCCGCCCGCTGTCCGCCGACCTCGACGCCGACCGCATCCCGCTTCTCGTCCTGACCCGCCCCCGACCAGCTCTGACCGAGTCAACCCCTCCCCGATCGAGACGCGCCCGTTCCTGACCGATTAGGCCCCACTCGATCTTGTCAGGACCCCCGCATTGGTCGATAGTGGCGGCAGAGCGATCACATTCGGTCGGGAGTCGTCATGAGATCAGGCCCCTTCCAGCGCATCGCCGCCGCCGCGATCATCGCGGCGGCGATGTCAACCGTCGCCCCCGCTCCGGCGGAGGCGGCCCACGACACCCGGATCAAGGCGGTGACCTCGGGAAACGCCCGCTTCCAAGTGCTCTCCCCCACCCTGATCCGGACCGAGTACGCGGGCGACGCCAAGTTCGTCGACGCGCCGACGTTCAACGCGGTCGGCCGCGACGCGTTCGCGCCCACCTCCTTCACCTCCAGCACGTCGGACGGCTGGCTCACCATCAGGACGAGCGCGCTCACCCTGCGCTACCAGGTCGGCTCCGGCCCGTTCACCACCCGCAATCTGTCGGTCGGTCTCAGGACCACCACCGCCGCGCCGTGGCAGCAGCTGACCTGCTCCGCCGGAGCCCTGTGCGAGGCCGAGGACCTGTCGTACAGCGGCCTGGCCATCGCCACCGACCACACGGGGTTCACCGGCGCGGGGTTCCTGGCCGGGTTCGAGGGGGCGGGGAACTCCCTGTCCGCCGACGTCGAGGTCACGACCGCGGGCGCGTACCAGTTCGCCATGCGCTACGCCAATGCGGTGGGCGGCGACGGCCAGCACACCACCCGCACCCTGAGCCTGTCGGTGGACGGCGGCGCGGCACAGACCGTGTCCCTGCCGACGACCGCGAACTGGGACACCTGGGCCGTCACCACCCCCGCGCTCCAGCTCGCCGCGGGCCGCCACACGATCACGCTGACCCGCACGGCGACGGACTCCGGCAACGTCAACATCGACAGCGTCGCCCTCCTGCAGCCCGGCGCCGCGTACCCGCCGACGTCGGCCAGGGCGACCATCGACTGCGCGTACGGGGTGAGCTGCGAGGCCGAGGCGGGCAGGCTGGCCGGCACGGCGAAGGTGGCCGCGGACCACGCGGACTACTCCGGCAGGGGGTTCGTGGCCGAGCTGAACCAGGGCGCCGGCGTGGCCGCCCGGCTGGTGAACGTCCCCGCCGACGGCACGTACACGCTGCACATCCGGTACGCCAACGGCGTCGGCGGCGACGGCCTGCACCAGACCCGCACCGCCACCGTCACCGCGGGCTCCGCCACGCAGCTACTGACCTTCCCCACGACGGCCGACTGGGACACCTGGGCGACGGCCGCCCTCCCGGTCACCCTCAAGGCGGGCGCGAACGACATCACCCTGAGCTGTCCGACCGCCTGCCGCGTCAACCCTGACACGCTCGCCGTGACCGCCACCGGCACGTCCGCGCCCCCGCCGCACCTTCCTCTCGGCGGGTACCGACGCAGCCTCGACAACGTGAACGGCGACAACGGCCCTCCGCCGACCACCCCCGGCCTCCTGCACAAGGACGGCTGGTACCTGCTCGACGACACGCCCTCGGCCCTGTACGACCTCGCCACGAAGAAGGTCACCCAGCGCCCCGCGCAGCGGCCCTACCAGGACGGCTACTTCTTCGGCTTCGGCCGTGACCACAAGCGGGCCCTGTCGGACCTGGCCACCCTGACCGGCCCGCCTGCGCTGCTGCCCCAGTGGGCGTACGGCGTGTGGTACTCCGAGTACATCGACCGCACCGCGGCCGACTACCAGAACACGATCCTGCCCAGGTTCCGCTCCGAGGGTGTCCCGCTGGACGTCCTGGTCACCGACACGGACTTCAAGTCGCCGAACACGTGGAGCGGCTGGCAGATCGACCGCGCGAAGTTCCCCGATCCGAAGGCCTTCTTCGACTGGTCCGCCTCCCAGGGCCTGCACAACACGCTCAACACCCACCCCAGCATCGTCGGCGACGACCCCCAGTTCGCCCAGGCGCAGGCCACGGCCAAGGGCAAACTCCGCAAGGGCGGCTGCGCGGGGGCGGCGGGGCCGGACTGTCACACCTTCGACTGGGGAGACCCCGACCAGCTCAAGGCGTACATGGACCTGCACAAGACGATGGACCAGCAGGGCAACGACTTCTGGTGGCTCGACTGGTGCTGCGACGCCTCGCAGTCGTCGCTGCCCGGCGTGACCCCTGACGCCTGGATCAACCAGCAGTACGCGGCGGCCAACGGCGGGTTCGTGATGTCCCGCGCGTACGGTTCCCTGCAGACCGGCTCGTACGCCGGCCGCTCCGGCCTGCCGACCGGCCCGTGGGCGGACAAGCGCACCACGCTCCACTTCACCGGCGACACGTCCTCCACCTGGGGCACCCTGCGGGTCGAGGTCGGCTCCACGCCGGCCGAGTCGGCGGCCACCGGCATGGCGGCCATCAGCCACGACATCGGCGGCCACAACGACACCACCGGCCTGCAGGGCTCGGAGACCTACATCGTGAACGGGCAGACCAGGCGGACCACCAAGCTGCCCGACGACCTGTACGCCCGGTGGGTCCAGTTCGGCACCTTCCAGCCGATCGACCGCCTGCACAGCAACCATGGCGACCGGCTGCCCTGGCAGTACGGGACCGCGGCGAAGGACTCGGCCAAGAAGTTCCTCAACCTGCGGGAGAGCCTGGTGCCGTACACGTACACGCTCGCCAAGGAGGCCAACGCCACCGGTGTCCCGATTGTCCGCCCGACATATCTGGAATATCCCGAAGAGGAGGCCGCCTACGCCGCGGCCGCCACCCAGTACTTCTACGGCCCCGACCTCCTGGTCGCCCCCGTGACCACGCCCGGCGCCACGGCCACGACCTCGGTGTGGTTCCCGCCGGGGCAGTGGACCGACTACTTCACCGGCCAGACCTACAGCGGCGGCACGACCCGGAGCATCACCACCGGCCTCGACACGATGCCCGTGTTCGTCAGGGCCGGGGGCATCGTGCCGACCCGTACCGCCAAGGACAGGATGACCGTCAGCATCGCGGCGGGGGCCTCAGGCTCGGTCACGCTGCACGACAAGACCAGGATCCAGTACTCGGAGGCGGGCGGGCGGCACACCGTGAGGATCAGCGGGCGGACGACCGGCCGCCAGTGGACCCTCTCCCTGCGCAACGCGGCGCCGCCCACCAACCTGCCCGCGAACGCCTACCACTACGACAGCGCCACCCGCACCCTGACCGTCACGCTCCCCCAGCGCAACCCGGTCACCTTCACCTACAGGTGATATCGCCGACGCCGTGAGCGCCCGGCGGGCTCGCAGGGGCCCGCCGGGCCGACCTGGGCTGGCTACCGATGCCCCGGGCTGCTGCACCCATCGCCGATGACCTCTGGTCACGTCGAAGACCGGGCCCGCCTAGGAAAGCCCCAGGTTCCGGCGCGCCCGCGCGTAGCGGCGTCCTGGCGTGAGAGACGCCGCCGACCACGGCAGGATCTCCGGCATGCGCCTGCCCGCGCCCGCCAGCAGGCGCTGCGCGCGGGTGAGGTGCCCGCCGAAGTAGAACGCGGCGCCGAACAGGTGCATGGCGTCCAAGGCACGCGGATGTGGCCGGTCACCGTCACGCCATTTGTCGGCCGCCTCGATCAGCGGGTCCGCCACGTCGGAGTTGCCGAAGTAGGCTTCCAGGACATCTTGAGCGGATTGCTCGGTCTCGTTGATCTCATTCCACACGATCTCGAAGTGCGCCAGCGGCAACATGGCCGTCACCGGGTCGCCCGCACGCGCCGATGACGTCACACCCCGAACGAAGGCGAGCAGCTCTTCGTCGGAGCCGTACCATTTCGCGCACAGTGCCTGGGCGCGGCTGTAATGCCCGAGGTACAGGTGCGGATCACGAGCGGTCAGCTCCGTCCAGACACGGTCGAGCTCCTCTCTGCCGCTCTGCATGCCGATCCCATACCGCTGCAGCCGGTCCCACGGCACAGGATCGTCCGGCAGCGCCTCCGCCGCCTGCTCCAGCGCCCCGGCCGCGCTCGACAGCACCTCCCAGAAACGGACGAAGCGCTCGTCCCCCACGTACGGGGCCCGGAAGGCACCGCGGATCGCCCACGCCTGCTCGATCCGCGCGGCGCCGAGCCAGAGCAGACCGTCGGCGTTGTCTCCAGCCAACCGGCCCAACGTCTCGGTGTGCGAGGCGCCGGCGATCGCCAGCTGTTCGACACGGAGTGCCCGCAACTCGTTGTCGCCGCGGGCCTGGTTGATCAGTTCCAGGCCGGGCTCCAGTCGCCCGGCTTTCACCTGCGGCAGGACCTGCTCCAATGCCGGGTCCTCCCAGGACCTTCCCAGCCGCATCCGTGACGTCTTGTCGAGTAGATCAACGACCGTCCGGATCACCCTTGTCAACGACATCCATGATCAATAGCGCAAGCGGCCGTAGAGCCGCAACAGGGCGCTGGCCGAAGTGGAGCGTCCCAAGGATCTTGGCGGCTCGACGGTCTCGAAGACGGCGGAAGGGCGATCGGTCCGGCTGCCGTCAGTATCCGGATGGGGTGCGAGGCGTGTACGGGGTTTCCAGGAGGTGGGCCTCGACAGCGGTGAGGTCGATGTCGAGGGCGGCGACCGCGTCGGCGAGGTGCTCGGGGCGGGTGGCGCCGATGATCGGGGCGGTCACGACGGGGTTGCGCAGCAGCCAGGCCAGCGCGATCCGCGCCATCGGGATGCCGCGGTTCTCGGCGACGTGCTGGACGGCGTCGGCGATGGGCCGGTTCTGGGCCTGGTCGAGCATCGCCGCGGAGATCGGGTCGTTGTCGCTCCGTGTCGTGGTCTGCCCCCAAGGGCGGGTGAGGCGACCGCGGGCCAGCGGGCTCCAGATCAGCGATCCGAGGCCCTCGTCGGCGAGCAGAGGGAACATCTCCCGCTCCTCCTCCCGCTGCATGAGGGAATACTGGTGCTGCATCGAGATGAACATCGACTGACAGTGATGATGGAGATGAGCGCTTCCCGCCAGGGTCTGACCCATCGACTGACTGACCTCGAGGTCCTCAACCGGATCTGTCGGCCCTGGACGGGGAGGTCGGATCCCTGTCCACGGTGCTCGACCCGGCCTCGCCGATGTACGCGCTGACCGACCTGCCCTACACCGCGTCCAAGACCGCGCTCAACATGGTCACCGGCCTCTACGCCAAGGAACTCGCCGGCACCGCCATCAAGGTCTCCGCCGCGATTCCCGGCTACTGCGCAACCGACCTCAACGACCACACCGGCCTCCGCTCCGCCGACGACGGCGCCTCCGTCGTCGCCGCTCTCGCCACCCTGCCCGCCGACGCGCCCACCGGGCAGTACTGGGGCGCCCTGTTCGCCACCGGCCAGAACGGCGCAGCCGCCTGGTAGCCCGATCAGGCTCTTCCGGTGCCGGCGCATCGACACCTCGCCCCTGGTCCTGCGGCCTCCTCAATAGGTCCTGTTGCGGGCGGCCCTTACCGCGGCACTATTTGCGGGCGCTCGCCCGGGGCGTACGTTTTGCTGACCGACCGTTTTTGGAACGGTCCGGCACGAGGACGAGGTCGATGGAGCCCTATCAGTTCTTCACCCCCCTTCCCGCCGCCACCGCCGACCGCGACACCGTAAAGGTGTGGTTCTTCCAACGAAAGGTGCAGGTCAGCGCCCTCTGCTCCGGCCACTCCCCGAAGTCGGGCTTCAGCCTGGACACGATGACCGCGCTGAGGAGCAAACTCACGACCTACGAGAGCAGGGTCGGCCTGAACGAGATGACCCCAGGCACCGCGGTCACCCAGTTCCAGCAGTGGCTGGACGGCTACGGCGACAACGGGGCGTGGCAGATCTATCTCGACGACCAGACCCGCAAGGACAGCGCCGAGCGGGAGCGCCAGCGGGTCGAGGCCGAAGCGAGGAAGATCAGGGACGCCGAGAACGCGGCCCGTTCCACGGCCACGGGCATCTGCGATCGATACCGCGCGGGGCTGCTGAGCAGCAGAGCGAGCGAGACACCGGTCGGACGAGTCGTCTGCGGCTTGGCCGTGATCGGCTCGCCCGGAGCGACCTACGAGGGTTTCAGCGGCCAGGACATGCACCAGCACGCGACCACCTCTCTCATCACCGCACTGGTCACCGGCATCACGCAGTCGGAGAAGTGGCCGCCGGAGTCGTGCGCCGAGGTGGACGCGCTCAAGCGCTGGCTGAACGGCCCCGGCGCCGGCATCAGCTCGGTCGAGAAGATCCCCGGGGACACCTTCGTCTTCCACGCCCGGGTGTGGCACCCCGGAGGCAAGTGGGGCGGTAAGGAGACCTCGCCGGGCTGGAAGGACCGCGGCGCCTGCGTCTACTGCCAGCACTGGATCAGGCGCATCGGCGCCAGGAGCGTGTGAGCCCCGGCGGGCGTCCCGCGGGGCGCCCGCCACAGATTCCATCAGCTGGTACGACCCCACCGGCTCAGGACATCCCCAACCGTTTCCTCAGACGTCAACGGGAAGCACGACACCACCGAGTCGCGACCGCCCACCTCCTCAGCCGTCGCCCGCCTCGAACAGCGCCCTGCCAACCGGGCCTCCAGCGGTGTCTCCTCGAGAGCGCATCCCCCAAATGAGGGGGATGGCTGAGCGCAACACCCCTGATGTGCGGGATAGGAGTAGATCGCGCCGTCCGGCACCGTCGATCAGGTCGTTTTCCCCTTCTGAAAGACGATCGACATGCCTCTCCCCTTGGACTACCTGCGCCCGCTGCTGGACGGCGCACTGATCCTGCCCGGCGATCCGGGCTGGGACACCGCCCGTTCGGCATCCGCCTGCGGGCCCGGTCGGTCGTGTCAACGACGAAGGCGGGCACGGCGCTCTGGTCCCGTTCATCGGGGAAGCGCACGGCCGGCGACCCGACGTCGAGCGGGGGCCATCGAAGTTCGGTCATCGCGATCGTACGGATGTCCCCTCGCGTTCCGCCACTGTCCCCAGGGCTTAGCCTGCATGGATGCAGCGCATCCTGGTAGTTGGCATCAGCGGGGCGGGTAAATCCACCATGGCACGGGCCCTGAGCAGCCAACTCGCCGTGTCCTATCACGAGATGGACGCCCTGTACTTCGCCGGTCCCGGTTGGACCGTGAACGAGCGGTTTCCCGCTCAGGTCGCAGAGATCGCCGACTCACCGGCCTGGATCTTCGACTCGTTCGGCTACCCAGAAGTCCGTGACCTGCTATGGGAACGCGCCGACACCGTCGTATGGCTGGACTACCCACGGCGGGTCATCATGCCTCGGATCCTGCGGCGGTCACTGCGCAGGACGCTTCTCCGCGAATCAATCTTCAACGGGAACCGCGAGACTGTGGCGGAATGGTTCCGGCGAGATCACCCCGCATGGTGGGCATGGTCCCAGCACGCGGCGCGACGAGCGGACATACAGCAGCGCATCGATGACCCACGCTTTGCTCCCTTGCATGTGATCCGCTTCACCACGGCGCACTCGTCTGCGACCTGGCTTGATTCCATCGGGCATCGATGACATCGGTGTGGCTTCGATGGCACGGGGCAGATGGCCTTACCTCGCGATAGAAGGAATCTCCGGCGCGGCTCGAACCAATGAGCGTTCAGTGGCATCCAACAAGGTCACGGTATCTGAAGGGATTCATGTGATCATCGGGTTGAACGGCGCCTCCGGAGCAGCCACCATGTCGATAGGCGACCGGGGCTGCTCATGACGCAGGGTGCCTTCGCAGCCGTGCGCGTGTCCCAGGCATCGTGATCCGCAAACGCACCCCACGCCTGGTGCGGCGAATCGACGTGGCCCGCCTTCCCGATGATGTCGTGGCGCTCATCGACGCCCTCGAGCCTGGCGAGAACTTGGTTGTCACGCGTGACGGCGCGTCGATAGCGACAATCTCCAGCACCGTTGACGTGGTCCAAGGCGCCATCGTCGATCGCGACGCGCCGGAAGAGGCCAACGATCAAGCACCGATCGACTACGAGAGCGTGACCGTCGTGGCCACCGCGATGGAGCTGTCGACCGCGGCCCGGGTTGCGCTGTCGACCCAGCTCGGGGCGGACTACGTCGTGCTCGACATGCATGCGGCTCCCGCGACAACCGATGTGCTGCTGGTACCTCCAGGCAGCCCGCAGCTGATTGCAGCGCTCCGATCGATGTTCCCGAAGGCTCGCGTCATCGTCACCGAAATCGAGGACCACGAACTCGGAGTTCAGTACCACGGCCCGGTCCGACGCCTGCTCGACGCCGGCGCCGATGCGTATCTACCTCCGGCGACTCTCCCGCTCCTGGCCAGGCAGCTTGACTACACGCTGAATCAGGGGCGCGAGATCGCCGGCGGGGCTGCTGCACCATTGCAGATCGCACCGACCGCGGCGCCGGCAGATCCAGACGACGAATAAACCCCGGCACACATGGCCATCGAAGGTTGGATGGGTCTGAGAGCTTGTGGAGATCGCCGGCGTACGGTCTCATGAACCTCAACGAGGGGCAGGCATGGAGAGACGCATCGAGAAGGCCAAGCTGTCCAATGAGCACGCTGTCTTCGTCGGCGATGTCGGCGAGGTCGGTGAGCCGGCAGCGGTGGAGCGGGAGCTGGACAAGGTCGAAGCCGATCTCGCGTTGGCCAGGGGACGGATCTTGCACGCGCGGTTCCTCGATGACCGGCGCGCGGACCCACGTGAGCTGGCGCTGTTCGAACGTGCGACACACCTGTACCGGACGCTGGGTGATGCGGCGGGCGAGGCGGGTTCGGTGTTCTGGGAGGGCTGTTTCCACCAGGTCGTACGGAGCGACCTCGACCGCGCCATTCCTCTCCTTGAGCAGTCGTACGACCTGGCCACCGCGGCAGGCGACCGATACACCCAGTGGGAAGCGCTCCGGCACCTGGGGATCGCGGACCATGCCGCGGGCCGGCTGGACGCCGCCCGGGAGCATCTGGAGGCGTCGGTACGGCTATGCCGGGAGCTCGGGCTGCCGGCCGCCGTCGCCGCCAACCAGGTAGGACTGATCTACATCGCCGCCGCGCAAGGGCGACGGGACGACGCGGTGGCGCTGGCCGCAGAGGCGTACGCCACCGCCGAGGCGTGCGGGGCCCGCCGCATCATGCTGCAGGTCGCGGAGGCGCGTATCCACGCCATGGCGCCGGACACCGATCATGGCGAGACCCACGACCAGAGCGCACCTTGAGCCGCTGAAGCTTCGATGTCGCAAGCTCGAGGTTCACCGTCACAGCTGACCAACCCCTTTGGAGACCTCGCGGAATAGAGCGGGGAAGGGCGCTGTTCACGCCATCAAGTTCAGATTTCAACTGTTGACGAGGGGATTATTATGGAGATCGCCTTCATGTTGGTCATGAGCGTCATCGTGGGCACCTTCCTCGCCGGTGCGATGACCGCCCTCGCGCTGAGCGGCATCAAGGACCGGCAGTGGCCGGTGCTCCGGCGTCGGCGCATCGTCTACCGCGGCTTCATACCTCGCTGACGCGGCTGGTCAGGGTCCGCCTGCAGCTCGCCCGTACCGGACGTAGCGGCGAGCCCGCCGTCGGCGATGAACCGGTACGGCAGGGTGCCTTCGCGGACGGACGGGAGCGCGCATGGAGCCGACCGGGGAGGAGCCCGGAACCCAGCAGGCACGCGCGGCCCGGGAACGGATCGCCGTCGTGGTGCGGCGCATGGGCGGCGGCCTGCTGAAGCTGTCGCCGCACGGGATCGTGGTGACGCTGTGCGCGTGCGCCCTCATCCCGCTGACCTCCGGCAACCTGCTCGCCGCCGGGGCCGACGTGCTCGGCGGGGTGGGCGGCAACGTGCTCGCCGACGTGCTGATCAAGGCGGCGGACGCGCTGCGGCGACGTACCTCCGGCCGTCCTCCCACGCAGGAGGAGCTCGAGGCAGAGGTCGTCGCCCGGCTCCTCGCAAGCCTGGAGCAAGGCGGGGAGGGCGCCGGCGAGCTGCGGCGCGCGATGGCGGCGGTGCTGCACCGGGTGGACGCGGCGGGCGCCGCCATCGAGGCGGCGGTCGTCAGCGGCGACCGCCGGATCCAGGAGCGCCTCACCGAGGCGTTCGGCGAGCTGAGCGGCGACTTCGCCGAGTTCCGCCTGCTTCTGGAGGACATGTCGCGCAAGGTGACCGAGCTTCTGCGGGTACGGCACCACGAGGAGGCGCGGGCCCGGAGCGACCGCGATCTCATGCTCAGGCAGTACGAGCATTCGATCCGGATCCTCGAAGAGCTGTCGCTGCTCAACGGGCGCCTGGACGCCCCGCGGCCGGAAGGGACACCCGGACCCCGCTGGCGTGCCGGGCGGGCGCCGTACCGGGGCCTGTGGCCGTTCGAGCGGGAGCACGCGCCGATCTTCCACGGCCGCGAGCGGGACACCGCCCGGCTGCTCGGCCGGCTGGCGGAGCGTCTGACCGGGTCGGGCCTGGTCATGGTGGCCGGGGCGTCAGGAGCGGGCAAGTCTTCGCTGTTGCGGGCCGGGCTGCGGCCCGCGATCTCCCGGGGCCTGCTGCCCGGCGCGCCCGGCAGCGAGCACTGGCCGCAGGAACTGATGACGCCGGGAGAGCACCCGCTCGACGAACTGGCGGTCCGGCTGAGCCATCTCGGTCAACTGGAGGCCGGGGCGGTGCGCCGCTCGCTGGGAGCCAACCCTCGGGACGCGCACCTGACCGTGCGGCACGCCGTACTGGCCGAGGCCGAGCGGCTGAAGCGGCGCGACCCGGGCCGGCTCGTGCTCGTCGTTGACCAGTTCGAGGAGGTGTTCCTCCTGGCCGGGCGGGAGGAACGGGAGGCGTTCGCCACCGCCCTGGTGGCGGCGGCCCGCTCGTCCGCGCTCGTGGTCCTGGGTGTGCGCGGCGACTTCGCCACCGAGTGCAACGCCCATCCCGTGCTGGCCGAGGCGCTGGACGGCGGGCAGTACACGCTGGGCCCCATGACGGAGTCCGACCTGCGCCGCGCCATCACGGGACCGGCCACGGCGGCCGGGGTGCAGGTCGAGCCGGCGCTGGTCGACGACGTGCTGCACGACCTGCGCTCGCGGACCGGCGAGGCCGGCTACGGCGCGGGCGCGCTGCCCCTGCTGTCGCACGCGATGCTGCTCACCTGGGAGAAGTGCGCGGGCGGCACGCTGACGAGCCGGGCGTACGGCGAGGTCGGCGGGATCGCCCACGCCGTGGAGTCGGCCGCCGACGAGGTGTACGAACGCCTTTCCGCCGAACGGCGTCAGGTCGCGCGGGAGGCCTTCCTGAGGCTGGCCGTCATCGGACCCGACGGGCGGCCCGTGCGCCGCCGGGTGGCACGGGACGAGCTGGTCGGCAGGCGTCCGGCGGGCGGCACGGACGACGTCGAGGCGGTGCTGGAGGCGTTCACCGAGCGCCGGCTCCTGGTCCGGAGCGGCGACGCGGGTGACGGCCGAAGCGGCGACGCGCACGGCGCGGTGGAGATCGCCCACGACGCGCTGCTGGAGGAGTGGCCCAAGCTCAAGAAGTGGCTCGACGAGGGCCGCGGCGACCACGTGCTGTTCCGCCAGTTCCTGGACGGCGTCGCCGACTGGGAGGCCAGGAAGCGCGACCCGGCATTCCTCTACCGCGGTACCCGGCTGGCGGCGCTGCGAGAGGTGTTCCCGCGCTGGGAGGCGGACCCCGTGCGCGGTCCCGCGCTGACCGGGGCACAACGTGTGTTCCTGCGCGAGAGCGACCGGCTGGAGCGGCGGGCCACCCGCTTCCGCCGCGCGGGTCTGGCCGCGCTGGTGATCCTGTTCCTGACGTCGGTGGTCGGGGCGGGCCTCGCCGCGAACCGCGCCGCCGAGGCGAGCGCGCAGGAGGACGCCGCGCGCTCGCGCGAGCTGGCGGGCCGCAGCCTGGAGCTCGGCGAGACCGACCCGGCACTGTCGCGGCTGCTGGCGGTGGCGGCCCGGAGGATGCGGGACACGCCGGAGGCCCGCGCGGCCATGACCGCCGCGCTGCTCAACCCGGCCCGCTCCGTGTTCACCGGCCACGCGGTGATGGTGGAAGAGATGGCGTTCGCGCCCGACGGGAGGCTCCTGGCGTCGGCAGGACGCGACGGCACCGTCCGGCTGTGGGACACCGCGACGGGCCGCCAGGCCGCGCGCTTCACCACCGGGCCCGAGGAATGGGCGACGGGACTGGCCTTCAGCCGGGACGGCCGGCTGCTCTTCGGCACGAGCCGCACGAAGCAGGCCGACGGGGGCGCGATCCGGATCTGGGACGTCGCCACCCGGCGCCCCTCCGGCGATCCGCTCACCATCCCCGGATCCGCCGAGGGGACCACCACGCCCTTCGATGCTCTGGCCGTCAGCCGGGACGGCACGACGCTCGCCGCCGCCGGAGAGGACGGCACTCTGTACCTGTGGGACGTCGCCACCCGCCGGCGGATCGGGGACTTCCGGACCGACCAGGCCGAGGACGTCACCTTCAGCCCGGACGGGAAGACGCTCGCCACCGCCGGCACGCGCGGGCAGGTGCTGTTCTGGGACGTGGCCCGGCACCGCGAGATCAGGCCCAGCCCGGTGACCCGCACGGGGAACATCCAGGCGTGGAAGGTGGCCTTCACCCCAGACGGCACCAGACTGCTGAGCGTCGACAGCGACGACACCGTGCGCTGGTGGGACACCGCGACCCACACACAGATCGGCGCCCCGCTCAAAGGGCCCGGCGCTGCTCTGGCCGTCAGCCCCGACGGCACGCTCCTGGCCGCCGACGGCGGCGGCAGCTCAGTCGTCCTGTACGACACCGTCACCCGCGAGCAGGTGGGGACGCCCCTCGTGGGCCACACCGGCACGCCCCAGGACGTGACGTTCTCCCCGGACGGGACGCGGCTGGCGAGCGCCGGCGTCGACGGCACCGTCCGCGTGTGGGACCTCCTGCGCGGCCGGCAGGCCGGCAGACCTGTCACCAAGCGGGGCACGGGCACCATCTACCGCATGGCGCTCAGCCCCGACGGGAGCACGCTGGCCACATCGAGCGTGCCCGGCGCCTTCCTGTGGAACCTGGCCGCGCGCGACCGGCTTGGCGGGCCCCTGTCGGCCGGTGAGATGGGCGAGCTCGGCCCGGTCGCCTTCAGTCCCGACGGCAAGGTGCTCGCCACCGGAGAGAACAACGGGGCGATCCGGCTGTGGGACGTCGCCACGCGACGCGAGATCGGGGAACCGCTGCTCGGTCACGCCGCGCCCCTCGACAACTGGGTGCTGGCGCTGGCGTTCAGCCCTGACGGCGCGACGCTCGCCAGCACCGGATTCGACCACACGCTGCGGTTCTGGGACGTGCGCGCGCACCGGCAGATCGGCGCGCCGGTGACCGGCGTCCAAGCCTCGTCCCTGGCCTTCGCCCCCAAGGACGCCGCACTCGCCATCGGCATGGACGACGGGACCATCAGGCTCCTCGACCAGCGCACACGCAGCGACAAGGCCGCCCCGCTGCGCGGCCACACCGACGCCGTCGAGCACATCACCTTCAGCCCGGACGGCCGCCTCCTTGTCAGCGCGAGCGCCGACCGGACGATCCGGCTGTGGGACGTGACCACCGGACGACAACTCGGGCAGCCACTGGTCGGACACACCGACACGGTCTGGATGGTGGCCTTCTCCCCCGATGCCCGGCTGCTCGCCAGCGCCGGCCGCGACCGGACGATCCGGCTCTGGGACGTCGCCACCGGGCGGCAGCTCGGCCGCCCGCTGACCGGCCACCGCGAGGACGTCTCCGCTGTGGCCTTCACCCCCGACGGTCGCACGCTGGTGAGCACCGGCTACGACAAGACGGTCCGGCTGTGGAACGTTTCTTTGCCCGCCGTGAGCCAGGAGAATGTCTGCGCCTTGGCCCAGCGGGCGCTCACCCGGCAGGAATGGGGCCTGTACGTGCCGGGCAGAGCGTACGAGCCGGTGTGCGCCGGCCCCTAGGGCTGAATATTGATGAAGGGGTCCCAGCAGTAGTAACCCTGCTTCTCACCCTTGTGGTTGAGAATCATGAAGCTGAAGTTGTAGGTGACCGTCCCCGTGTCCAGGACCTCGCACTCCCAGTAATAGCTGTTGATTTTCTGGGTGGTGGGATTCAGCGGGTCCTGGCTGTTCGGCTGTGGCTCGCTGAGCATCACCGACCTTGGTGTGGGGGTGCTGATCAGATCCTGTCCGGCCAGGGTGTTGAACCTGTAGAGGATGCCGGTGTACTCGGAGTTCAGGGACAGTGTCGTCTCGCGCCACCTGATGATGTCCATTGGGGAGGCGTTGATGGTCAGCTCGCTGCCCGGAGCGCCGCCGAGTTGGTTCTGCCGGGTGGTCATGTAGATCAGGTTGCTGCTGTCGGGGATCGATGTCGGCCCGTTCGGATCGGTGTTCTTGCCGAACCTTCCGAGAATGGTTTCCGCGTCGATGGCGATGAGGACGTTGATGAATTCTGACATGCAGAAATTCCCCCTGTCGTATCCGACGAAAACAGACCGTGCCCAGACCTCGATCACGACTTGAAGACCGCTGGGCGAATGCCTCCACCATGATCTTTGACATTGAGTGCTGTCAAGGATGCATAATGTCACCGAACTAAAGTCGTGTTATCCCGTAACGCTTCGCGCCGAGGTGATGAGCAGCCGGGACACGTCCCTGGAGGGACGGAAGGGCGCGCCGTTCCCCCGCCTAAATGTGGCAGACAGGACAGGTGTGCATTACTGAAATGCGCGCTTCCGGCTTGATCACATATCGCGCAGTGGCGGTCAGGGCAAAACGGCTCTTCACAATCCAGGGTGTAGTCGTGGCCTGAAGCCGCCGGTTTCCAGCAGGGATCTGGCGATGTAGTTGGTGAGGTTGCGGACTCCGAGGGCGGAGCCGCGGCGGTGTTCGAGCCGTCCGTTGATGGCCTCGGTCGGTCCGTTGGGAGTGCCCGGGCGTTCGAAGTAGGCCAGCACGTCGGTGGCTCGCTTGTTCGGTGTCCGGCCGAGCGTGATGATCTCGCTCAACGCGCTCGGGACGCCCTGGCTGACCGACCCGATCAACTTCACCATCAGCTCTCGGCCCTTCCTCCGATCGGATTCCCGGTAGGCGGCGATCATCCGCTGGTAGAGCCCGAGCTTCTTCCGGATGGGCTTGGGCTGGGAATCCCCTTCCTCGGGAGACCTCGACGCCTACCCGGCCACCGACGCGGAGTGAGCTGCCACCGCCGCTCCCTGACGGTTGATGATCTGAAGTCATCCAGGTGAGGGCGAATCGTCCTGCTTCGGCCCCGGTCGCGCGAAGGTGACCGGGGCCGGAACTTGAATCGCGGCTTCGGTCGTGGCTTGTGGGCCGTTTGGCTCTGGGGCATTCAGCGGCTGATGTCGTCCAACTCGGTCAAGTCCTCATGAGAGAGGGAGAGTCCCGCGCCGGCGATGTTCTCGCGCAGGTGTGCCGTGGATGACGTGCCGGGGATGAGCAGGATGTTCGGTGATCGCTGCAGCAGCCAGGCCAGTGCGACGGACATCGGTGTCGCCTCCAATCGAGCGGCGACCGCCGAGAGCGCCGAGGACTGAAGCGGGGTAAAGCCCCCGAGGGGGAAGAAGGGCACGTACGCGATGTCGTCGGTGGCGAGCCGGTCGATGAGCTTGTCGTCGTGGCGGTGGGCGAGGTTGTACATGTTCTGCACGCACACGATCGGCGCGATGCTCTGTGCCTCGGCGACCTGCTCCGCGGTGGCGTTGCTGACCCCGAGGTGGCGGATCAGGCCCTGCTGCTGGAGTTCGACGAGCGTCTCGAACGCCTCGGCGAGCGAGCCGGGCTGGGGACCTTCGGCGTTGCCGAGCCGGAGGTTGACCAGGTCGAGTACGTCGAGCCGGAGGGACTTGAGGTTGTCGTGGACCTGGCGGCGCAGATCTTCGGGTCGCCGGGCCGGAGGCCAGCCACCCTGTTCGTCGCGGGTCGCGCCCACCTTGGTCACGATGTGCAGCGACTCGGGATAGGGGTGCAGTGCCTCGCCGATCAACTCGTTGGTGACGCGCGGCCCGTAGGCGTCGCTGGTGTCGATGTGGGTGATACCGAGGTAGACCGCTTCGCGCAGAACAGCCAGGGCACCGTCGCGATCGGCGGGCGGCCCCATGACCCACGGGCCGGCCAGTTGCATGGCGCCGTAACCGAACCGGGTGACGGTCAGGTCGCCCAAGGGCCAGGTACCGCCGGGAAGAGAGAGGGAGGGCGTGCTCATCTTGTTGCCTTTCGTCGTGCACTGGGGGTGGCGCCTTCTGCCTGCCTGCATCAGCATTGGAGAGAAACTTCCTGTCAGGAAGTAGGCACTCTGGAGTGCGTAACCCACCTATAGGTGAGAGGTGCGATCGGTGACGACGACGAAGGCGGCCCAGAAGAGGGCTCAGGCCAAGGTGGAGTACAACGCGTTCCTGGCAGAGTGCCCGAGCCGGCAGCTGCTCGACCGAATCTCGGACAAGTGGGTCGTCCTGATCCTGTGCGCGCTGGGCGGCGACAACAGCCCTCGCCGACCCGGTCCGGCACACGCAGACGCTCCGAAGGCGATGCGTTACTCCGAGATCTCTCGGCGTCTGGCCGGGGTCAGCCAGAAGATGCTGACCCAGACGCTACGGTCGCTGGAACACGATGGTCTGCTCACCCGTACCGTGACGCCAACCGTCCCTGTCACCGTCTCCTACGAGCTGACCGACCTCGGTCTCTCGCTCCACCACATGACGCGCGGGCTCAGAAACTGGGCGCAGACGCACATGGCCGAGGTCCTCGCAAACCGCGAGAACTACGACGCTCGCACCTCCTGACGACTCACGTCCAACCGTCCAGCGGCTTTACATTCTCGGCGCTACACCAGGCGGCGACCGCGCGGACGGACCTCGCCCGCGCGGCGGCATCGGCGTGGGTCAGACCGAGTACCTGCAGATCAGCGCCTGGCTGGCGCCCTGGGCAGAGCCGAGGTAGGTGTAGGTGGGGTTGAAGTACGCGCACGCGGCGGAGGCGCTTCCGCTGCCGGTGTAGGTCATGCCGGAGCCGCCGGTGCCCCAGCGGTAGCAGCTCAGGCCGCCGTTGTAGAAGCCGATGGTGGAGGAGGAATTGACCTTGGCGGAGCAGTAGTCGCCGAGCGAGATCGGGCTGTAGGTCACCTCCACGTCTGCCGCCTGCGCCGGCGCGGCGGAGATGGAGAGAGCGCCGAGCGCGGCGAGCATGACGGTGAGGAGGGCAGGGACACGACGAACCACGAGGACCTCCGGGCAGTAAGTCGCCGAGTCAGTGGGACAGGGCGTCACGTGCAGCAGGAGCGCGATGGAGCATCGCGCGCCGCGATACGCTGCGTTGATCGCAGTATTAAATAGGAAAGCTTCCTATGCAATAGCTGTCTCACGCGGCTCCTGGGGAACGTCTCCGCCAGGCGCGACGGCGCTCGGGCCCGCGGGACGAATGGGTCAGCGGAGGGGGTCGAAGTCGGCCAGGGCGGCGGGTTGCTTGCCGGTGGTGATCTGTTCGGCCAGCAGCCGTCCCGTGATCGGGCCGTGGGCCATGCCCCACATGCCGTGCCCGCCCGCCACGTAGACGGTGGGGGCCACCGTCGCGCCGATGAGCGGCCGTCCGTCCGAAGTGACGGGGCGGGGCCCCACCCAGACGTCGGTCCGCTCCTCCCAATGCACACCCCGCAGCAGCGGACGGGCGGAGGCGATGATGGCCCCCAGCCGGGCGGGCACCTGCGGGGCGTCCGGGTCCCGGAACTCCATGGTGCCCGCCACCCGCAGCCGGCCCTGGTACGGCGTGCACGCCACACGTACGTCGGGCAGGTAGACGGGACCGGGGACGGGATGATCGACCGGCACGGTGAAGGAGTAACCGCGGCCCGCCCGCACCGGGACGCGCACGCCCCACTCCCGGGCCAGCCGGGGCAGCCACGCGCCGGTGGCGAGCACCACCGCGTCGGCGGACAGGACGGTGCCCTTGGTCGAGCGGACGATCACCTTCCTGTCATCGGTACGCACCTCGTCGACTTCGACGGCGTACACGGTCGCGCCGCGCCGCATGACGGCCTTGCCCAGAGCGTGCACGAAGGCGCCCGGGTCGACGTAGCGCTGGCCGTCGATCCGCACCCCTGCCCTCAGCGCGTCGCCGGCGAGCGGGACGTGCTCGTTGAGCCGGTCGCCGTCCAGCACGGTGTGGTCGACCGGCTGCCCGACCTCCTGGAGCCTGCGCAGCTCGCGCAGCAGCCCCTGGGCCTGGCGTGGCGTACGGAACGCGGCCGTGATCGGCGCCGCGACGACCGGGGCGGACACGCCGTCGGCGGCGAGCACCTCGTAGGCCTCGATGCATTCGTCGTTGAGCGGCACGTTGGCGCGCGCGGCGCGGGTCCAGGACCGCCAGTGGCTGTTCGCGGCGAACCCGGCCAGGAACCTCCACAGGCCCGGGTCGAGGCTCGCGGGCACGTGCAGCGGCGCGGCCGGGTTCAGCAGCGAGCGAAGGCCGTAGCGCAGGACGGCGGGCTCGTTCAGCGGGATGGCCAGGCCGGGGGCGATCCATCCGGCGTTGCCCCAGGAGGCGCCGGCCGCCACTCCCCCGCGGTCCACCACGTCGACCTGGACGCCGCGTTCCTGCAGGAACCAGGCGGTCGACAGGCCCACGATGCCCGCGCCCACCACGATCACCGATCTCGGCCAGTTGCCGTCCATGCCCAACCTCCAACGGAACGAATGACGGGGTGTCCCAGTCAGCATGGCCCTGGCGGCGACCTGCGGCGTTGTGGGCGGGCGACAATCGCGGCGCCGCCGTTGTCGATCCGGCACAACGTCTCAGTGACGGGGCTCGTCCTCGACGGCGGCCAACGTGATGATCATGGCGAGACGCTTGCGACCGTCGTTCAGGTCCAGGGGAACGAGCTCGTCCATCTTGCGCAGCCGGTTGCGCACGGTGTTGGGATGCACTCCGAGCTGCTCGGCGGCCAGGGCCAGGTCGCCCTGGCTCATCAGCCAGGCCCGCAACGTGGCCACGAAGCGCGTACCGTGACGGGTGTCGTGCCGCAGCAGCGTGCTCACCGGCCCGCGGGCCGGAGTCCGGCCGGTACGCGCCGCCGCGCGCAGCCGCCGCAGCAGAATGTCGTCCCAGGACTCGTCGTAGGCGGGCGGGACGGCGCCGGGCCTGGCGCTCTCGTGCAGCGCCAGGCACTCGTCGGCTTCCTGGCGGGCGGCGGGCAGCTCCGCGACCTCGGCGGGTGCGCTGATCCCGGCCGCGACGTGCATCTGAGCGGGCAGTTCGCGGTGGAGGGCGGTGATCCACTGCCGGGCCGCGTCGGCCTGCTCGGCCGGCATGATGGTGTAGAGCGTGTCGCCGAGCAGCGCGCTGCGGCCGGGCCTGGACCAGCCGAATCCGGTGGTCGCCTGCTCGAAGGCCAGCAGCAGCGCGGCGTGGCGATCGGCGGTGTGCGCGCGGACGGCGATGACCCGCATCGGCTGCGGCGCCAGGCCCAGCCGGCTGATCACCGTCTCGGCGTCGGAGCTGCCTTCCAGCAGCCGGATGACCAGGTCCGACTCCACCTGCCGCTCCAGGTCGGCGCTGGCCCGGGAGCGCAGCAGGTGCAGCGCGACGGTGCGTGCGCCGTCCGCCAGCGCGCGGAGATGAGCGCCGGTCAGCGGGCGCTCGCAGGTCACCCACACCCAGCCGAGCAGTTCGCGGCCGGCCCGCGCCGCCACGGCCATCCGCCCGGTCAGGCCGTGCCCGGCATCGGCGGGGACGAACACCGGCTCGTCCGTCGCAGCCAGCCGGGCGAACACCCCCTGCTCCTGGAACAGCTCGCGCAGCCGGTCGGGAACGCGCCGGGCGAGGATGGTCTCCAGCCGGGCCGGGTCGCCCGCCTGCTGGGAACGGGAGTAGGCCAGCACCCGCGAGTGCCGGTCCTCGATGGTCACCGCCCCGCCGATGACGTCGGCCAGGCTGTCGGCCAGGGCGAACAGGTCGGTCGGGCCGCGTCCGGAGGCGGTCTCGCGGCTCTCCAGGACCAGCCCGTACACCACGCCAGCGAGCTGGCTCCACGAGACGGCGGGATCGGCCAGCAGGACGGCCACCCCGTGCCGGTCGCCGAGCGCGGCGGCGTCCCGCTCGACGTCCGCGCCGCTTTCGGCCGGGCGGACCAGGACCGCCGTGGCTCGGGACGCGGCGGCCCACTGCACCGCCTCGGCGATCGAGGTGGTGCCGACGGCCAGGAGCAGGTCGCCGGCGGCGTGGCGGTCGGTGGCATCGGGCATCGCCACGCTGCGCAGCCAGGCCGAGCGTGCCTCGGGGTTGCCGCACAGCCGCACGCCGTACCCGCCGAGCACGTTCACCAGGCGATCCAATGTGATCATGTTCAAACTCCGGGTCGGCGGAAGGGAGCGGGCTGCCCCGCTCCCTTCCGCGGTGTCAGGCGGCCTCGTGCCGCCGCTGGCAGTCGATGCAGTTGCGGGCCAGCGGCCGGACCTTGAGCCGTTCGAACGGGATGGCCGCCTGGCAGCGCGCGCAGCGGCCGTAGGTGCCGGCCACCAGCCTGTCGTAGGCCTGGGACAGGTCGGCGACGGCGCGCTCGGCGGCGGTGATCGAGATGACCAGTTCCTGCCACGTGCCGTCGGCGCCGCTGCCGTCCTGCTCCTGCACCCGCAGCCCGTCCAGGTGCCGCCTGCGCTGCTCCAGCTGCTGCTGCAGGTCCTGGCGCAGCGACTGGAGCTGCACGCTGCTGAGGTGTGAGGTCTCGTGGTTGTCGGTCATGGTGGAAGGTCCTTTCTGTGAACGGAATACGTCAGCGGGCGCGCAGGCCGAGGCCTTCGGCCAGGGCCGGCTGCAGGCACAGGCGCATCAGGCCGCGGATGGTGGCGTGCTGCGGCTGGGGCGCCACGCTGATCCGCAGCCGCAGCGCGGTGCGCAGGCGGCTCAGCAGCAGCTCCTGATGAGCGCCGCCGCCGGTGACCACCAGGCCCCGGGAGCGCGACGCGGTCGGCAGGCGGCGTAGCAGGCCCGCCGTCATCTCGACGACGCTTTCCAGCGCGTACGGCGGCAGCCCCTCGGCGGTGGTGGCGCCGAGCTGGAGGGAGACCGCGTCGACGACGGCCCCGGCGCCGATGGCCGCGGCCTCGACGATGCCCGCCCCGACGTCCAGCACCAGGCAGGACTGGGGATCGAGGACGTCCAGGCCGACGCCGACGGCGGCGGCCAGCGGCTCCTCCACCAGCGTCACCTCGCACCCGGCGATCTCGGATACCGCGGCGTGGACCGCCCGGCGATCGCTCGGCGACGCCGCGATCGGCACCCCGGCCAGGACTCGCGCCGGCGGCCGGCCGTCGTAGAGCCGGGTGTCCTGCAACACCAGGCGCACCAGCCGAACGCAGGCCCCGGGGTCGGCCACCATGCCGTGCCGGATGGGCCGCACCACATCCGCCACGCCGGAGGCTCGCCCCATGACCGCCGACGGCCGGTCGGCGATGGCGTGCCCGCTCAGCGATCGAGTACGCGCGGTGCCCAGGTCGAGCGCCACCAGGCGCCGCGTCGGGCTCATCCCGCGCTCCCACGTGCCACCGGGCCGGGCTCGCGCAAGCGCTCCGGCCACAGAGATCCAACAAACGGCATGACGATGATCAGCTCCTAGCTGACGTCGAGAGAAAAAGGCGGCATGGGACAGGTGGCCCTGTCCCTTCTCCTGCCATAGGGACGGTCATCAGACGTCTCCAGGCGCAACGGCACGCAGAGACCCGGCGCCCGCAAACAGCGTGGGCGCGCGGTCAGGCTCCGCGGCGCGCGTGGCCGCAGAGCCGAACGGGGAAGACGTCGGCTAGCTGAGCGGCGGGCTGCGCGATCCCGCGGTGCGGTGCGCCAGCTGTTGAGGATCGCGGAACGTGTCCGCGATCGAGCCCGGTGCCGGCAGCAGCGCCAGATGGGCGAGCTCGCCGTGGCGTTGGCCGCGCATCGGTGGCCACAGCGACAGTACGTGGTGCTCGCGGACGCCGCTCGCCTGCGGCGGCAGGCTGGACAGGTCGGCGTCCCCTCCGCCCAGGCTCCACGCCGGGCCGGAGGCCGGCCCCTGCACGACGACGGGGTCGCCGCTCGACCTGCCCGAAGCGCTGGTCAGCATCAGCGACACCAGGGACAGCAGGACCAGGGCCATCACGCCGACAAGCGAGATGGACCCTTGTGGTGTTCTCCACGGTCCCGTCATACGGCCGACCATAGCCCACACCACCGGAAAAGGCATGCCAGGTCATCACCGGCGGCGTGTGCGGCCGCAATCCCGCCGCTCAGATGCCCACGAGCAGGCCTCGCGGGAGCCCGCGGCCCGTGCCTTTTGGCAAGATGTCTGGCCATGACAGTCGAGGATGACCTGTTCGCCGGCTTGGACGAGATTCGCTGGGGGCGCATGCGCCACGCCTATGGGTCCGCCGCCGAGGTCCCGGGCCTGCTGCGTGACCTGGTCGACCCCGATCCCGCCGTCCGCGAGAGCGCGCTCGACGGCATCTACGGCGCGGTGCACCACCAGGGCGACGTCTATCCGTGCACGGTCGCGGCGATCCCGTTTCTGCTGCGCATCGCCGAGCGCCCGGACCTCCCCGGCCGGCCCGGTGTCGTGGAGTTGCTGGCCGGCATGGGTTCGGCGGAGGATCCCACCGAACTTTCCGGGCCGTACCGGCAGGCCAACCAGGCGGTCGAGGCGGCGTACCCGCTGTGGGAGCGGCTGTTGGAGGACGCGGACCCGCGGGTGCGCGGGGCGGTGCTCGAGGTGCTGCCCGCCTGCACGCGCCGGCGGCGGGCGGCGCTGACGCGCCTGACCGGACGCCTGGCGGAGGAGACCGACGAGGAGGTACGGCGCGCGATCGTGCGTACCGCCGGCACGCTGGCGCGGTTCGAGGAAGGCGTCGACCCCGCGCTGCGCGTGTGGATGGCGGGGATCGTCGCGGCGGAGCCCGACCTGTCGCTCCGGCTGGTGGCGCTGGCCGAGCTCACCTCGTTGCCCGGCGCGCCGGACGAGCCACCGGTTGCCGAGGTCGACGACGCGTTGGAGATGCTCTCGGCCGTGTACGGATCAGGTACGGCAGTCACCGCGCCCGCCGGTTTCGAGACCGGCACCCTCATCGGTGCCGTACGCCGGTTACGCGAACAGGACGACGAAGGCCGGCGGGCCCCCGGAGCAGACGCGCTCGTGCGCGGCCTGAGCGCGTCCTTCGGCGACCGCGTGGACGAGCGGGTGCGTCTGCTGACGGGCCTGCTGCGGTCCCAGGGCTGGGAGCGTCACCTGGACGCCCTGACCTCGGCGGGCAATCTCGTCGACGGCTGGCGCGGCGACTACCGTGAGCTGATCGGTCTGGTCGGCGAGCGGATCGGCGATGGGCACCCGCGCACGCGAGCGCGGGCGGTCGGCGTACTGGAGCATCTGGGTGACCTGACCGCTCCCGCCGCGGACGCCTTGGCGGCGGCCCTGGAGTCCACGACCCGGCGGGCCCTGCCGCACACCGAGGCGGACGCGCACCTGCCGTGGGTGATCGAGTGGTCGCGCGAACTGCCCACCGTCTCGCCGGCGCTGCGGGCTCTCAGCGGGGCGGGTGACCCGCGTGCGCTGCCGATGCTGGCCTGGGCGCTCGATCGCGAGCCGATGCCGAGCGACGCCGGCTCGCTTGTGATCAGGTTCGGGCCCGGCGCGGCGCCGCTGATGCCGCTGCTGCTGCGCCGCCTGCGCGACCTGCCCGCCGACGACCCGCACGATCACCGTCGCGAGAGCGTCGTCCGCGCGCTCGCCGCGATCGGCCCGGCCGCCGCCGAAGCCCTGCCCGGCCTGCTCGGCGGCCCCGTCACCCCGGCCGTGCTCGTGGCGCTCGCGGCGATCGTTCCCGATGCCGGGGAATGCCTGCCGGTGCTCTGCCGGGCCGCCGCCGCAGCGGACCTCGGGCTCGCGGTGCCGGCCGCCCGGGCCTTGTGGCAGGTCGACGGCTCCACTGACGCGGCCCTCGCGGTCGCGGGCCGGTGTCTCGACGGCGACAGCGAGTACGCCTGGCGCGACGCGGCCGGCCTCCTGGCCGAACTGGGTCAGGCCACAAAGTCCCAGGGCACGCGGCTACGCCGGTTGGCCCGCCGCAAGGACCCGCACGGCTGGCTCGTGCTCTCGGCCGCCCACGCGCTGTGGCGGATCACCGGCGACCCGGCCCCGGCGCTGCCGGTGCTGGAACGGGTGTGGACGACAAACGTCCACACCCGGCGCAGGGTCGCCGCGCTCTGGGCCGAGTTGGGCCCGGTCGCGGCGGACTCGGCTCCGCTGCTGACCGCCGAACTGGGCCGCGTACGCCGGCACAACGCGCGCGCGGACGGTTACAGCACCGCTCAGGTCACCGAGGACGAGAGGTTGCTCGACCACTGCCGAGCGGCGCTGACCGCCGTCGGCGGGCATGCGCGATGATCGCGACCGTGGTGCGGCGGAGGTGAGCCGAGGCGGGCGGAACGGGATCAGTCATGCACCGGACCGCCCGTCAGAGAACGTCATCCCCTCGCGGCCGCGAGGGAGCTGGAGTCGATGACCGGCCAGATCTCGGCCACCTTGCCGTTCTCCATGCGGAAGATGACGCAGGCGCGCACCTCCAGCGGCTTGCCGGTGGGCGGGAAACCGAAGAAGTCCCCCTCGTGCGTGCCCCGCAACGTCCACCGGGTGGCCACCCGGTCGCCCTCGGCGATCAGGTCCTCGATGTCGAAGCGCAGGTCGGGCAGAGCCGAGCGGAGGTAGCGGGCGACCTGTTTGAGCGCTTCGGGGCCGGTGACCTCGCCTCCCTGAGGCGCGAAGCCGGGGCCGACGATCTCGTCGGCGACGTCGAGGTCGCCTGCGTTGAGCACCTCGTCGTAGAAGCGCCTGATGACATCCTTCATCGTGCCGTCCTTCCGCTAAGCTAGCCACTAGAGAACCATATCTCTAGTTTTCCTAAACACTTGGAACGCTAAGGAGTTTGGATGGCGATGTCAAGGCGTGCCGAGCTCGTGGCCCAGCTGCTCGACGCGCTGCGCCGTACCAACGCGCTGTCGGTGGCGATGAGCCAGGGCGCCGCGGAGCGGATCGGCGTCAACACCACCGACCTGCACTGCCTCAACCTGCTCAGCGACGGCCCCCTGACGGCGAGCGAGCTGGCCAGGCGCGCGGGCATCACGACCGCGTCCGTCACCGGGGTGATCGACAGGCTCGAGGCGGTGGGGTACGTACGGCGCGAGCGCGACCGCGTCGACCGCCGCAAGGTCGTGGTGACGCTCCAGACCCAGGAGGCCGCGCAGGTGATCGGCCCGGTGTTCGCCCCGTTCGTACGGGCGTGGCGCGGCGCGCTGGACGGCTACACCGAGGAGCAGCTGGAGCTGATCGCCGACTTCCTGGACAGGACGGAGGGGGTCTTCCAGTCAGAGGTCGGGCGCATGCGCGCCGAGTGACATCGGGGACGCAGCCGGGTGCGTCCGAACACCGGCGGCGCAAGCGACCTCCTCACCGCACAGCGCGTGGACGCGAAAACGCGTTGCCGCGAATACCCTCGCAACGTATGGTTTTGCGCTCGTGGTCACAGTGGTTGAGCGAGTGCTGCCTGCCCGGCTGGGGACAGGATTCCGATGGTTGCTGGCCTCGAGCTGGCTGACGAATCTCGGTGACGGGGTGGCGGCCGCCGCGGGCCCACTGCTGATCGCGACGTTGACCCGCGACCCGCTGATGATTTCGCTGTCGGCCCTGGTGAGCTGGGCGCCGCCGCTGATGTTCAGCCTGTACGCGGGCGTGCTGTCGGATCGGTACAACCGGCGCAGGATCGTCCTCGTCGCGAACGCGGTGCGGGCCGTGGTGCTGGCGGCGCTCGTCGCGCTCATGGTGACCGGCACCGTGACCGTGGCGACGGCGCTGGTGGCGCTCACGCTCCGGTCGATCGCCGAGGTGTTCGCCGACAACGCGACGGCCACGCTGACGCCCATGATGGTCGGCAAGGACGATCTCGTCATCGCCAACGCCCGCCTGGGCACGGGATTCATCACGCTCAACCAGCTCGCCGGGCCGCCGATCGGCGCGGCGCTGTTCGGCCTGGGCTTGACCTGGCCGTTCGCGAGCCAGCTGCTCCTGGTGGTGGCGGGGATCGTGCTGGTCTCCCGGATCACGTTGCCGCCGCACGGCCGGCAGGCCGACGATCCCAGGCCCAACACCGTACGGGAGCTCATCGCCGGGTTCACCTGGACCATCCAGCACGCGGCGGTCCGCACGCTGGCGCTCACCATCCTGATCTTCAACTTCACGTTCGGCGCCGCCTGGTCGGTTCTCGTCCTCTACACCCAGGAGCAACTCGGCCTCGGCGCCATCGGCTTCGGCCTGATGACCACCATCGGCGGGATCGGCGGCTTGATCGGCACCGGCCTGTACGGGGCCATCACCCGCAAGGTGAGCCTCGGCGCCCTGATGCGGATCGGACTCATCATCGAGACGTTCACCCACCTGGGCCTGGCCCTGACCCATTCGCCGTGGGTCGCCGGGGGCATCTTCCTGGCCTTCGGCGCGCACGCGTTCATCTGGGGCACGACCTCGGTCACCGTCCGCCAGCGCGCGGTCCCGCGCGAACTCCAGGGCCGGGTGGGCAGCGTCAATGCCATCTGCGTCTACGCCGGTCTGGTGGTCGGCTCGCTGATCGGCGGCGTCCTGGCCACCCGCTTCGGCGTCGCGGCGCCCTTCTGGTTCGCCTTCGCCGGCTCCGCGGTGTTCGTGGTGCTGCTGTGGCGGCAGCTCATGCTCATCGCCCACAACGACTGAGAGGTTCGGTGGAGGCCCCGCCCAGCACCTGGTGGAAGGCTGGGGCGGGGCTCTCTGCGGCGGGTGGATCACCGTACAGGCGGACCTGCGCTCACCCTGCAGGCGGACGACGGTCGCCATCGTGACGGCGATCATGGACTCCGCTCACCGCAGGCTCTCCTCTAAGGACACGACATGCTCAAGAAGGCTCTGCCGGCCGCGCTGGCGGCGACGGCCGTCGCCGCCCTCACCCTGGTCCCCGCGGGCCCCGCCGCGGCTGCCACGATCGAGATCCGTCCCGGGCAGGTCTCGACCCTGAAACAGTCGAACAGCAAGTTCAACTGCCCGACGAACGAAGTGCTGATCGGCCGCGGGCACCGCGGCGACGAGAACGGCTGGACTCAGTACGAATACGGCTGGATCTCCTACAGCGGCTGATCACGGGAGCCGGGCGGCGGTCCGTCCCCCCGGGGACGCCGCCGCCCAGCCGGAGCGTTCTTTCAGGCGGCGGTCAAAGGGCTGGTGCCGCACCCGAACACAGATACGCATGGACACGGTACGTGATAACACCGATACTCATCGTGTCAGAGCCTTTGCCCCCCGTGATCAGACCACCACTCTCAGTGCGCGCATTCGCCGGCGTGCCGCGCGCTGCCCGGAGTCGTGGCCGTCTGGGGACAGGACAGAAGGAGAACGATGCAGTCGAAGTGGTTCCTGACCCTCCCCCTCACCGTCATCGCGGCGGGGGCGTGTCTGACGACGACCGCCGCCGCCAGCCAGGCGTCCGCACCGGTCCAGGCGGCCGCCCACCTGTCGGCTCTCCCGCCGGGCTACCAGCTCGTCACCCTGCCCAACGCCAACGTCCCCAACTTCCAGCGCCGCACGCTCTTCTGCCCCGGCAACAAGAGGGTTCTCGGCGGCGGCGCCGAGGCCCGCGGCAACAGGGCGATCCTGGTCGGGTCCTTCCCCACCGATGACGGCCGCGGCTGGATCGGCATCGGCCGTCAGGACGGCTACAACGACGTCGGCATCAGCGTCTTCGCGATCTGCGCCGACTGACGTCCGGCGCACCTGGCCCCGGTCGTCCGTCGGCCGGGGCCGGCCCATGCCCGGGGCCCGACGGCGCGTGACGACGTTTGCCGGGGCATATGCCGCGTTCCTCTAGGCTGCCTGTGACGAGACAGGTCACCGGTGCCAGGGAAGGAGCGCCGTCCATGAACGTGCCAGCGGGCGATACCGGGGCATCGTGGACGGCGGACGGCAGGCGGCTGTGCCGCTTGCCCGACCTCTCCGACGCGGGGGCGTACGTGGTGGACGACCGCGGGCGGATCGTGGAGGTCACCGCCCAGGCCGAACGGCTGCTGTGCCGCCCCGCCGAGGACCTGCTGGGCCGGGACGCCCACGACCTGCTGCACCGGGGCAAGTACGGCGAGCCCCTGCCGCGCAGCCGGTGCGCGATGCGGCAGCCCCTCATCGTGGGCGGCAGCGCGCAGGGCGAAGGGGAATGGTTCGAACACGGCGACGGCGTGCTGATGCGGGTCTCCTGGATGGTCACCCCCTGCCGGCTCGACGAGGGCAGGACGGGAGCGCTGGTGCTCTTCCACGAGTCACCTGGGCCGGCCCCGTACGAGACGGCCGCCGCCACGGCCTCGATGTCGCAGCTCGACCGGCTGGCCCTGCTCGCGGAGACGACCACGACGCTCACCGCCAGCCTGGACGTGGACGAGACGCTGCGCCAGCTCGTACGCCTGGTCCTGCCGCTGCTGGCGGACTGGGCGGTGGTCGACCTGCTCACCGAGGAGGGCGGCGTGTCGCGGGCCGCCGTCGCCCACTTCGAGGGCGGGCTCCTGACGTACCGGGACGACCTGGAGGGGCCGATGCCGCCCGTTCCCCAGGAGTCGCCGATGCCCCTGTCGCGGGCGCTACGCGGAGTCACCGCCACGCTCGTGAGCCCCGAGACCTACCAGGGGCTTCCCGACTCGGGCATCGCGGTCGTCCAGCAGGAGCTGTTCCGGGTGACGGGCATGCACTCGGCGTGCATCGCGCCGATCCGCGGCGTGCGGGACGTGGTCGGGGCCCTGACGCTGGGACGTTCCGGGCAGCCGGCGACGTTCACGACCGCCGATCTGCTGCTGGTGGAGGACATCGCCCGCCGGGCGGGCCTGGCGCTGGACAACGCCCGCCTGTACGAGCGGCAGCGGCGGGTCGCCGAGACCATGCAGCGCCACCTGCTCCCCCAGCTGCCGTCGGTGCCCGGGCTGGAGATGAGTGCCTCCTACCGGCCCGCGCCCCACGCCTCGCAGGTCGGCGGCGACTGGTACGACTCCTTCGTCCTGCCCGACGGCGCGAAGCGCCGCGACGACGGCGGATGGCGGCTGCGCTGGACCAACGCGGGCCACCCGCCGCCGCTGCTGGTGGAGCGGGACGGGCGGACCCGCTTCCTGGAGGAGGGCCAGGACCTGCTCCTGGGCACCGGCATCCCCACCGTCCGCGTCGACGCCACCGCCGACCTGCCGCCCCGCTCCACGCTGGTGCTCTACACCGACGGCCTGATCGAGTCCCCGACCCGGACGCTGGACGAGGGGATGTCCCGGTTGAGCCGGTACGCCGCCTCGATGGCCCAGCGGCCCGTCGCCTCGCTGGGCGACGTACTCATCGACCGCGTCCGCCCCGCGGACAACGACGACGTCGCCCTGCTCACGGTGCGCATCCCCGACCACCCCTGAGACGGAGAGAGGGACCGTGCTGCTTTAGTCGCCCGGAGGCAGACCAAGGTCGGATGCCCCGGCAGGCATGCCGTCCGTAGCTTCAGGTCCATGACACAAGTGAGCACGCCGCTCGCCGGCCGGGTCCACGAGATCGACGCGGTGCGCGGTTTCGCGCTCGCGGGCATCCTGGTGGCCAACATCGGCTTCTTCGCCGACCCCGGTTACGCGGTCAACGGCACCATGCCCATCCCGGACGGGCCCGTGGCCACGGTCATCACCGCCCTCGTGCTGACCAAGTTCTACATCATCTTCTCGTTCCTGTTCGGCTACTCGTTCACGCTGCAGATGCGCTCGGCGGAGCGGGCGGGCGCGAGCGTGCGGGCCAGGACGCTGCGCAGGTGCCTGGGCCTGTTCGTGATCGGCCTGGCACACGGGATCCTGCTGTGGATCGGGGACATCCTCACCCTGTACGCCATGCTCGGCCTGCTCCTGCTCGCGCTGCGTAACATCAGGCCGAAGACCGCCGTCGTGACCGGATCGGTCATCGTCGGCGTGCTGGCCCTGCTGTGGACCGGGCTGGCGTGGCTGTCCACCCTCGACCCGACGGCCGGCCAGGCTCCGCCGGCCGACACCGCGGCGGCGGCCCACACGCTGGCCCTGGCCACCGGCAGCCCGCTCGACGTGCTGACCCTGCAACTGGAGCTCTACCCGCCGCTCGTCGCGATGGTCTGGATCTTCCAGGGGCCGATGGCGCTGGCCATGTTCCTGTTCGGGCTGGCGGCGGGCCGGTCCAGGCTGCTGGAGGAGACCGAGCGGTGGTGGCATCTCGCGCCGCGCGTCCAGTGGCTCGGCTTCGGCCTCGGCCTGCCCGGCGGGATCCTGCTCACGCTGACGGCCGGTGCGGGAGGCACGTGGGAGCTGGCCGGCATGGCGGTGTCCACAGTGACCTCGATCCTGCTGGCCGCCGCGTACGTGGTGACCCTGCTGCGGGTGATCCGGCGTTTCCCCGCCGCCGGGCGCGCGCTGTCCCCCGCCGGACGGGTGGCGGCCTCCAACTACGTCGGGCAGTCGGTGCTGTGCTGCCTGGTCTTCACCGGGTACGGCCTGGCGCTGGCGGGCGAACTGTCGCCGCTCGCCGTGATGGGCGTGGCCCTGGCGATCTACACGGTCCTGCTCTGGCTGAGCGCGCGCTGGCTGCGTACGCACCGCTACGGACCGGTCGAGTACGTCCTGCGCGGCGTCACCAACTGGGACTGGCGAACCGCACGGTGATGGCCAGGCCGCCTTCGGGGCGCGCGCGGGTGGTGAGGGTGGCGTGGTGAGCTTGGGTGACGGCATTGACGATGGCGAGGCCGAGACCGTAGCCGTCGCGCCGGCCGTGACGATCGGGCGCCAGTTTCTGGAAGGGTTGGAACAGGCGCTGGATCTGGTCGTCGGGGATGACCGGCCCGCTGTTGGTGACCGTCAGGGCCACCTGCGTGCCGGAGGTCTGCGTGGTGACCTTCACCTGCCCGTCCGCGTGGTTGTGGCGGATGGCGTTGTCGATGAGGTTGGCGACGAGGCTTTCGATCAGTCTCGGGTCCCCGGCCGTCACCGCGGGCGTCAGGTGTTCGGCGAGGTCGATGCCCGTCTCGGTTGCTCGGTCGCGGCGGGAGGCGAGCACTCCTTCGACGACGTGGGCGAGGTCGAGGGTGTCCCAGCGGGTGACGCCGCGCTCGCTGGTGGCCAGCGCGAGCAGCGCCTGGACGAGCCGCTCCTGGTGCCCGCCGAGGGCGAGGGCCTCCTGGCAGGCCGAGCGCAGGGTGTCGGCGTCGGCGTCGGGGTCGGCGAGGGCGACTTCGAGGAGGGTACGCAGGCCGGCGAGGGGGGTGCGCAGTTCGTGGGAGGCGTTGGCGACGAAGTGCCGTTGGGCGTCGAAGGACGCTTGCAGGCGGGCGAACAGGTCGTCGAGGGTGTGGCCGAGCTCGGTCAGCTCGTCCGTGGGCTCGCCGAGGTCGAGGCGCCGGTGGAGGTCTCCGGCGGAGATGACCTTGGCGGTGGAGGTGATGGCGCGCAGCGGGTGCAGGAACCGGCCGGCGACATACCAGCCGAGAGCCAGGGCGACGGGAATGAGGATGACCAGGGCGACGGCGGACCCCATGAGGAGTTGGGGCAGGCTGATCCCGGACCCGGTTTCGGTGATCGCGCCCGATGAGGGCCGGCCTACAGGCTTGGCCGCGTGGATGCCGGCGAGCGGGACGTCGACGAAGATGAGCACGAAGACCCCGGCGGCATAGATGCCCGCCGCATAAGCGAGTGCGAGCCGCGTCTGCAAGGACCGTCTGGCGAGTTGCGGGGAGGTCATGACGATCCGATGCGGTAGCCGCCTTCGCGGATGGTCTCGATCACGGGCGGGTCGCCGAGCTTGGCCCGCAACCGGTGCATGGTGTGCTTGACGGCGCTGCTGAAGGGGTCGGCGGCCTCGTCCCAGACGCGTTCGAGCAGCTCCTCGGCGGAGATGACCACGCCGGGCACGGCGAGCAGGCATTCGAGCAGGGCGAACTCCCTGGGGCTGAGCTCAAGGCGCCGGCCGGCCCGGAACGCGATACGGCGGGCCGGATCGAGGGTGATGTCCCCGCACGCCAGGGTGGGCGGCAGCGGCGGGGTGGCGCGGCGGGCCAGGGCCCGGACGCGGGCGACCAGTTCGGCGAACGCGAACGGCTTGGGCAGGTAGTCGTCGGCGCCGAGGCTGAGCCCGTCGACGCGGTCCTCGATCGTGCCGGAGGCGGTGAGCATCAGTACGCGGGTCTCACAGCGGCCGTGGGCCAGTCGCCGGCAGATCTCGTCCCCGTGGACGCCGGGCAGGTCGCGGTCGAGGATCACCACGTCGTAACGGGTGGCGGCCAGGCGGTCGAGGGCCGCGATTCCGTCCAGGACGACGTCGACGGCCATGCCCTCGCGGCGCAGCCCGGTTCCGATGGAGCGGGCGAGGACCTCGAAGTCTTCGACGACGAGGACCCTCACCGCCGTTCACCGCAGGTCGTCGTGCGGGCTGAGCGGCCGGACCGGCCGCCGGGTCGAGGTGCCATGGGTCAACGATGCCAGATCCCCGGTTCCAGCCAGGTCGCAGTGGCTGCGACCCTGCTGGAACCGGGTGCCGCGTACAACCGTCGGCATGAGTTCATTCACGCCCCACCGATCCGGCCAGGACCGTTTCCCGCCGTTGCTGCGCGCGGAGTGGACCAAGTTCCGCACCGCGCGCGGCTGGGCGCTCGCCATGGCGGCCTCCGTACTGGTCACCGTGGCGCTCGGACTGCTGATCGCCGGGGGCGCCCGCACCACCTGCGTGACCGGGAAGGGGGAGGGCCCCTGCCCCGCGCCGCTGGTGGGGCCCGACGGCACGGCGGTGAAGGACAAGTACTACTTCGTGCACCAGCCGCTCAAGGGCAACGGCAGCATCACCGCCCGCATATCGGACATGACCGGGCAGATCCGGCTGCCGGACGCCGTACCCGGGGTGCGCAACGTCAAGGAGGGAGTGGTGCCGTGGGCGAAGGCCGGGCTCCTCGTCAGGCAGAGCCTCAAGGAGGGCACACCGTACGCCGCCGTCATGCTCACCGGAGCTCACGGCGTGCGGATGCAGTACAACTTCACCCACGACGTGCCCGGCGGTCCGCACAACGGCCCCCAGTGGCTGCGGCTGACCAGGTCGGGCGACACCGTCACCGGCTACGAGTCGGACGACGGCAAGGCGTGGACCCAGGTCAGCACCGTCAAGCTGACCGGGCTGCCGGAGACGGTCGAGATCGGGATGTTCGCCACCTCACCAGGCGCCTTGTGGAGCATGGCGAAAGCCTTCGCCCAGGCCACCGCCACCTTCGACCAGATCACGCTGCAGGGGGCGAACGGTTCGTGGCGCCGCGACGACGTCGGCGTCTCCATGGAGTCCGACGGCAAGACCCCGCATCACCCGGGCGGGGTCGTCGAGTCCGGCGACAAGCTCATCGTGACCGGGGGCGGTGACATCGGGCCCGCCACGATGGAGGGCGGCCTGCGCGCCGACCTCCTGCTGATCGGCGGGGCCGTGGGGCTGATCCCGGTGCTCGTGGGGGCGGTCATGTTCTTCACGGCGGAACACCGGCGCGGGCTGATCAGGACCGGCCCGCATCCGGCGCGGCTGGTGGCGGCCAAGGCCGTGGTGGTCGGCGCGGTCGCGTTCGTGACGGGGCTGGTGGCCTCAGGGGTCGTGATCCCCGTCGGCCTGGCGATGTTGCGCGCCAATCAGAACCCGATCCAGCCGCTCACCCTGGCGACCGAGTTGCGGGTGATCGTCGGCTACGCGGCCCTGACCGCGGCCGTCGCGGTGCTGGCGCTGGGCCTCGCGGCGCTGGTCAAGCGGGGCTTCGTCGCCATCGGGCTGGCCGTCGCGCTGGTCGTCGTGCCCTACCTGCTGGCGACCGGGGGCCTGGCGCCATGGCTGCTGGTGATCACTCCTGCCGCCGGGTTCGCGATCACGCAGAGCGTCCCCACGTTCGCGCATGTGGACGTGGACCCGTCGCTGATCGGGGGCTACTACCCGCTCCCGCCGTGGGCAGGGCTGGCCGTGACCTGCGGCTATGCGGCCATCGCGCTCGGGGCGGCGATCGCCGTACGCCGCAGGAAAGAGCCAGGTCAGCTTCCGCTCGCCTAAGAGGGCGGATTGTCGGCCAGCATGCAGGCGACGGGCGGGTCGAGTTCGAGGGTTTCGACCCGCAGATGGGTGAAGCCGGCCCGGGTGAGCAGGTCCTGGAGCTCTTGGGCGGCCCTGGCGGTGGTGTCCCGGGTGGCACCGGGGCAGCGGGGCTGGCTGACGAGCGCGATGCGTCCTCCGGGGCGGAGCAGGCGGCGCAGCTCGCACAGCCGTTCCACCGGGTCGGGCCAGAACCCCACGGAGTTGACGGCGAGGATGGCGTCGAGCGGATCGCCGAAGCTCGGCAACTGCTCCACGGAGGCGTGCGTGAGGTGCACGCGGTGGGCGCGGACGGCGGCGGCGTTGCGACGGGTGGCGTGCCGGACCATGGCCTGCGAGTGGTCGACGCCGAAGACGTGGCCCCGGGTGGCGCGGCGGGCGAACTCGGCGATGGCGATGCCGGGACCGAAGCCGATCTCGAGCACCCGGTCGGTGGGCCGCACGTCCAGCAACGACACCGCCCAGATGTTGCGCTGCCGGTTGGAGGGGCGATGAGCGAACATCTGGCCGTTCGCCCACCCGACGATGCCCCGGGGGTGGTGCGCCTGGCGCACCAGGTACCTGATCACGCGTTGCTTGAGAGACGTGCCTGCTGTCTGCATGATCGCCAGTCAACGACTTCAAGTGTGCTTGAAGTCAAATGGGTGAGCGGCCGTGCCTACACTCGTCGTGCCGCTTCTCGTGCACGGCGGCGAGCGAGGCGCGGGTGCTGTCGCACCGCCAGAGCTGGGCCGCCCGGAGCGCGTGGGGGTTCCGGCGCGGCGCGGACGGCTCGCTCAGGCCGACCGCCGACTCCCCCGTCCGCACCCCCGACCACGCCGAGGTCGCGGCGGTCGCGATCACACCGGACGGCCGGGACGTCTTCGCCGCCGTCCGGGACACGAACCAGGTGGCCGCGTTCGAGATCGGGTCCGGCGGCACGCTGAAGGAGGCCACCGGATCGCCGTTCCTCACGGGTGGGGAGCGCCCGCTGAGCCAGTCCATCGTCGTACGCCCGGTCCCCGCACCCTGTCGGTAAGGTGCCGGCTCCTCACTCCCACTCGATCTCGCGCAGCGCGGCCGCACCCTCGTCCGGGTCGGTGAGCACCTCGTCGTCGCCGTCCTCGTCGGACAGCGAAAGGACCCGGGGAGACAGCTCGATCAGCGAAGCGACAAAGACCCGCCAGGTCTCCTCGGACAGTGACGACTGGTCGCGGATGATCAGATCGAGAATCCGGTCCGGGGAGTCCTGGACGGAGATGGACAGCCACGCCAGGTGCTCCTCGGATTCGAAATCGAATCGGATCGCGCTGGTGTCCGGCAGATACCTGATGCGGAGCGTGGCGTCGTCGTTCCGGTAGGTGTGGTCGACCCAGCGCCATCCTTGGCCGCTTTCGGCCTGCCATCCGCAGCTCTCCAGCCGGACCTGGATGTCGTCGATCAGGTCACCCTGTCCGGGCGATGTCGTCATGCGTCGAATACCAGCCTTGGTCACTTGCTGTGGCGGATCGCCGCCCGTACGGCCGTGTAGATGACGACCCAGAGAGCCGCCAGGGGGATGAGGAACGCGAAGATGATCTCAACGAAACCGATGCCGAACATGCCCAGAACATAAGGAACCGCGGTTGGAAAACGCTTGACGATCACTTGCCGCCTGGCTCGGTCGGATCGCCGAGGGCGTTCCGGACCGCGGCGAGAAGGTTCGCGGCCCTCAGGTCCGGCACGCCTTCCAGGACGTGGTTCATGACGTAACCGAAGGCGAGACCGGTCGCCGGATCGGCGAAACCGAGCGAGCCGCCGCGGCCGGGGAATCCGAAGGCGGTCGGTGAGTACCAGAACGCGTCCGGCGTCGGGAGGCCGAAACCGGTGCCGATGCGGACGGGCATGCGCAGGATGCGGTCGATGCCACTGACCTGTTCCGCGGTCGCGGCGGTCAGGGTGCCTGGGGTGAGAATGCGGTGACCGTCGACCTCGCCGATGAGCGCGGCGTAGAAGCGGGCCAGCGCGCGGGCCGTGCAGATGCCGTTGGTGGCGGGCATCTCGGCGGCCTGCTCCTCCGGTCTGTTGTGGTCCAGCGGGGGCGTGACGACGGCGAGCGAGCGCCTGGTCAACGACGTGGGGTCGGCGAAGGCCGTGATGACCTCGCGCATGGGTTCGGGAAGGGCGTTCAGGTCGATCCGGGCCATGGCCTGGAAGTCGGGCGGGGTGTCGATGATCCGGCTGACCCGGCGCCGCTCGGTTTCCGGCAGCCCGATCCACAGGTCCAGTCCGAGCGGGGCGGCGATCTCGTCCGCGAGGAACGTGCCCAGGCTACGGCCGGACACCCGGCGGACGACCTCTCCGACGAGCCAGCCGTAGGTGAGCCCGTGGTAGCCGTGCTCCGTGCCCGGCTCCCAGTACGGGCGCTGGGCCGCCAGCGCGGTCACCATGGGCTCCCAGGCGATCGCCTCCTGCGGGGTGATCGGGTGGTCGATCGCGGGCAGCCCGGCCTGATGGGTGAGCAGCCACCGCACCGGGATGCGCTTCTTCCCGTTGGCCGCGAACTCCGGCCAGTACTCCGCCACGGGTGCGTCCAGGTCCAATTCGCCCCGCTGGGACAGCAGAAGTGCGCAGGTGGCCGTGACGGCCTTGGTGGTGGAGTAGACGAGCTGCAGGGTGTCGCGCTCCCAGGGGCGGCCGGTGCCGGGGTCGGCGATGCCGCCCCACAGGTCGACGACCTTCCGGCCGTTCAGGTAGACGCTGACCGCGGCGCCTGTTTCCGGCGCGCCGGCCAGATCGGTCGCGAACGCCTCACGTACTGCTTCGAATCCCGGTGCGGTCTCTCCGCCGATTTCGGGCATGCGTCATCGCCTTCCGTGCTGATGGGGTGTGGGGAAGGGCTTTAGCCGCGCCATTTCCCCACGAGCCAGGCGCAGATCTCCGGCTCGGTCATCTCGGGAAACTCCTCGCCGAACGTGGCGAGCGCGCGTATGGCCTCGTCCCGGGTCAGGCCGCGCGACCCTGCTTCCTTGAGGTACTCCTGACGTGCGAGGGAAGGACGGCCTCCGCCCGCGCCGCGGCCGGGCAGCCCCTCGCGCCACCGCACGATCTCCGCCAGCCGCTCGGACCGCCAGCCCGGAGCTCCGTCGACTTCGACGTCGGGCAGGGGGAACGGGTGATCGGAGTCGTCCGCATAGCGGCTGCGCCACTTGTGCACCGCATGACGGCTCACTCCCAGGGCCTCGGCGATGCCGAGGACACCGAGATAGCGCTCGATCATGGATGCACCTGCTTGTCTGTGCGGCCTCCTTCGCGGATTTCCAGTACTACCACGGCCGACGCGGAGCTCTCCCCAACGTCGTCTCTAGCGAAGACAACGTTAGCGCGCCGAGAGAAACCTCGTCTACAAGAGAGACGAGTTTTTCGAGAGCGAGCCATCGGGAGCGGCGCAGGACGCCATCGGGCCGGCCGAACCGCTGTGCTAGGCTTCGAGCCGACTTCTCACCGTTGGGCTTTCCGCCTCGCCAACCAGCTTCACCCGGGTCCCGATGACACGGGGAAGGTGGAAGTCACCCACTACATCCTGGAAAAGGGTGTTCTGTGACGGTGGCGACGCGTGTCAACCCTCCTGCTCATTTGCGACCTTTCGGGCATCCGGCCGGGGTGAGCGCTGTCGGACATCAGCGGCCCTGGTCCGCGTCGCCACTCCAGCAGACGGTTCTCCTCAGGGAGGTCTCCGGAGTGCCGGAATTCAAATCCGCCGGACAACCGGTCACGCAGCGTCCGTGGCTGGTTCTCGCGATCATGTGCATCGGCTTCTTCATGTCGTTGCTCGACGGATCCATCGTGAACGTCGCCATCCCCACACTGATCCACAGCATCGGCGCCACCTACGACCAGGTGCTGTGGATCATCGACGGCTACCTGCTCATCTTCTCGGTGCTGCTGATCACCACGGGGCGGCTCGGGGACATCTTCGGATACCGCCGGGTGTACGTGATCGGCATCGTCGTCTTCACCGTCGCCTCGGCACTGTGCGGGCTGGCCGGCTCGCCATCCCAACTGCTGGCCGCCCGGCTGCTGCAGGGATTGGGCGGGGCGCTGCTGTTCCCGCAGGTCATCTCATCAATTCTGACGATCTTTCCACCGCGACTGCGGGGCCGCGCGTTCGGCCTGTTCGGCGCGATCGTCGGCTTCGCCCCGATCGTCGGCCCGGTCCTCGGCGGCTTCCTGCTGGCCCACCTCGACTGGCGCTGGATCTTCTTCATCAACGTCCCCGTGGGGATCATCGCCGCCGTGCTGGCGCTGACCGTCGCGCCGCCCATGCGCCCGTACCGGCGACACCGCCTCGACCTGGTCGGCGTCGCGCTCGCCACCGCAGGGCTGAGCGGCCTCGTGTTCGGCCTGATCGAGGGAGAACGCTTCGACTGGGGCACCGTCACCGGGCCGATCAGCATCCCCTCGGTCATCGTCGCCGGCGTCGCGCTGCTGGCGGTGTTCGTCGTCTGGCAGCACCGGCAACGCGAGGAGCCCCTGATGCCGCCGGCCCTGTTCGGCGTGCGCAACTTCGCCGTCGGCAACGGGGTCGGGTTCGTCTTCCAGCTCGGCATGATCGGCATCATGTTCGTGGTGGTGCTGTACCTGCAGATGGCGCGCGGGTACTCGGCGCTGGAGACCGGTCTGGTGGTGCTGCCGAACGCCGTGCTCACCGCGGTCGGCTCGGCGTACGCCGGGCGGCTGTCGGACACCTTCGGCGGCAAGTACATCCTGATGACCGGGATGACGCTGCTGGCCGCCGGCCTGCTGGTGCTGGTCGCCATGACCGGACCCGGCAGCAGCGCGTGGAGTCTGCTGCCCGGGTTGACCATCATCGGGCTCGCCGGCGGCGCCACGTTCGCACCACTGCAGCAGGCCACCATGGACGGCGTCGATCCCCGGCTGGCCGGGGCGGCCTCCGGCGTCTCCAGCACCATTCGGCAGATCGGCGGCGTCCTGGGCACCGCCGTGCTGGGCACCCTGCTGTCGGCCCGTCTCTCCTCGACCCTGCGCACCGAGGCCGAGGAACGCGCCGGTCAGCTCCCGGAGCATCTGCGCGCCCGGTTCATCGACAGCAGCACGGCCGCCGCGCACCACTACAGCCCACCCGCGCCGCCCAGCGGCCTGAACCCTGCCACGACCAGCCTGTACGAACGCGTCACCGCCGACACGTTCGCCGCCGGCTTCGTCAACGCCATGCAGACAGCCCTTGTGGCATGCGCCATCACCCTGGTGGCCGCCGCCCTGCTCTGCTTCTTGTTCAGCTCACGCAAGGAGGCGACGACCGAGCCCGCCCAGAACCGGCAGGCCGAAACCGCACCACAGGACTGACCCCGCGATGACAATGGTCGCGGTCCGACGGCCGCGACCGTTGTCGCTCCATCGTCCTCATCGTGTACTTCGCGCAGCGCCGCACCGAGGTCATGGCCCATGGGCGGCTTGCGTGCCATGCGGATGCGCTTCGCCTTGCCCTGGTCGTCGAAGATCCGCCGTCTCGTTCGTACAGCCGACACTCGGCATCGGTCCCGTTCGCGTCACTGCCAGCGAACGGCTGGCCGGGGCCACGAGCAAGGTCTCCTACGGCGCGGTGCGCGATCGCCCGGTTCGGGTGGTCTACTTGATCACATGGCGCTGAAAGAGTTCTACCCACCGATCGAACCGTACGACTCCGGTCTGCTCGACGTCGGAGACGGCAACGAGATCTACTGGGAGATTTGCGGCAACCCGGCCGGCAAGCCCGCCGTCTTCCTGCACGGCGGGCCCGGCGGCGGCATCCTGCCCGCCTTCCGCCGGTTCTTCGACCCGGCCGCGTACCGGATCGTGCTGTTCGACCAGCGCAACTGCGGCGCCAGCCGGCCGAGCGCCGCGGACCCGGGGGTGTCGCTGCGCCACAACACCACCTCGCACCTGGTCGCCGACATGGAGCGGCTCCGCGAGCACCTGTCCGTCGACCGCTGGCTCGTCTTCGGCGGCAGCTGGGGCAGCACCCTCGCCCTCTCGTACGCCCAGGCCCACCCCGACCGTGTCACCGAACTCGTGCTCCGCGGCATCTACCTCGTCCGGCCCTCCGACGAGGACTGGACGTTCACCTCCGTCGGCGCGGCCCGCCTCTTTCCCGCCGAGTGGGCCACGTTCCGCGACGCGATCCCCGCCGACGAACGATACGACCTGATTGCCGCGTACGGCCGCCGCATCGGCGACGCCGACCCTGCCGTCCATCTCCCGGCCGCCCGCGCCTGGATGGACTGGGAGTTCTCGGCCAACACCCTGCTGCCCGTCGACCCGCCGGAGCTCGACGACGACGCGATCCTCCTTTTCGCCCGCATCACCCACCACTACATCAGCAACGGCGGCTTCCTCCCCAAGGAAGGCCTCCTGGCGGGCGTCGACCGCATTCGGCACATCCCCACCGTGATCGTCAACGGCCGCTACGACATGAAGACACCGCCCGACCAGGCATGGGATCTGCACCAGGCCTGGCCCGAGGCCGAGTTCCACCTCGTCGAGGACGCGGGCCACGGCGGCGCCGAACCCGGCACCCGGCACCGCCTGATCGACACCACCGACCGCTTCCGCCAACGTTGACGGTCACGCCGTCCGCCGCGGCCGCGGCGGCCCGGTGGGCGGGCCGAGCGCTCGGCGACTGCCTGGTTGGAACGTCTGGGGTTGTTCGTTCGTCATCCGGAGTGTGACGAGCTCTTCAGATCTCGACGAGCGGCTGCGCGTGGCGGCCGCCCGAACGCACCGTGCCGACCACCTGCGGCGCCAACACGCGGCCACCAAGGAGCAGCTCCAGCAGGCCCACGACACCCTGACCGGCCTGGAGAAGGACCTGTCCAAGGAGGAGGCCGACGTCACCCGCCTGGAAGGCGGGCTGACCGCTTTCCTGGCCCGCCTGGTGAGCCAGCGCGAGGAGCGGCTGGATCGCGAGCGTGCCGAGGCCGCCGCCGCCAGGCAGCGGCTCGACGGCCACCGAGCTCGGCTGGCCCAGATCGAGGCGGACGCGCGGGCGATCGAGGCCGAGCTGGCAGAGCTCGCGACGGCCTCGGAGGTACGAGAAGCTGCTGGCCGAGAAGGAGCGGCAGCTCCTCGCCCGTGGTGATGCCCGCGCCAGTGAGCTGACGGACCTCGGCGCCGCCCTCGACCGTGTCTCGGCGGAGCGGCGGGAGCACACCGAGGCGTACCAGGCCGGGCAGGCTGCACTCCACGCGCTGGCCCAGGTACTCGGCTACCTCGGCTCGGCCAAGGGCGCCTCCACCTGGGACCTCTTGGGCGGCGGCCTGATCGCCGACGCCGTCGAACACAACCGGCTGCGCTCCGCCGACGAGGCCGCCTGGCACGCCCAACGGGCCCTGGACGTCTTCTCCCGCGAACTCGCTGACGTCGGCGTCTCCGCGCGAGCCCGCCTGCCCAAGGTGGACACGCGGTGGTTCGTCGACACGTTCTTCGACAACATCATCACCGATGTGATGAAGCATCAGCGCATCGAGAACACCCGCGCCGAGGTCGAGCGGACAGCCCGATGGGTCCAGGGCGTGGGGACGCACCTGCGGCACCGCGACGCCGAGCTGGCCAACGAACGAGCGCGACTGCTGGTCAGGCGCGAGGAGCTGCTGCGCGGTTGAGGCGTCCGAGCGGCGCCGGGACCGGCTTTGCCGAGCCAGGGTCGCCGAGAGCGAATCCGTACGTTTCACGAGTTTCGCCTACGTCGGGTTCCTTCGGCCACGATGACGCCACGGCCATACGGCGGCTGGGGCCGGCGACGCCAGACCCTGGGCTTCGGCCTCGGCGAGGTCGCCGCGCTGGTGACTCCCGTGGTGTGGCTGGCGGTGGACCATGCGGCGCAGCGGATCGTGGGGCCGGGGTGGACGTCCGGGCCAGCAGAGTGAGGTCGGCGCTGCGCAAGCTCTTCCGCAAGCCGGCCGAAGCCGTGATGGTTCCGCCGCTGACCCGTGAACAGCCGGCCGAGGTAAGGGAGTCGGTGCTGGAGGTAGCCCTGGCCGGCGACGCCTTCGACCGCTGCCGGCAGCGTGTTCGGCAACAAACCTGCGGGCGCACCGGTGACCCGCTCTGCGTACGGCATCCGCCGCGTGCTGCGCACCGGTGTCGAACTGCTCGACAACACCAAAGAACTGACTGCCGTGTTCGCCACCGAGCAGCACGTCGAGGTCGAGGCCACCTGGGCCACCTGGGCCACCTATCAAAGCATCGTCGCCGCCTACCGCAACCCGGATCGAGCCTCCGCGAAGACCGACCTGGCGAAGACCATCACCGTCATCAGCGCGGCGGTGCCCACGGCCCTGACCGAGCTGATCACACTCGGGCGAACGCTCAAACGCCGGGCCGCCGACGTGCCGGCCTACTTCGATCGGGCCGGCACCAGCGACGGACCGGCCGAAGCGATCAACGGCCGCCTCGAACACCTACGCAACCTCGCAAGATCACTACTCGAGGCCGGCGGGTCAGACCACATCAGATGAGCTCGGAAAGTTTTGAAAGAAATCCGGGAGGCGTGTCGGATCGGGGCGGGGGTGTTCGTAGCAGGGGTGAGGTCGCCACAAGGAGCGCGACCAACTTCCCGCAAGGAGACACCATGACTGCCACGTACACCTTCGACATCTTCTCCACGCTCGACGGCTTCGCCAACCACAACGGCGACTGGGGCGGCTACTGGGGCAAGCAGGGCCCCGAATTCCTCGCCTATCGCGCCGCTGCCTACCGCGACCCGCTGCGCATGGTGCTCGGGGCCAAGACCTACTCGTCGAACGCGCCGTTCCTTGACGCAGGCTTCGACCGCAGCCTGTTCGACGGGTGGATCACGCGCATGTTCGACTCGCCGGTCACGGTGCTCTCCAGCCGGCTGACCGAGCCGCTCGAATGGCCGGGCACGACCATCGAGTCCGGCGATCCTGTCGAGGTGGTCACGCGCCTCAAGGCCGAATCCGATGTGCCGCTGCGCTCCCACGGCAGCCTGACGCTCAACCGGGCGCTGCTGAACGCCGGCCTGATCGACACCATCGAGGTGACGGTCTTCCCAGTGATCTCCGGGACGACCGGCGTGGACCGGATCTTCGACGGTGCGGACGACTTCGACCTCGAACTGCTCGAGGCCCGGACCTTCGACGGCCACACGCAGGTGCTGACCTATCGACCGACCCGACACAGTTGACCGGCGACGGGGCGTCGTTGGGCCATGCCGGGATCGTCATCCTCGCCGCGTGCGTGGGGTTTGGCGCTGTGCTCCTGACGTCGACACGTTGGCATCCCCGGCGCCGGCCGTCGGCCACGTTTTCGGTCTACCAAAAAAGCCGGTGGGGCTGGTCAGTTCACCAGCACGATCTTCCCGCGGGCGTGACGGCTCTCGCTCAGCTCGTGTGCGGCGGCGGCCTCGGTGAGCGGGAACGCCGCCGCGACCGGCACCCGCAGCCGGCCCTGTCCGGCGAGCTCGACCGCGATGCCGAGGCCGTGCACCGCCAGCGGGTCGGCGGCTCCAACGGCCGCCGCCGTGTCGCCGGCCGGCACGCCGTGTGACAGGTGCACGCCGAGAGCCGCCGCGGTGAGGTCGGGAGCGATCGTCACCACGCGCGCCGGGTTCCCGGTGATGGCGATCAGGTCGGGCAGTGCCCCTCCTGCGCAGTCGAACACCGCGTCCACCCCGCCCGGCGCCAGCGCGCGAACCCGTTCGACCAGACCCGCCCCGTACGTCGTCGGCTCGGAGCCAAGCGAGCGCAGGAAGTCGTGGTTGTGCTCCCCTGCCGTGCCGATGACGGTGGCGCCACGGGCGACCGCGAGCTGCACGGCGACCGTGCCCACCCCGCCGGCCGCGCCCTGCACCAGCACGGTGTGCCCGGCGCCGACCGCGAGCCGGTCGAGCACCCGGGTGGCCGTCTCGACGCTGCCTGCGGCACCACCGGCCTCCTCCCAGCTCCACGCGGCCGGTTTCGGCGCCCAGGCGACCAGGACCGCGTGATCGGCGTTGGCGCCGCGCGCGGTCGTCGCGGTCATGCCGAACACCTCGTCGCCGACTCCGACACCCGTGACGCCGTCGCCGACCTCGTCCACCACGCCGGCGGCGTCGAACCCGGTCCGGTACGGAAACGTCACGGGCACCACGTCACGCATCTTCCCTGAGCGGATGGACGTCTCCCCCGTCGACAATCCGGACGCCCGCACGGCGACGCGGATCGTCCCCGGCCCGGCATGCGGCTCCTCGACCTCGGCGACGTGCACCACGCCGGCCGGGCCGTACTCGGAAAACTGAACTGCTCTCATGCGCCGTACCGTAACGGAACACCCCGTCCGTTTGACTAAAGTGAGAGCGGTGACGGCCGAAGTGAGTCAGAAGCTGCGCTCGGACGCCCGCGACAACCGCGCGCGCATCCTCGCGGTCGCCCGCGCGACCTTCGCCGCCGAGGGCCTCGACGCGCCGATCCGGGAGATCGCCCGGCGCGCGCAAGTCGGCGCGGCCACCGTCTACCGGCACTTCCCGACCAAGGAAGCGCTGCTCAGCGAGGTCTTCGCCGAGCCGATGGCCATGTGCTCGGCGGTCGTCGAGGAAGGGCTGGCGCAGGCCGATCCGTGGCGTGGGTTCTGTCTGGTGATCGAGAAGCTCATGGAGGTGCACGCGCTCGACCGGGGTCTGTCCGGCGCGTTCACCTCGCAGCTGCCGTACTTCGCCGCGGACCGCGACCGTACGATCCGGCTGCTGCTCCAACTCATCCGGCGCGCGAAGGAGGCGGGCGGTCTGCGGGCGGACTTCGTCCTGGAGGACTTCATCCTGGCAATGATGGCGAACGAGGGCATCCGCGCCGAGTCACCCGAGCAGCGAGCGGCGGCGTCGCGCCGTTTCGCGGCCCTGATGATCCAGTCGTTCCGTGCCGACCCCGTCCGCGCGCCGCTTCCGCCGGCGGTCCGGCTGCTGCCGGCCGTTCGGTAGCGCCTCGGCGCTCGGAGAGTCGCCCCGTGAGACGACGGGCAAACCGCTTCACGAGGAGGTGCGCAAGCGGCGCTCGGCGGGCGGGATCAGCAGCACTTCCAGCGCCCGGGCGCAGGCCCGCGCGTGCGTGACGAACCAGTCGATCCGCGCCTCGCTCATCACCAGCGGCGTGGAGCGCACGGCCAGCGCGTAACGTACGTGGCCCTGCCGGTCGAGGACCGGCACCGCGACCGTGCGGATGCCGTCGCCCGACTCCCCGTCGTTGAGCGCGTGCCCGGCCTCGCGTACGCGGTCCAGCTCGGCGCGCAGCTCGCCGTGGTCCACGATCGTGCGGCCGGTCAGCGCCCGCAGGGGCCCGAGCGCCTCCAGGTCAGCCCTGCCCTCCGGGTCCCAGGCCAGCAGGACCTTGCCCAGCGCCGTGGAGTGCAGCGGGCGGCGCAGGCCGATGCCGCTGTCGGGGTTGAGCGAGCCGCCGCTCAGGATGACCGCGTGCCGGTCGTTGCGGACGGCCAGGTCCACGGTGGCGGAGGTGACGCGGGCCAGCTCGGCCAGTTCGGGCGGGATGCGGTGCAGGCCGCGCCGGTGGAAGGAGAGCTGTCCCAGCTCGGTGACCGACGGCCCGAGCCGGTAGCGGCCCGTGCGCGCCTCCTGTTCGAGGAAGCCCGCGGCGGTCAGCGTCCTGGCCAGGCGGTGCGTGGTCGAGGTGGACAGGCCCATCCTGCGCGAGAGGTCGGACAGGCCGAGCGAGGCGTCCCCGCCGCCGAAGCAGTCGAGCACGCCGATCGCCCTGCGTACGGACTGCACGCCGCCTTCTGCTGCCATGCGGGAAACTCCGTCTTCCGAGTAGGGAGAGCCGTGACCAGGTGGGAGCCGGTCCGGCCGGGAACGCTTCCCGCATCGCGGGATATTCTTTGCATTTCCTACCAATTTACAAGCAAACTCTCTGCCATGACCACCGCCGCACTCGACACCGTCTGGTTCACCCGCTGTCCCGTGCCCACCGCGACGGGCATCGCGGCGGACCGGGGCTGGCTGGCCGGGGAGTTCGCCGCCGACGGGATCGAGGTCCGGTCCCTGCAGGACGACTCGCCTGACGTCCCCCGCGAGACGCACTACACCCACGCCCTGACCGGCCTGTTCCGCGAGGGCGGCAACGTGCCCGCGCTCTGGGCGCGCTCCCGCGGCGAGGCCACCCGGCTCATCGGGCTCACCTGGATCGAGGAGCACCAGGCCGTCCTGGTCCGCGCCGGCACCGCTCTGGAACGCCCCGAGCAGCTCAAGGGCCTGCGCCTGGCCGTCCCCCGGCACCGCATCGCGATCGACTTCTGGCGGGCCATGGCCCTGCGCGGCTTCCACGGAGCCCTGTCGCTGGCCGGGCTCGGCCTCGGCGACGCCGAGCTGGTGGACGTCGCGGCCGAGCCGGGCGGCGGCCAGTGGGAGGCCGAGCTCGCCGCGCTGGCCGCCGGCGAGGTGGACGCGGTCTACGTCAAGGGCGCGCTCGCCGTCGAGGCCGCCCTGCGCCATGGCGCGGAGGTCGGCATCGACCTCGACGCCGTGCCGGACCGGCGGGCGCGGGTGAACAACGGTACCCCGCGGCCGATCACCGTGCACCAGCGCCTGCTCGACGAGCACCCCGACGTGGTCACCCGCTTCCTCGGCGTCCTGCTGCGGGCGGCCGACTGGGCCGCCGATCACCCGGCCGAGGTCGCCAGAATCCTCGGCGCCGAGACCGGCGCGGGCGCGACCGGCGTGGCCGCCGCCTACGTCCCCGGCGCCTCGCTCCACCTGGACCTGTCGCCCGAACGCCTCGACCTGCTGGCCGAGCAGGAGCACTTCCTGCGCCGCCACCACTTCCTCGAATCGCCCGTGGACGTCGCGGCCTGGGCCGACCACACCCCGCTCCAAGGAGTCACCCATGCGTAAGCTGCTGCTCGCCGTCCCTCTCGCCCTCCTGGCCGCGGCCTGTGGCGGCGGCACCGGCGCCACCACCGCCCAGGAGCAGGTGGTCGTCCGGATCGCGGACCCGGGCAACAGCGGCTTCCTGGCCGTCGCGAAGAAGGACGGCAGCCTGGACGCCGCCCTGGCCAAGGTCAACGCCAAGGTCAAGTGGGCCGGTGACTTCTCCGTCTTCGCCCCCGCCGTCCAGGCCATCAACGCCGGCTCGCTCGACATCGCGACCGGCTCGATCACCTCCGGCGTCACCGCGCTGGCCGTCAAGCCCAGCTTCAAGATCTTCGCCACGGTGCCGCCCGACCTCGCCGGCGAGGGGATCGTGGTCAAGAACGGCTCACCGATCAGGTCGGTCGCGGACCTGGCCGGGCGCACCGTGGCCGTCGGGCACGGCGGCACCAGCGAGTACCTGCTGCTCAAGGCGCTGCAGACGTTCAACGTGCCGGTGGACAAGGTCAAGCGCGTCTACCTGCTGCCGCCGCAGACCGCGCCGGTCTTCGGCTCGGGCAAGGTGGACGCCTGGTCGACGTTCTCCACCTTCCTCATCCCCGCCGTCACCGACCTGGACGCGCGGATCCTGGCCGACGGCGAGGCCATCAAGTCGGACAACTACGTGATCTACGTGGCCGCCAACAAGCTGCTCGACGAGCACCCCGAGGTGGTCAAGGCCCTGTTCGAGTTCCTCGAGGAGGGCAGCGCGAAGGAGATCGCCGACCCGGCGGCGTACCTGAACGTCTTCACCCAGGCGGGCCCGCAGGCCGTGCAGGGCAGGCAGAAGGACCTGGTGGTCGACATCCAGAAGAAGGGCAAGCCCGCCCAGGCGGTCACCGCGCCCGAGATCGCGAAATATCAGGAGGTCGCGAAGTTCTTCCTCGACCAGAAGGTGCTCACCGCGCCACTGGACGTCTCCCGGCACGTCGTGGACGTGACGACGCTGGGGAAGGCGAAGCAATGAGCGCCGCAGCGCAGGGGCTCGTCGCCCCGAACCCGCCCCGCGCCGCCGGGCGCGCGCCCGCGCTGACGTTCGCGCTGCGGGCCATCGGCCCCGTCCTGCTGCTGGCGGCCTGGTACGCGGCCACCGCCTCCGGCGCCCTCACCAAGGACGTGCTCGCCGGCCCCCAGGACGTCGTCACGACCTTCGGCGAGCTGTGGGCCGACGGCCAGCTCCCGGAGGCGCTGCGCGTGTCCGTCACCCGGGCCGGCCTCGGCCTGGTGCTGGGCGCCTCCACCGGGCTGCTGCTCGGCGTCGTCTCCGGCTTCACCCGGCTCGGCGAGGAGCTCGTGGACTCCTCGATGCAGGCGCTGCGCGCCATCCCCTTCCTGGCGCTGACCTCGCTGTTCGTCGTCTGGTTCGGGATCGAGGAGGCCTCCAAGATCCTGCTGATCGGCGTGGCCTGCACCTTCCCCATGTACGTCAACGTCTCCAGCGGCGTGCGCAACGTGGACCGCAAGGTCGTCGAGGCGGCGCGCTCGTTCGGCCTGGGCCGGCTCGCGATCGCCCGCGAGGTCGTGCTGCCGGGCGCGCTGCCGTCGGTCTTCGCCGGGCTGCGCCTGGCCACCACGCTCAGCGTGATCGCGCTGATCGCGGCCGAGGAGATCAACGTGACGGCCGGGCTCGGCTACCTCATGGCCCGGGCCACCGACTACCTGCGTACCGACATCCTGGCGCTGTGCGTGCTGCTCTACGCCGTGATCGGGCTGCTGGCCGACCTGGCGCTGCGGCTGGTCGAACGGGGGACGATGCCTTGGCGCAAGGCGGTGAGCATCCGATGAGCAGCCCAGGATCGGCGGGCCTCGCCGTACGGACGAGAGGGCTGCGCAAGGTCTTCGGCGAGCGCGCCGTGCTCGACGGGGTGGACCTGGACGTGCGCCGTGGCGAGTTCCTCGCGCTGCTCGGCGCGAGCGGCACGGGGAAGACCACGCTGCTGCGCATCCTCGCCGGCCTGGACGCCGCCACCGGCGGTACCGTGCTCGTACCCCCGGTGCGCACGGTCGTCTTCCAGGAGCCGCGGCTCATCCCCTCCAAGCGCGCGCTCGCGAACGTGATCATCGGGCAGGGCCGCTCCGCCCGCGCCAAGGGGCTCGAAGCCCTGGCGGAGGTGGGCCTGAGCCGGCACGCCGACGCCTGGCCCGCGACGCTGTCCGGCGGCGAGGCCCAGCGGGTGGCGCTGGCCAGGGCCCTGGTACGCGAGCCGGAGCTGCTCCTGCTGGACGAGCCGTTCGCCGCGCTCGACGCGCTCACCCGGCTGCACATGCAGGACCTGATCGCCGAGTTGTGCGCCCGGCACCGCCCGGCCGTGGTGCTGGTCACGCACGACGTCGAGGAGGCGATCCTGCTCGCCGACCGGATCGCGGTGCTGCGCGAGGGCCGGTTCGTCACGGACCTGCGGGTGGGCATCGACCGTCCGCGCGACAGGACGGACCCCGTCTTCGTCGAGCTGCGCCGCCGCCTCCTCGCCGACCTCGGCGTCGACACCCACGCGGGCACGCCGCGCGAGGAGGTGGCACGGTGACCCCGCCGACCGCGTGGATCGACGAGAACGCGCCCGTGCTGACCGGGCTCGCGGACCGCATCTGGGCCTACGCCGAGCCGTCGCTGCGCGAGTGGCGCGCCCGATCAGGACGCCGCCCGTTTCCGCCGAACTCCTAGGAAAGATCTGACATGACCGTCCTGCCCATCTCCCGCCACGGCACGACCCGCCCCGTGACATCCCGCTTCCATGTCGTCCTCCCCACCAGGAGCGCCGCCGCGCCGGAGTTGCCCGCGTTCGTCACCGACGTGCGGCCCGGCCTGACCGATCCGGCCGGACGGACCGCCATGGCCGCGGACCTGGCGGGGCTGGCGGGGGCGCTGGTGCCGTTCGATCCCGGCGGGCAGGAGTCCCTGACCGTCGCCGCGAACGTCCTGCGCCGTACCCGGCACCTGCGCGTGGTCGCCGGGTTCCACGCCGCGGCCGCCACCCCCGTCTACGCCGCCAAGCTCGCGGCCTCGCTGCAGCGCTTCGCCGCCGGCCGGCTGGGCTGGCGGCTCACGGTGGACCTGGACCCGGCTACGGCCAGGGCGCAGGGAGACTTCCTGACCGGCCCCGACCGCCACGCCCGCGCCGGCGAGTTCCTGACCGTCGCCAAGGGCGTCTGGCAGGGCGGGCCGTTCGACTTCCGGGGCGACTTCTACGAGGTCGCCGCGGGCGGCTTCGGCCCGCCGCTGTCGGCGCCGCCCTTCCCCGAGGTGCAGCTCTCCGGCACCTCCCCCGAGGCCCTCGCGCTGTCGCGGCGGCACGCGGACGTGCACGTCTTCGCCGAGGGCGACGACCTGGACGCCCTCGTCCCCGAGCTGCCGGGCCTGCGCCACGCCGTCCACCTGTCCTCGCTCGACCACGTGGAGGAGTACGCCCGCCGCGGCGTGAGCGAGTTCTTCGTCCCCGCCGAGGACGTCTACCACCTCGGTGAGCACCTCAAGGAGCAGGCTCTTGCCGGTTGACATCTACTGGCGCATCCACATGGAGGGCGATCAGCCGTCGCTGCGCCGCAGGGTCCGCAGCCGCGGCGGCTTCGCCCCGGACGGCACCGCCCCCGGCACCCGGGACGGCCGCGACGACGGCTACACCCACGTCGACTACATGGCCGAGGTCGCGCGGGCGGCCGAGGAGTCCGGCTTCGTCGGAGGGCTGCTGCCGAACTTCCCGCACACCGACGACCCGTGGGCCGCCGCCGCGACGCTGGCCCGCGAGACCACCTCCTACCGCTTCATGGTGGCCTTCCAGCCCGGGTTCCTGCACCCGGTGCAGGCGGCCCGGATGACCGCCACGCTGCAGCGGGCGACCGGCGGCCGGATCGTCTACAACGTCATCTCCGGCGGCGGCGGTCCCGCCCAGCTCTGGTGGGGCGACAAGGTGGACCACGACGACCGCTACGCGCGCACTTCGGAGTTCCTGGACGTGCTCAAGGGCGTCTGGCAGGGCGGGCACACCCATCATGGCCGCTTCTACCAGGTGGAGGACGCGGGCCTGCCGGAGGAGCTGGCCGGGCAGCCGTTCCCGGAGATCTTCTTCTCCGGCTCCTCCCCCGCCGCGATCGACGCCGCCGGCCGGCACGCCGACTACTACCTGTCCTGGCTGGAGCCGTTCGACGCGCTGGCGGAGAAGTTCGACGCCGTACGCGCGCACAGCGCCACGCCGCCCCGCTTCGCCGTGCGCGTGGACGTGCTGGCCCGGGAAAGCGAGGAGGAGGCGTGGGAGGAGATCCGGCAGGGCTGGGCGGCCAGGCCTGGCGGCGACGACTCCGGCGGGGGCGACTCGGTCGGCGTGCGGCGCAGCCGCTCCTTCCTCGCCGGGGCCGGTGACGACCCCCGCGCCCTGGAGGTCGCCCCGAACGTGTGGGGCGGGTTCGGCCAGTTGCGCGACGGCCCCGCCTTCGGCCTGGTCGGCGACTACCACCAGGTCGCCGAACGCCTCGACCAGCTCCTGGACCTCGGCGTGGACGCCTTCATCCTGGCCGGAATCCCCCATCTCGAAGAGGCCCGCCGCGTGGGCCGCCAGGTACTGCCGCTACTGAAAGGACGCACCTCATGACCACCCGCGCCGGCTTCTTCCCGCAGAACAACACCTTGTGGGTGGCCCGCCACCGCGACCTGCTGCCCGGCGTGGAATGGGTGGACCTGAACGCACTGGGCCGGGGCGCCCCGGTCGATCCCACCAGGGCGCTCCCGTCCGCCCACGGCGACCATCTGTTCGACGGCGGGTACGACTTCATCGGCACCGGCTCCACTCCCCCGGTCACCGCCCAGGCCAAGGGGCACGACATCGTGTACGTGGCGATCTCGGAGTCGCGGGTCGAGAACGGCCGCCTGGTGGTGCGGGACGACTCGCCGATCGGCTCCGTGGCCGAGCTGAAGGGCAGGCGGGTGGCGCTCGGGCACGGCTCGTGGCAGACCACGCTCCTGCTGCTGGCCCTGGAGCGCGCCGGGCTCGGCTGGGGCGACATCGTGCCCGTGGACGCCTACGGCGACGCCGCCGAACTCCTGGTGAACGGCGTCGTGGACGCCTGGGTGGGCTCCTACCCGTACCTGACGCCGGTCGAGTCGCGCACCAGGACGCTCGTGGAGACCGACGGCCTGTTCAGCCACCGCTCGCTCTGGTTCACCCGCCGCGACTTCGCGCGCGACCGGCCCGACGAGCTGGCCAGGATCGTCACCGCGCTCCAGGAGGCCGACCGCTGGACCGCCGGGCATCCGCGCGAGGCGGCCGCCCTGTTCGACGGCGACCTCGACGCCTGGGAGCACGCGCTGCGCACCCGTCCCTGGGGGCTGCACCCGGTCAGCGAGGAGTTCGTCGCCGAGCAGCAGCACGCCGCCGACCTCTTCCACGCCAACGGGCTGGTCCAGAAGAAGATCTCGGTCGCGGACGCCGTACTTCCCGAGATCGGCGAACTGGTGCTGCGGACCCGCTGAGCCGTCCGGGGATCACCGTCGTACGGCCAGATACCGCGCGAGGTGGTCGATCACCTCGCGCGCGTCGTCCTCGATGCCGTGGATGAACGTGGACCTGCGCCGCCGCAGCACGGGCAGCCCCAGCGCGTACAGTCCCGGGCTGCCGACGACACCGCCGTCGTGGCGCAGCCGGCCCTTCTCGTCGAGCACGGGCACGTCGAGCCAGTCGTAATCGGGCCGGAAACCCGTCGCCCACACGATCGTGCGGATCTCGCCGCTCCGCAGGTCGAGCCGCAGGCGCGCCGGCTCGGGCACCCGGGTCGGCGCGAAGCGCTCGGGCGGGCCGGCCTCGGCGTCGCGGCCGCACGTACGCGCCCACTCGTCGAACGTGCCCAGCAGGCGCTCCATCTTGAGGTCCGCGAGCGAGAACACGTTGCGCAGCCCGCCGGAGAACAGCGCGCATCCGTCGCGCACGGCCGCCCAGCGGCCGACCAGCTCGACACCCATCGAGGTGAGCGCGTTGAGATCGAGCGTCCCGCGTTCGGGAGTGCCGACGAGCTGGGGCGAGGGCAGCCGCCGGGCCCGCGCGAGGTCGTCGACCTCGTCGTATCGCTGGTCCCACACGCCGGAGGCGTCCATCCACCACAGCACGTCGCGTCCGCGGTAGGTGCGGGGCAGCCGCACGTGCTCCCCCACCGAGAGCGTCACCGGCCGGCCGGACCCGCGCAGCTCGGCGGCCAGCTGCACGCCGGTCGCCGACGCTCCCACCACGAGCACCCCGCCGTCGGGCAGCCGATCGGGGGCACGGTAGTCGAACGGCGTCAGCTGCTCGACGGACGACGGAACCGCGTCGCTGAAGATCGGCACCGCCGGCCGGTTGCAGGCTCCGCTGGCGATGACCACCGTCCGGCAGCGGATCTCGCCGCGGCTCGTGGTCACGTGGTATCCGTCGCCGCCACGCCGGACGGACGTGACGTTCGTGCCGGTCCGGACGGGAGCCCGGGAGAACGCGGCGAAGCGCTCGATGAACTGCGTCACCTCCTTCGTGGTCATGTAGCCGTCGGGCTCCGGGCCTTCGTAGCGAAGGCCCGGCAGGCGGCTCTGCCAGTTGGGGGTGAGCAGCCGGAAGGAGTCCCAGCGTTCGCGCCGCCAGGAGTTGGCCACCTCGCCGCGCTCGATCACGAGGTGATCGAGCGACCGTTCGCGCAGGAAGTGGCTCGCGGCGAGACCGGCGTGGCCCGCGCCGATGACGACCGTGGTGACATGCTCGATGGCTCGGCCTTTCAGGCTTTCAGGCGACGTCGACGGTGACGTTCGTCGGGTTGGTGAGGGCGTCGAACACGGCCGACCGCTTCTGGGACTGGGCCACCAGCGCCTCGATCTCCTGCTTGGAGGCGTCCGCGTCGATGGTGAACGTCACCTTGATGTCGTTGAAGCCGTTGCGGACGTCGGCGTCGACGCCGAGGATGCCGCGGATGTCGTGCTCGCCTTCCAGCGTCGCCTCGACCGAGCGCAGCTGGATGCCGCGGTTCTGCGCGACGGACGCCACGCCGGCCGTCAGGCAGCTCGCCAGGCCGACGAGGAGGTACTCGATCGGCGTGATGCCGTTGTCCTCGGCCGCGAAGACCTCGGGGTGGTCGGCGTCGAACACCGCTTCGGTCCGGTGGCTCTGCTCCTGCCCGAGCCCGAAGAACTCCTTGACCGTGGTGGTGCTGTGGACGCCGTTCTGCCACCTGGAGGATGCCCGCCAGACGAACTGCGCGGCCTCGGGCGCGCCCTTCAGCGCCTCGCGCGCGTCCAGCAGCGCCTGCACGTTCACGCCATTGGCGACCGTGGTCATGTCCCGCCCCTTCCGGATCTTCCCGCATTCCCGGTAGGTATTTGACCATACACGCGCCGTGGCGGCTACCATAGCCCTATGTCGCAGCCAGCCCCGGCGCTCGCGGCCGGCACGATCGGCACGGTCGGCACCGTGGAAACCCGGTACCTCGACCTGCCGGAGCCGCTGCACCTCGACTGCGGCCGGGAGCTGCACCCGGTCCGCGTGGCCTACGAGACCTACGGCGCCCTCTCCCCCCGGCGCGACAACGTCGTCCTGGTGTGTCACGCGCTCAGCGGCGACGCCCATGCCGCGGGCCTGGCGAAGGCGCCGTCCGGCCAGAGCACGCGCGACGGTTTCGGGGCCGAGGACCGCGACGGTGCGGGCGGCAAGGGGCTCGGCTGGTGGGACGGGATGATCGGCCCCGGCAAGGCGTTCGACACCGACCGGTTCTTGGTCATCTGCACGAACCTGCTCGGCGGCTGCCGCGGGACGACGGGTCCCTCGTCGATCGACCCGGCGACGGGCAGGCCGTACGGGCCGGACTTCCCCGTGGTCACGGTCGCGGACATGGTGCGCACGCAGCGGGCGTTCCTCGACGTCCTGGGCATCGAACGGCTCGCGGCGGTGGCCGGGGGCTCGCTCGGCGGGATGCAGGCGCTGCAGTGGGCGGTCCTGTTCCCCGGCCAGGTCGACGCGGTCGTGGCCATCGCCAGCACGCACGCCCTCCACCCGCAGGGGGTGGCCTGGAACGCGATCGCGCGTGACTCGATCATGCGCGATCCGGCCTGGCAGGGCGGCCACTACTACGGCACGGGCCGCGCGCCCCATGCGGGCATGGGGGTGGCGCGGATGGTCGGCCACATCACGTACCTGTCCGCACCCGCGCTGAGCGAGAAGTTCGGCAGGCGGCTGCAGTCCGCCGACGCGCTGCGCTACACGCTCACCGAGCCGGAGTTCGAGGTGGAGAGCTACCTGCGCCACCAGGCCGACTCGTTCGTCAAGCGCTTCGACGCCAACACCTACCTCTACACCTCGCGCGCGCTGACGTATTTCGATCTCGCGCGGCAGCATGGCGGCGGATCCCTCTCGCAGGCGCTCGAAGACGTTCGCGCCCGGACGCTGCTCATCGCCTTCAGCTCCGACTGGCTGTACCCGCCGTCGGCGTCGGAGGAGATCGAGCAGGCGCTGCGCGCCCTCGGCAAACCGGTCGAGTTCGAGGTGATCGAGGCGCCGTACGGCCACGACTGCTTCCTGCTCGAGGAGGCGCGGCAGACGCCCATCATCAGCCGGTTCCTGGCCGGGGCGACGTCGAGGAAGGGGTCTTCGTGACCGATCAGTTCCCCCGTGCCGAGCAGGCCCGCGCGTTCGGGTTCGAGACCCGGCAACTGCACGCCGGGCAGCGGCCCGACCCGAACACGGGCGCCCGCGCGGTGCCGATCTTCCAGACGACCAGCTACGTCTTCGAAGACCCCGAGTCCGCGGCGGCGTACTTCAACCTGCAGGAGTACGGGAACACGTACTCGCGCATCATGAACCCGACCGTCGCGGTGTTCGAGGAGCGGGTGGCGAACCTCGAGGGCGGCAGCGGCGCGGTGGCCTTCGCCAGCGGGATCGCCGCGCAGGCGGCCGCGCTGTTCACGCTGCTGCAGCCGGGCGACCACGTCGTCTCCTCCTCCGCTCTGTACGGCGGGACGGTGAACCAGCTCAAGCACCTGCTGCGCAAGATGGGCGTGGAGCTGACATGGGTCGATCCCGACGATCCGGACGCCTGGCGCCAGGCGGCACGGGCGAACACGAAGGCGTTCTTCGGCGAGACGATCGGCAATCCCGCCGGTAACGTGCTGGACATCGAGACCGTGGCGGCCATCGCCCACGAGCACGAGCTGCCGCTGATCGTGGACAACACGTTCGCGACGCCGTACCTGTGCCGCCCGATCGAGTGGGGCGCCGACATCGTGCTCCACTCGGCGACCAAGTTCATCGGCGGCCACGGCACGAGCATCGGCGGCGTCGTGGTCGAGGCCGGCACGTTCAACTGGTCCAACGGACGGTTCCCGGTGGTCGCGGATCCGTCGCCCGCCTACCACGGCCTGCGATTCCACGAGACCTTCGGGACGTACGGCTACCTGATGAAACTGCGGGCCGAAACCCTGCGCGACCTCGGCGCGGCGCTCTCGCCGTTCAACGCCTTCCTGTTCCTGCAGGGGCTGGAGACGCTGTCGCTGCGCATGGACCGCCACATCGACAACGCGCGGGCCGTCGCGGCCTTCCTCCAGACGCACGACCTGGCCTCCAACGTGACCTACCCCGGCCTGCCGGAGAGCAGGTACCGGCCGCTGGTGGAGAAGTACCTCCCGCGCGGCGCCGGCGCCGTCTTCTCCTTCGACTGCGCCGGCGGCCGGACCGGCGGGCAGAGTCTCATCGGCGGCCTGACGCTCTGGTCCCACCTGGCGAACGTCGGCGACGCCAAGAGCCTGATCATCCACCCCGCCAGCACGACGCACCGCCAGCTCGCCGACGACGAACTGCGGGCGGCCGGGGTCGGGCCGGGGACGGTGCGGCTGTCGGTCGGCACCGAGTCCGTCGAGGACCTGATCTGGGACCTGGAGCAGGGTTTCGCCCGCGTCGCCGGGACGAACGGAAAGAAGGTGGAGACGCCATGACCGATCTCGGGCGATACCAGGACCCGCTGACGATCCAGCGCGTACTGCACTCCACCAGGACGATCGCGATCGTGGGCCTGTCGGGCAACGAGCTGCGAGCCAGCTACTTCGTCGGCTACTACCTCAGGCGGCACGGCTACCGGGTGATCCCCGTGAACCCCCGCGAGACGGAGATCCTCGGGGAGACCAGCTACCCGAGCCTGCTCGACGTGCCCGTACCGGTGGACCTCGTGAACGTCTTCCGCGCGCCGGACGCGCTGCCCGCCATCGCGCGGGAGACGGTGGCGATACACGCCGCCGCCCTGTGGTGCCAGTTCGGCGTGATCAACGAGGAGGGCGCGCGGATCGCCGGGGACGGCGGCGCGACCGTGATCATGGACCGCTGTCTCAAGGTCGAGCACGCGCGGTATGTGGGCCGGATGCACTGGCTCGGCTTCAACACCCAGCGCATCACCTCCGTCCGCGCCGGGCTCCAGTAGCCACCCCTCGGCCCGCGAGGCGCGGCCGTGCCGCCCGCTCGACGCGTGCGGAGACGCTCAGTCCACCAGGCCGGCGCGGTAGGCGGCGATGGCCACCTGGACCCGGTTGGTGACGGCGAGCTTGTCGAACAAGTGGGAGATGTGGCTTTTGACCGTTGCCTCGCTCATGTGCAGGCCGGTCGCGATCTCGGCGTTGGAGCGGCCGAGCCCCACCTCGGTGAGCACCTCACGCTCGCGGCCGGTGAGGGTTTCCAGCCGGGCGAGCGCGTCACGGCGGCGCCGGGCGGGCGCGTCGGTGGTGACCCGGTGGATCAGCCGCCGCGTCACCTGCGGGGACAGCATCGCGTCACCGCCGTGCGCCAGGCGTACGGCACGGATCAGGTCGTGCGGCGAGGTGTCCTTGAGGAGGAAGCCGCAGGCCCCGGCCTCCAGAGCGGTGAAGACGTGCTCGTCGCTGTCGAACGTGGTCAGGATCACGACCGCGGGCGGACGGACGCGCCGGCGGATGGCCTCGGTGGCGGCCAGGCCGTCGGTCCGCGGCATCCTGATGTCCATCAGGATGACGTCCGGTCCCAGGCGGTGGACGGCGTCGATCGCCTCGTCCCCGTCCGCGGCCTCCCCCACGATCTCCACGTCAGGTGCGGATTCGAGGATGAACCGCAGCCCGGCGCGGATCAGCGACTCGTCATCCACCAGCAGCGTTCTGATCATGTGTGTCCCCCGGCAACCGGCCCTCGAGACGCCAGCCTCCCGCATCGTCGGGCGCGCCGCGTACCGTTCCGCCGATCAGCCGGAAACGTTCTGCCAGGCCCACGAGACCGGCGCCAGGGGTGCCCGCGGCGGGGTGAAGCGAGCGCTCGTTGGTGACCGTGATGGTGATGCCGTCCCGCGGGCTCCCCGTCACCGAGACGGTGACGGGTGCGCCGAAGGCGTGCTTGTGCGCGTTGGTCAGCCCTTCCTGCACGAGCCGATAGGCGGCCCGGGCCGTGGCCACCGGCAACGTGTCGAGGTCGCCGTGCAGCATGACGGTGTTGCCGGCCGCCGCCCAGGACTCCACCAATCGCCGCAGGTCAGGAAATATGTTGTCATGTCCGGCCCGCAGCACGCCCACGATCTTCCGCAGCTCTTCGAGGGCCTCCTGCGCGGTGCCCCGGATCAGCGCCGCCTCCCGCTCGATCCGTGCCGGTACCGCGCCGGGATTGACCTCCAGGCCGCCGGCGTGCAGCGAGATGAGGGTGACCTTGTGCGCGAGCACGTCGTGCATCTCCCGGGCGATCCGGCCGCGTTCGGCGGCCCTGGCCTGCTCGTCGCGCAGGCGCTGTTCGGCCTCGGCGCGCTCCGCGCGTTCGCGCAGTGATCGGGTGAGCTCGCGGCGGGTGGCGACGTACCCGCCCGTCACCAGCACGGCGGCGGTGGCGGCCAGCGCGGGGACCAGCGCGTCCGTGCCGAGCCGGCCGTCGTCGACCCACTGCTGCGCCACGAACCCCGCCACGCCGATCACCGCCAGCGCCGCGAACCGCGCGCCCAGCCGCGCTCCCGCACCGGAGAACAGGCCGATCAGCAGCGGCCCGGGGTTGCCCGACAGCGCGTACGCGCCCGCCCCGACGGCGGCGACCGCGGTCGGCCACCGATCGCGGAACCACACCGCGCCCGTGGCGACCAGCCCGGCGGCGGCGATGACCACGCGCGGCAGCGGCGCCCACGGCGTCTTGACCGCCAGGACCGTCAGGAACAGGCAGACCGTCACGGAGGCCACGCTGATCGCGTGCGGGCCCGGCGTGCGGACCCGCCGCAGCGCCTCCCGGTACGTCACCATCGGCCCAGCGTAGCCAGGGCGGCGGCGCGTCACCTCCTCCGAGCGTCGATGCCGGCCGCCCGGAAATCTCCGACTTTAGTGTGATGCGGCGATGGCCGTGATGGCGATGCGGCCGTGCCCGCGCAGGCACCAGCGTTGATGACACCGACAACGTCAGGAGTCACGCCGTGCGCCCAGTCCCCCTCCTCCGCCTGCTGATCGTCGCCGCCCTGTCCCTGGCGGCCCTCTGGCCCCCCGCCACCGCGGCGGCCTCGGCGCGTATTCCGGACACCCGTGAGCTGGCGGACTTCTTCGACGCCGCGATGGCCAAAGGGCTGCGGGCCGACCACGTGCCGGGCGCGGTGGTCTCGGTGGTCGGCGGCGGGAAGATCCTCTTCAGCAAGGGGTATGGCCTGGCCGACCGCGAGAACGGGACGCCGTTCGACCCCGGCACCTCCTTGGTGCGGATCGCCTCGATCACCAAGCTGTTCACCTGGACCGCGGTGATGCAACAGGTGCAGCGGGGCAGACTGGACCTGCACGCGGACGTGAACCGCTACCTCACCGCCTTCCGCATCCCCGCGACGTACCCTCAGCCGATCACGCTCGCGCACGTGATGGACCACACCGCCGGGTTCGAGGACAGCACCATCGGCGTGGGCGCGCGCAGCAAGGCCGACGTGCCGCCTCTGGGCACGTATCTCGCCGAGCACGTGCCGGCGCGGGTGCGCCCGCCCGGGCAGGTGTCGGCCTACTCGAACTACGGCGCGGCGCTGGCCGGACACATCGTGGCGCAGGTGAGCGGGCAGCCCTACGACCAGTACGTGAAGGACCACATCCTGGACCCGCTCGGCATGCGGCACAGCACGGCCTCCGAGCCGGTCCCCGCCCCCTTGGCCGCCGGCCAGGCACGCAGCTACGACTACGCGGACGGGACGTACCAGCGCAAACCCTTCGTCTTCGACAACCTCGCGCCCGACGGATCGATCAGCGCCACCGCGGACGACATGGCCCGCTTCATGATCGCCCATCTGGAGGACGGGCCCCTCCTCGACGGGCCCACCGCCCGTCTCATGCACCGGCGGTCCTTCGCCGCCGACCCCCGCATCGACGGGTACGCCCACGGGTTCAAGGAGCAGACCCTCAACGGGCATCGCGTGATCATGCACGACGGCAGCTGGGAAGGCTTCCAGAGCGCGCTGCTGCTGGTGCCCGACGCCGATATCGGCCTGTTCGTCTCCACCAACAGCGTGGGCGGCATCGACGCCGTCACCGAGTTCCTGCCCGCCTTCTTCGACCGCTTCCTGCCCGGCGAGCGCGCCACGCCCGCCGCCCCTCCTGGCAGGTCGGCCACGCCCGTGGCGGGCTTCTACAGACCGGCCCGCACGGTCGAGTCGACCATCGAGAAGGTGCTCACCCTCACCACCTCCTCCCGGCTGCGGGTCGAGGCCGGCGGGAAACTCGCCTTCAAGGGCATGACGTGGAGCCCGCTGGCCGCGGGCCTCTACCAGCAGGACGGCGGCTCCCAGCGGCTGGCGTTCGTCACGGACGGCGCCGGCGACACGTACGCGGCCACCGACGGGCCCGCCTACGAGCTCATCCCCTGGTGGGAGACCCCTCCGGCCAACGTCATCGTCGTCCTGGCGTTCGCCGTCACCGCCCTGACGGCCGTGCTCGGCCTGCCACTGGCCGCCGCGGTCCGGCGGCTGCGCAGGCGTCCCTCTGAAACGCCGCGCGCCTGGCGTGCCGGCCGCGTGCTCGCGGGCCTGGGCGGCGCCGTCGGGCTGGTGTTCGTCGTCCTGTTCACGCTGACGCTGATCGGGGACACGAGCATCCTGTACGGCGTGCCTGCCTCCCTGCGGGTTCTGCTGCTCCTTCCCCCGCTGTTCCTGGCCCTCACCATCGCCGCGATCACCACCACCGTGATCGGCTGGAGACACCGGCGCCTCGGCGTCCTGGCCCGCGGTCACCAGGTGACCCTGCTGGCCGGAATGCTGGCCCTCGTCTGGTTCTGCCTGCACTGGAACCTGCTCGGCTGGCAGTTCGGCTGACCCCCGGCCGGAGGCGGCTCCGGCGTCGGGCGTGCCGCGGAAGATTGTTCTGCGGCGCCGTCGGCGCGGATGGATCGCATGCTGCCCCTCTTGTGCGGATCGGATGCCGCCGGATCCGCGCAGCCGAGGGAGTGACCGTCGTTCGGGGTACTGGCGTTACCTCCTTCACGCCCGTCACCTTGCCTACCCTGGGGTTATGGGCCAGATCGAGCACCGCGCCGAAGTCCGCGAATTCCTCAGCACGCGGCGCGCACGCATCACGCCCGAGCAAGCGGGACTGCCCGCCTACGGCGGCAACCGCCGCGTCCAGGGACTGCGGCGGGAGGAGGTCGCGATGCTCGCCGGCGTCTCCATCGACTATTACGTCCGCATGGAGCGCGGCAACCTGTCCGGCGCCTCCGACAACGTGCTGGACGCCCTGGCCCGCGCCCTGCAACTGGACGAGGCCGAGCGGGAGCACCTGTTCGCGCTGGCCCGGGCGGCCGGGCCGGGCCAGCGCCAGCGGCGCACGCCGCCCGCCACGGTACGGCCCGCCATCCAGCAGGTGCTCGACGCCATCACGGACGCGCCGGCCTGGATACGCAACGGCCGCCACGACATCGTCGCCATGAACCGCCTGGCCCGCGCCCTGTACTCCCCCGTCCTGGCCGACCCGCGCCGCCCGGCGAACACCACCCGCTTCCTCTACCTGGATCCGGCCGCGCGGGAGTTCTTCGTCGACTGGGACCGGATCGCCAACGACGCCGCCGCCATGCTCCGGCTGGAGGCGGGCCGCGCTCCGCACGACCGGGCGCTGATCGAGCTGATCGGCGAGCTGTCGACGCGGAGCGAGGTCTTCCGGCAGCGCTGGGCCTCCCACGACGTGCAGTTCCACCGCAGCGGCCGCAAGCGGCTGCGTCACCCGGTGGTCGGCCGGCTCGACCTGGACTTCGAATCGATGGAGCTGCCGTCGGAGCCGGGCCTGACCCTCAACGTCTACACCGCCGCCCCCGGCAGTCCCGGCGCCGACGGGCTCAGGATGCTCGCCAGCTGGGCCGCCACCCAGGACCTCGCCGAGGCGCAGCCGACGGCCGCCGACCAGCGCTGACCGGCGCTGACCGGCGCTGACCCCATGGGGGGCTCTGCCATTACCTGTAACGGCAGGCCCTGCCACATGCCCGGATGAGCCTGTTCCATGGAGCTTGACCAGGGGAAACCTTGGCATTCGACGCGGCGGCGGGAGCGGCCGCGGCCCGTGGCCCCGGCGCCGCTCCGCCGCACGCCCGACGACGAAGACAAGAGACGGAAAACCTTTGATGCGAGCTACTTTCATGTACGGTGCCGGCGACGTGCGCGTGGAGCACGCGCCCGACCCGGTCCTGCGCGAGCCCACCGACGCGATCGTCCGCATCCTGCGCTCGTGCGTCTGCGGCAGCGACCTGCACCCGTACCACAACCTGCCGGCCTCGGAGCAGGGCACGCCGATGGGGCACGAGTTCCTCGGCGTGATCGAGGACCTCGGCCCGCAGGTGTCCGGACTCAAGCGCGGCGACCTGGTGGTGGCGCCGTTCGCCTACTCCGACAACACCTGCGCCCTGTGCCGCGAGGGCCTGCACACCTCCTGCCCCAACGGCGGCTTCTGGGCCTCCGGCGACGTCGGCGGCGGCCAGGCCGAGGCGATCCGCGTCCCGCAGGCCGCCGGCACCCTGGTCAAGCTGCCCGTCGGCGAGGACTCCGAGCTGCTGCCGTCGCTGCTGACCCTGGCCGACGTGTACGGCACCGGCTACCACGCCGCCAAGCAGGCCCAGGTCAGCCCGCGTACCACGGTGGCCGTCATCGGCGACGGCGCGGTCGGCCTGCTGGCCGTGCTGTCGGCCAGGCAGCTCGGCGCCGAGCGAATCATCCTGATGGGCCGCCACGACGACCGGACCAAGCTCGGCATCGACTTCGGCGCCACCGACGTCGTGCCCGAGCGCGGCGCCGAAGGCATCGAGAAGGTACGCGAGCTGACCCGCGGCCAGGGTGTGCACGCGGTGCTGGAGGCCGTCGGCTACATGAACGCCTACGAGACGGCGGTCGGCATCGTCCGCCCCGGCGGGGTGATCAGCCGCGTCGGCGTGCCGCAGTACGAGGACGCCCCGGTCGGGTTCGGCAGCCTGTTCGGCCCCAACATCACCCTGACCGGCGGCCCCGCCCCGGTGCGCGCCTACATCGAGGACCTGCTGCCCGGCGTGCTGGACGGCACCGTCGAGCCGGGCCGGGTGTTCGACCGCACGGTCACGCTGGACGAGGTGCCCGACGGCTACCGCGCCATGGACGGCAGGACCGCGCTGAAGGTCCTCATCCAGCCCTGACCCTCCGCCCCCGGGCCGGCGGGTCTCAGACGACGCGGACGATGATCTTGCCGCGCACGCCGCCCGACTCCAGCGCCCGGTGCGCCTTGGCGATCTCCTCCAGCGGGAACACGGTGTCCACGACCGGGCGGATGGCGCCGCTCTCCACGTACCGGGCCAGATCGGCGAAAAGGCGGTGGGTGGGCTGACCGCTGAAGATGCGTACGCGCCGCCGGCCGTACACGGTGGAGGCGGCGAGGTACGACAGCGTCGAGGCGGCCCGGTTGACGTCGAAGGCGATCGCCACCATGCGACCCGACGGGGTCAGCAGGCGCCGGTAGGCGGGGTGTTCGGTGCCCACGGTGTCCAGGACCACGTCGAACCGCGGCAGATCCGCGGGCCGCGTGGTGGCGTAGTCGTAGACCTCGTGGGCGCCCAGGTCGCGGACGAGGTCGAGGTTGCGCGCCCCGGCCAGGGCGGTGACGTGGGCGCCGAGTGCCCTGCCGAGCTGCACCGCGACGACGCCCACACCGCCGCTGCCGCCGCGTACGAGCAGGCGCTCGCCCGGCCGCAGCTCCGCCTTGTCGCGCAGCGCCGTGATCGCCGTCGTCCCCACCGGGAGCGCCGCGGCCTCCACCAGGTCCAGGCCCTCCGGGACCAAGGACAGCTGACGGGGCCGGACGATCAGGTACTCGGCGGCGCTGCCGAACGTGCGGCCCAGCACACCCCACACCCGATCGCCTGCCCGGGGGCCGGGTTCGGCCGGGTCCGGGCCCAGGGCGACGACCTCTCCGGTGAAGTCGAGCCCCATGCGTTTCGGGAACCCCCGCCGCGTCAGCCCCGTCACGAGCCGCACCTTGCCCGCCCGGCCGTGCAGCTCGCCGCCGTTCACGCTGATGGCGTGCACACGCACCAGCACCTCGCCGGGTCCGGGGACCGGCTTGGGCACCGTGCCCACATACAGCACCTCCGGCGGCCCGTACCGGTCGAACAGGGCCGCGCGCATCTCAGTCGCATTCATCTCCACGTGAGCGACGCTACCGGGCTAAACGGATGACACCGTCCACTTACGTTAATGTGAGAAACATGCCTGGTCATCCCTCTCAGATGGAGCCCGCGCCGGCGCTGCGGGCCGACGCGCGGCACAACCGCGTACGCATCCTCGAGGCCGCGCGGGAGGCGTACGCCACGCGCGGGCTCGACGTGCCCATGGCGGCCATCGCGCGGCGCGCCGGGGTCGGCGTGGCCACGCTCTACCGGCGCTTCCCCTCGCGGGAGTCGCTGATCACGGAGGTGTTCGGCGACGAACTGGCCACGTGCGCGTCGGTCGTGGACGAGGCGCTGGCCGATCCGGACCCGTGGCGGGGGTTCTGCTCGATGATCGAGACGGTGTGCGCCATGCAGGTCGCCGACCGGGGGTTCACCGAGGCGTTCCTGACGGCCTTCCCCGACGCGATCGACTACGAGCGCACGCGGGTGCGGGCCGAGCAGGGCCTCGCCGAGGTGGTACGGCGGGCCAAGGCCGCCGGGCGGCTGCGGGCCGACTTCGACCCGGCCGACCTGACGCTGCTGCTCAAGGCCAACTGCGGCGTCGCCACCGGGACGAACGAGGTCGCCGCGGCGGGGTCGCGGCGGCTGGTGGCGTACCTGCTGCAGTCCTTCCGCGCCCAGCACGCCGAGCCCCTGCCGCCGGTGCCGCCCCTCACCCTCGACCTCCTGCACGGCGCGGCTACGGCGCGGTAGCCCCGGGAAATGCCCGGTCGGCACCCTGGTCGGTCCCACCCGGCCCACCCACAATCGGCACAGGTACTACGAGGTCCGCGGCTGCGACTACCTGAAGCCCATTGAGGGCAACGCCACCACGGGCTACTTCTTCTGGCACGCCTGCGCGTAGCCGCCGATCACCAGCCGCGGTGGGCGGCGCCGGCCCGGAGCCGCAGGGCTCCGGGCCGCCCTGGGTCAGCGGCGGTCGCCGGTGCGGGCTTCGGCGGTGGCCTTCAGGTCGTGCAGCCAGGACTCGAGGCCTTTCCCGAGGAAGTCGGTGGCCAGGAGCACGTCGGTCTCGATCTGGCGCAGGGGCGCCTTGATCAAGATTTCGGTCCGATAGCGGATCTTGGCGGCGGGATCGACGCCTTCCCCCGGCACTGGAGCCCACCACCGTCGTAGCCGGTGGCGGCCTGCGTGGGCCGCGACGAGCTGATCACCGAGCTCATCAAGGATGCCCCTGGGCCGACGGCCGCCCCGCCCTGCTCTTCGCGGCCCGAACCGGACGGCCTGCTGACACCGATCCTTATGATCCTTTAACATCTAGACTCCTAAAGTGCTAGCAAGCTAGATAAATGGAGAAATCGGTGATCGAGTTCCATCTGGACGGCAGGTCGGGTGTCTCGCCGTACCTGCAGATGGTCCAGCAAGTACGGCACGCGCTGCGGCTCGGCCTCCTCCGCGAAGGCGACCAGCTGCCGACCGTCAAGGAGGTCGTGGCGCAACTGGCGATCAACGCCAACACCGTCCTCAAGGCCTACCGCGAACTCGAGCACGAGGGCCTGGTGGCCGCCCGGCCAGGGGTGGGGACGTTCGTGACGGCGACGCTCGCCGACACCTCCCTGGCCGCGCACGGCCCGCTGCGGATGGAACTGCAGCGCTGGCTCGCCAAGGCCCGCCGAGCCGGCCTCGACGACGAAAGCATCGAGGCCCTCTTCATGACCACCTTTCGGACCTTCGCTCAGGAGGACATAGCGTGAACGCTGTCCTGCAGGCCCAGGCACTGGGCAGGAAATACGGCAGACGCTGGGCACTGCGCGAGTGCACCATCGACATCCCGGCAGGCCACGTCGTCGGGCTCGTGGGACCCAACGGAGCCGGCAAGACCACGCTCCTCAAGCTCGCCAGCGGCCAGCTCCAACCCTCGGCCGGCGGCATCACCGTGCTCGGCGGCCGGCCCGCGGCCACGCCCGCCCAGCTGGCCAGGATCGGGTTCGTCGCCCAGGACACCCCCGTCTACGCGGGCCTGACCGTCGCCGAACACCTGCGGCTCGGAGCCCGGCTCAACCCCCGCTGGGACGACACCATGGCACGAGAACGCATCGCGCAACTCGGACTCGTCCCCGGACACCGGGCGGGCAAACTGTCCGGCGGCCAGCGCGCCCAGCTCGCCCTCACCCTGGGCCTGGCCAAACGGCCCGAACTGCTGATCCTGGACGAACCGGTCGCCTCCCTCGACCCGCTGGCCCGCCGCGAGTTCCTGCAGGGACTGATGGAGGCCACCGTCGAGCACGAGTTCAGCGTCGTACTCTCCTCCCACCTGGTCTCCGACCTGGAACGCGTCTGCGACTTCCTCGTCGTGCTCGTCGACTCCCGCGTCCAGATCGCCGGAGAGGTCGACGAGCTGCTGGCCACCCATCACAGGCTCACCGGCCCCCGCCGCGACCCCGACCGGCTGCCCGCCGACCAGCACGTGATCTCCGCACGCCACACCGAACGGCAGAGCACCTTCATCATCCGCACCGACGCCCCGATCCACGACCCCGCCTGGACGGTCAGCCGGCTCAGCCTGGAAGACCTCGTCCTGGCCTACATGGACAAGCGCACCGCCGAGAACAAGCGCGTCGCCCTGGAGGTCCAGCGATGATCTGGCTGACCTGGCGCCAGCTGCGCGGCTCGGCCGCGATGCTGGCCGCCCTGCTCGTCATCCTCGCCACCGTCCTGGCCCTGACCGGCCCGGACCTGGCCTCGGACTACACCACCGGTATCGCCGCCTGCACCCAGGACGACACCTGCGGCCGCTTCTACGACCGGTTCTTCGGCGCGTACGACACGCCCTTCATGGCCGCCAGCCTCATCGTGCTGCTCCTGCCCGCCGTCGTCGGGCTCTTCTGGGGAGCACCGTTGATCACCCGCGAACTGGAGGCCGGCACGCACCTGCTGGTGTGGAACCAGACCATCACCCGCGGCCGCTGGCTGGCGGTCAAGCTCGGGCTCACCGGCCTGGTCGCCATGGCCGCCGCCTGCCTGTGCGGCCTCGCGGTGACCTGGTGGTCCGACCCCCTGGACAAGTCGGCCCCGGGCGACCTGGCCTTGATGGCTCCCCTGGTGTTCGGCGCGCGCGGCATCGCCCCGATGGGGTACGCGGCGTTCGCCTTCGTCCTGGGCGTGACCGTGGGCATGCTGGTGCGCCGCACACTGCCCGCCATGGCCCTCACGCTGGCCGTCTTCGCCGCTATCCAGCTCGCCATGCCGCTGCTGGTCCGGCCCCACCTGATGACCCCGGTCACCTCGACCTTCGAGCTCAGCGAGACGAACGTGGACGGCATCGGCATAAACCGTGACCAAGGCGGACGCGTGGAGATTCGCCTGAACGCGGCTGTTCCCGGCCACGCGGGCGCCTGGGTCCTGTCCAGCGATCTCGTCGATCCGTCCGGACGTCCGACCGCCGGCCCCGAGCCCGGAATCGGGATCGTCCAGATCTCGACGACGTCGGGACCCTGCGCACCGTCGCCGTCGACAGCGATGGGCGCGTGCCCGGCGGAGATCAACCGGCTCGGCTACCGGCAGAAGGCGACCTACCAGCCCCTTGAGCGCTTCTGGCCCTTCCAGTGGATCGAGACCGGGATCTACGCCCTGCTCACCCTCGGCCTCACCTGGCTCTCCTTCTGGTGGATCCGCAGGCGCCTGTCATGACCGCCATCAGGACCATGACGGCCGGACTCGCCCTCCTCCTGGCCGCGGCCTGCACGGCACCGACGCCGCCGCGCAGCGAGGCGAGCGCCGCAGCCGATACGGCCTGCGCGCGCCCCCAGGGACCGACCGGGGCGGAGACGGCCACCACCATCGACGTCATCGAGCAGGCGTACTTCTGCATCCTCGGCAACTACTACAGCGGCGCCACCCTGGACGCCCGCTCACTCCTGACCACCGCGTTCGCCGCCCTGACCCAGGAGCTCAACCGCAACGGACGCGACCTGCCCGAAGCCACCATGCCGGCCCTGACCGGCGACCGGAAAACCGACTGGACCGCCTTCGAGACCGCCTACCGCAGGACCACCGACCAGGTCCCCGACCTGCGCGACAAACTGGCCGTCGCCACCCTCGAAGCCCTCGTGGCCGCCCTCGGCGACAACCACGCCGCCTGGGCCCACGACATCAAGCGACCCCCCGACTACCACGACGGCGACGGCTACGGCCTGGGCCTCGAAGCGAACGTCAACGGCCCCCAGGTGCAGGGCAACCCCGGCGTCGCCCTCCCCCCGCTGTTCATCACCACCGTCCAGGGCGGCGCGGCACAGACCGCCGGACTGCGACCCGGCGACCTCATCGAATCCATCAACGGATCAGCGCCCTTCATCGACGGCAAGCCCACCCCCGCCATCGCCGCCCTCTACCCCCGATACCCGGAGGCGCGCCCGGTCCGGCTACGGCTGCAGCGGCAGAGCACCGGCCGCCGCTGGAACGTGACGCTCAAACCCGGCCTCTACCAGCGCGACCTGGCCACCCTGCAAGTGGTCCAGTCGAAACTGCTGGACAACGACGTCGCCTACGTACGAATGCGCGGATTCGCCCCCGACTCCGCCGACAGAGTCCTCAAGGCGATCACCAGACTACGCACCGGCCGCACCCTCACCGGCGTCGTCCTGGACCTGCGCGGCAACGGCGGCGGCAGCCCCCAGGAGGCCATCCGGCTGGAGAGCGCGTTCGCCCACGGCAAGGCCACCGCCCACCTGTGCACCGTCGACGGCAAATGCGAGACCCTGCGGACCGACGACACCGTCCCACTGGTCAACCTGCCCCTGATGGTGCTCATCGACCGCAGCTGCGCCTCGGCCTGCGAACACTTCAGCTCCGCCGTCAAAGACCTGCGCGTCGGCAAGCTGATCGGCACCAGAACCGCCGGCGTCATCTCCGGACCGGCACAGCCGTACCTCCTCGCCAACAACACCACACTGAACTTCCCCACCCGACACCACCTGGGGCCCGACCACGAGGTGATCGACCGGATCGGCGTACCCCCCGACCACCACGTACCCCTCACCCCGAAGGACGCCGCCGCCGGACGCGACCCCGCCCTGGCCAAGGCCCTGACCTTGCTGCACAAGTGAACGGACCTCTCCGATGAGACACCTCCTGGCAGTCGCCGCCGGACTGGCCGTCCTCGCCGCGTCCGCCTGCTCAGCACCCACCCCGCCCCGCTCCGCCGCCCCCTCGGCCACACCCACCGGCCCCGCCACCCTGCCCGCCCCCACCGGCCCTCATCCGGTCGGCACCACCGCCCTGTACCTCAACGACACCTCCCGCCCTGACCCCTGGGACCTCGACGCCAAAACCAGACAGCTCAAGGTCACCCTGTGGTACCCGACCGAGCAGCGCGGTGGACAGCGAGCCCCGTACATGACCCCCAAGGAATCCGAGCTCACCCTGAAGGGAGGCAGGATCGCGGGCGTCCCGGACGACACCCTGAGCAAGACCCGAACGAACGCCACCAAAGACGCCGAACCCACAGGCCACAAGCTTCCACTCGTGGTGCTCTCCCCCGGCTTCACCAAACCGATGAGCACACTCACCGCCCTGGCCGAGGACCTGGCCAGCCGCGGCTACGTCGTCGCGGGCATCGACCACACCTACGAGAGCTACGCCACGACCCTCGCCGACGGACGCGTCGCCGAATGCCTCGCCTGCGACAGCGACGCCGACCCCGGCTTCGGCACCGGCGTGGTCGCGGGCCGGGCCGCCGACGTCTCGTTCGTTCTCGACCAACTGCCCTCGACCTGGAACGGCGCCAACCGCATCGACCGCTCCCACATCGCCATGGTCGGCCAGTCCATCGGCGGGGCCGGCGCCATGGCGACCATGGTGAAGGACCCCCGGATACGCGCCGGGATCGACATGGACGGCACCACCTACGCCCGGATCCCCAAAACCGGATTCTCCCGGCCCTTCATGTTCATCGGCTCACCGCAGCACATCCCCGGCGGCAGGGACAACTCGTGGGACCGCGACTGGAAACTGCTCACCGGCTGGAAGCGCTGGATCGTGCTGTCGGGCGCGGACCACCAGTCCTTCACCGACCTCCCGCTGCTGGCGGGCGCCCTCGGCATCAAACCCGCCTACGGCCTCCTGCCCGCGGCGCGCGCCGCCGAGCTCACCCGCACGTACGTGGCGGCCTTCCTCGACCAGCACCTGAAATCGCAGCGGCAGCCCCTCCTGGACAAGCCGTCCTCGCGCTACCCAGAGGTCAAATTCTGCCCCGCGACCTGCGGCCAATCCTGAGACCCGTCGTGGAGCTTATGCCTTTTTGTTGTCTTGAGTGGGGTTTGCCCCAGCCGACGCCCTTTACATTGTAGATTTAAACCGGCGCTAACCCCAGGTGAGCGGGTCGAGGTGGAGGTAGAACCGCTCGCGGTCACGGTCGAGGACGATGCCGTACCGCTCGGCGAACCTCTCGTCCGCCAGGCTCGCCTGCCGCTCGTCGGGCCACGTCTCCCGCGCGTTGGCGAGCAGGAGCGCGATGTCGGCGTACGGGTCGGCCCGTCCGAGGCGGCCGAGGTCGATGAAGCCCGCCACGTCCAGGGTCTCCGGGTCGAGGATGATGTTGGGCAGGCACAGGTCGCCGTGGCAGACGACCGTCTCGGCGGCCTCCTGCGCGAGGCGGTGCTCCAGCTGGGGTTCGAGGCGGGCGAGCAGTTCGCCGGCGGGCGTGTCCTGCTGTTCTTCCGGGAGGAACGCGGCGTTGACCGCGCCCCGCGCGACGACGTCGCGGGCCGTGGCGAACATCCAGGTGAGATCCCGCGCGAACGGGCACCCGCGAGCGGGCAGGTCGTGCAGGCGGCGTACGGCATCCGCGATCTTCTCCCACGCCGCCCGCAGCTCCGCGGCCGGGACCCGGTCGGCGGGGACGCCCGCGACGGCGCTGGTCACCAGGCGGGCGCCGTCGGCCGTGGCGCGCCAGTCGAGGACGCGCGGGCCCGGAACGTCCTGCGTGCCCAGCCACTCGACGCGGTCCCGCTCCTCCTCCAGCGAGGTCACGGCATCGGCGGGGACGCACTTGGCGTATCGGGTGCCGTCCTCGGAGCGGAAGACATCGGCCCCGGACTCGCCGTCGGTGACGGGGATCCACCCGTCCCCGTCGCGGCCGTCGTACAGCAGGGCCCGCCAGGCCGATGTCGAGTCGATCATGTGAACCACCCTAGCCGCCGGGGCCGGCCGTGCAGCCCGCCTCCCCCACACTGGGGAGGGGTCTGCCTCTTGCGGGGGTGCCCGGGCACCCCCGCCGGCCGCGAGGCTCCTGCCATGCGTCTACACATCGAGGTTCGTACGCTCGTGCTGGTGCGCCGCGTCGCCGGGTTCGGCGCGGCGGCGGCGATGTCCCTCTACCTGCTGGTCAAGCTGGTCTGGATCGCCGCCGAGGTGTGGCAGGGCACGGCCCAGTGGGTGCTGCTCAACGCGATCACGGTGGTGATGGCCCTGGCCGGCGTCGCGCTGGGCCTGGCGCTGGCCCAGTCGTGGGGGACGCGGCTGCCGGACTGGCTGGCGCTGCCGCTCGGGTGGGTCGCCGGCGGCTTCCTGGTGTCCATGATCCCGTACATGATCGTCGCCGGCCTGGTGGCGCCGAGCGCGCCCGAGCCGGCGACCACCACGCCGGCCTGGGAGAGCGCGCTCATCGGCGTGGGGTTCGCGGGCATGGCGGTGGCGCTGGTCGTGGGCCTGCCGCTCTTCCTGCGTGAACGCTGGCCCCGCGCCTTCACCGGGCGGGTGGGCCGGGAACGAGCGGACGGCCGCTTTCTTTGGGTGTTGCCGCCGCTCGGGGTGCTCACCGCGACCTGGATCTCCTGGGCCGCGGGCAGCACCTACGGACTGCTCACGGTGTGCGACACCCAAGGCAGCCTCCTCATGGCCAACAGCGCGCTGTGCGCGGCGGGCGCCGGGTGGAGCCTGTGGGCGCTCGGCCCGTGGGGCAGCGGGCGGACGCCGGTGTGGCTGCCCATGGCCGTGGGGTTCGTCGCCTCCGGGTCGTTGTTCTCATGGGGAGCGTGGCGGCTGGCATGGATGGTGGCCGGAACGTACCAGCCGGTCGAACTTCGCGGGGTGGCCGTGGCCGAGCACTGCGTCTCCGTGGTCGCCGGCCTCGCCGTCCTGCTGGCGTTGTCGCAGGCGTACGGGCGCCGGTGAAAGTGCGGGGTCAGGGGGCTTGGACGAGCGGTTGCAGCACCGTGAGGCCGTAGGACTCGGCCGGTGACGGCGGGGCGGCCTCCGGTGCGGTGCGGCGGAACGTGGTCGGCGCCATCCCGTAGATCGCGCGGAAGCGGCGGGAGAAGTGGTACGCGTCCGCGAAGCCGCACTGCGCGGCGATCGCCCGCATGGACAGGTTGCTCTGCCACAGCAGCGGTTCGGCCCTGGTCAGGCGGAGGAGTTCGAGGGCGGCGACCGGACCGACCCCGAACGTGCGGCGGAACGTACGGCACAGCGTGCTCGGCGAGACCCGGGCGGCCGAGGCGAGCTCCCGCATCGGGACCGCCCTGGCCACCCCGTCGGACCAGTGCTCGCGCACCGCGCGCAGCATCGCGATCACCGGTGACGGCAGGACCGAGGGCGGGCGCTGCGCCGGCGCCGGATCGGCCAGGAACGTCAGCACCAGCAGGCGCAGCGTCTCGCAGGCCTGGACCCGCCACCGCGGCGGGCACTCGGCGCCCAGCCAGAGCAGATACTGGCACAAAGCGCCCATCGGGTCGTGCCGCCCGGTCAGGTCCCGTACCAACGGCCAGTCGGCCGGCACCTGACCCGTGAGCGTGAAATGCACGTACGCGTGCCGGGTCGGGGTGCGGGGATCCCAGCGGAACGCGTCACGCATACCCGGCCGGATGAGCAGCAGCTTTCCCGGGGTCAGCGACAGCGCGACGTCGTCCCACAGCCAGGTGGCGCTGCCGCGCAGCAGCCAGACGAACTGGTACGACCTGGCCTCCCGCGGGCCGAAGGTCGAGCCGGGCGGATAGTCCGCGACACTCGGCTCGAGCCGGGCCACCAGATCGACGGAGATCGTCATCTGTCACAGCCGCCGTCGCGATTCGGGCGGATCCGCGGCCGGCGCACGTCCTGGAGCCCTTTGTAGGCGTACGGGTCGGTGCCGGCGACGAGGACGACGTCCCGGAAGTCCGCCTGCGCCATGCCCGTCCCCTCCGCCGGGACGGCCCAGGGCAGCAGAGATTCGGCGCTCATGTAGTGGTTGACCAGCGCCCGCCGGTAGCCCCGCCGTCCGGTGTTGGGCAGCGACTTGTGCAACAGGTAGCCGTTGAACACCACTACGCTGCCCGCCGCGACCTCGACGGGCACCGCGTCGGAGTCGTCGAACGGGAAGCCGTAGGACTCCACCGTGCAGTCGTAGCGGGGGTCGTCGTGCTCGCGGTTCGGGTAGAGCACGCCGCGCCGGTGCGATCCGGGCAGCACCCAGAGGCACCCGTTCTCCACGGTGGCGTCGTCGAGCGCGATCCAGGCCGCCGCGAGCGAACGGTCGCGGGTCGGGATGAACAGCTCGTCCTGGTGCCAGGCCTGCCCCGGCTCACCCTCGGACTTGATGAACAACATCGACTGCATCGCCTTGACGTTCGGGCCGATCAGCGAGGTCAGCGCCGACACGATCGCCGGATGGCGCATCGTGTCGAGCATCAGGCCGGACAGCTTGTGCGGGTAGTGGACGCACAGGAACCTGCGCAGCACGTCGTCGTCGCTGTCGGCGTCCCCGGCGGGGAGCGCGCCGCTGATGTCGCCGAACTCGCCCCGGCAGATGCGGACGGCCTCTTCGAGCAGCTCGCCCACCTCGCCGGGGTCGAGGGCGCGATCGAGGACGAGGTAGCCGTCGCGCTCGTACGGGGACTTCAGGTCGGGGTTCGTCATCGCCCCATCATCGCCATCGCGGCCCGCTCCGGGCCATGGCCCGATCACGCATCCGGATGGCGAATCGTGTCACCCGCCGACCCCACCTGCGACGAGGAGGCGTCGGCGTAGCGGCGGGCCAGGTGCGCGAAGGCGTCCCTGAGCGCGGCGGGGCCGACGACCTCGATCTCGGCGTCGAACCTGCCGACGCTCGCGGCCAGCCCGACCCAGGACCAGGAGCCCAGGATGAGCCGGCACCGGTCCGGGCCGAGCTCCTCGACGACCCCGTCGTGGACGTAGGGGGACACGGCGGCGGCCGGCAGGCCGAGGATGACCTCGCCGCGGCAGGGCCAGTCGCCGGAGCCGCCGGAGCCCCGGAACCGATCGGCCACGAAGGCGGCCACCCCTCCCCCGGGCAGCTCGCGCGGCGCGAAACGGGGCCCCGAGGGGACGCGCGGCGTGATCCGGTCGGCCCGGAAGGTCCGCCAGTCCTCCCGGTCGAGATCCCATGCCACGAGATACCAGCGCCCGCCCCAGGTGACGAGGTGGTGGGGCTCCACGCGGCGCGGCGGGCCGCCGTCGTCGCCTCCTGGCGTGGCGTAGTCGAAACGCAGCACCTCCCCCGTACGTACGGCGGAGCCGACGGACACCAGCACCCCGCTGTCGACCGGGGGATCCGGCGCGTACCGCTCGACGGCGGTGATCTGGAGGGCGTCGATGCGGTGGCGCAGCCGTGCGGGCATGACCTGCCGGACGGTGGTCAGCGCACGGGCCGCGGCCTCCTCGATGCCGGCGCCGGTCGTGGTCGCGGCCTGGAGCGCGATGGCCAGGGCGACCGCCTGCTCGTCGTCGAACAGCAGCGGCGGCAGCCGCGTACCGGCGTCGAGCCGGTAGCCGCCCTCGGGACCCTTGGTGGCCACGATCGGATAGCCGAGCTCACGCAGCCGGTCGACATCGCGGCGCACGGTGCGCGGGCTGATGCCGAGGCGCTCGGCCAGCAGCGCTCCCGGCCAGTCCCGGGGTGCCTGGAGCAGCGAGAGCAAGGACAGCAGCCGAGCCGAGGTTTTCTGCACCCGTCCAGTATCGCCCGGAGAAGAGGCCACAACCTGACCGCTACCCCTGGAAGTGTGGTCGGCGACCGGGAAGACGACCGACAAAGGAGCACATCATGTCCGTGAACACCGTGACCCATCTGAACTTCCGCGGAGACGCCCGGGCGGCGCTCGCGTTCTACCGGTCCGTGTTCGGCGGGGACCTGGCCGTGGTCACCTACAAGGACGCCGGCGACGTCCAGGAGCCGTCCGAGGCCGACCAGGTCATGTGGGGCCAGGTGAGCGCCGCCGGCGGATTCGAGGTCATGGCCTACGACGTGCCCGCGCGCCTGCCGTACAGCCGGGGGGAGAACGCGTTCTTCGTCTCGGTGCGCGGCGAGACGGCCGAGGAGATCACCGCGTACTGGGAGAAGCTGTCCGACGGGGCGACCGTGCTGCAGCCTCTGGGGCCCGCGCAGTGGGCCCCGCTGTACGGGATGCTGACGGACCGGTTCGGCGTGACCTGGGTCATCGACGTCGCGGCCCAGTACTGATCATCACAGGACGCGCTGCGGCAGGATGATCGCATGACTGTGCTCGACACCCGGACACTCAACCGCGCGACGCTGGCGCGGCAGCTACTGCTCGACCGCGCCGACTTACCGGTGCGGGACGCCGTCGCGCACCTGTGCGGCCTGCAGGCGCAGGAACCGCAGGAGCCGTTCGTGGGGCTCTGGTCGCGGCTGCGCGCGTTCGAACCGGCGGCGCTCTCGGACCTGCTGACCGGGCGGCTCCTGGTGCGGACCATTCTCATGCGCCGCACCGTCCACCTCCTCACCGCAGAGGACGCCCTGGCCTGGCGCGCCCGCCACGACGCCATGCTGCGCCAGCGGATGCTCGGCACCTACCGCCGCGAGCTCGACGGGGTGGACCTCGACGAGCTCCTGGCGGCGGGCCGGGCGGTGATGGCCGACGGGGAGCCCCGCACGATGGGCGAGATCGGGCGGGCGGTCGCCGAGCGCTGGCCGGCACCGGGACCGCGCGTGCTGGGCGAGATGCTGGTCGCCGCCCTCATCCCGATGGTGCAGCTGCCGCCGCGCGGGCTGTGGCGGACGAAGGCGGGCGTGCGCAACGCGCTGCTGTCCTCCTGGCTCGGCCGCGAGATCGACCCGCCCGCCGCGAACGGCTCGGACCCGGTCGGCGAGGCGCTCGTGCGGCGCTACCTGGCCGCCTACGGCCCGGCGGCCTCGGCCGACCTGCGCGCCTGGTGCGGCCTGGCCGGGCTGCCGGGCGCGGTGGCCGCGGTCCGCCCCGAGCTCGTCTCCTTCCGCGACGAGCGCGGCCGGGAGCTGCTGGACCTGCCCGACGCGCCGCGTCCCGACCCCGGCACGCCCGCGCCGGTGCGGTTCCTGCCCGCCTTCGACAACGCGATCCTCGGCTACCACGACCGCGGCCGGATCATCGACGACGCCCACCGCGGCCTGTCGGTCGCCGGCGCCCGCGTGGTCCTGGTCGACGGCCGGGTCCGCGCGACCTGGACCGTCGAGGACGGCACGGTGGCCGTCACCCCGCTGGGCCACCTGTCCGGAGCCGACCGCGACGCCGTCGGCGAGCAGGGGCGGGCGCTGGCGGCGTTCCTGTCCGACGGCGACAGCCACCGCGTGCGGATCGGCGACGGCTGAGGTCACCCAGCCCGGCGGTCGCGTCACCCCATGATGACCGTGAGGTCGAACGTGCCCTGGTGCGGGATGCGGAGGGCGTGGAAGCGGCGGGCGCCGTCGCGGAAGTAGCGCACGCTGCCGGCCGCCAGGGTCGCCTGCAAGGGGGTGTTCCAGCGCAGGCGGATCGTGGTGCGGCCCCGGCTGAGGTCAAACCCGTCGGCGGTGGCGGTGGTCGTGCCGCCGAACGCCGCCCGGGTGCCGTCGGTGAAGGTGAGGACGTCCGTGGGATGCAGGACAAGGGGGATCTGCTCGGTGGCGGCGGCGTTCGCCGTGACCGTGCGCCGGATCGTCCGGCGGGTGACCAGGACGTCCGTGGTGACGTTCGCGTTGCCGTAGCGGATGCCGAGGGCGGCGGGGGCCCGGCCGCCGGTCCACTCGCGGCCGCCGGGGGCGCCGTGGAAGTAGGTGGCGGGCAGGGAGCCGTTGGAGTCGGGCGCCTGGCCGGGGAAGACGGTGGACCAGCAGGCGTAGTTGTTGTCGTTGAGCCCGCAGATGATCGTGCCGGCGTCGGGGTGCCACAGGAAGGTCAGACCGGTACGGCTGCGGGAGGCGCGCGTGCCGAAGTAGCCGCCCAGGTACAGGCCGGGCTTGCGGACGTACAGGAAGTCCTGGCTGCCGTCCCTGCGCAGCTCGGCGAAGTCGTTCGAGCGCAGGTAGGGCAGGTCCGCGATGGCCTCGGCCCGCTGCCGCCTGCTGGGGAACCGCTCGCCGTACAGGCCGTGGGTGAGGATGCGGGGCGAGGTGTCCTGCTTGGCGAGCGGCGTCACCGGGTCGGTGGAGGCCGCCCAGGCCGTACGGGCGTCGGCCAGGTCCTCGCGGGCGGTCATGAAGGCCGACAGCAGCGGCACCTGGCGGGTGAACGTCCAGTTGAGCGCGGTCCTGTCGGGGTCGGGCCGGACCTCGTCGTACCAGCGGGCGCTGGTGCGGGTGGAGGGGGCGACGTTGACCAGGTATCCGGCGCCGTCGGGCTCGCGCAGCAGGTTGTAGGACAGGAAGCCGGTGAACGCGCGGGCCATGTCCACCAGGTGCGGGTCCTGGCTGTGGAGGTAGGCGTCGGCCAGCTCGGGGAGCATGACCTCGAAGTTGTAGTTCATGTCGTGGCCGCCCTCCTCGCAGAAGAAGCCGGCAGGGCTCTGGCCGACCGCGGGAAGCCGGGCGAACGCCTCGGTCAGGCGGGTGGCGAGCGCGGGGTCGGGGTCGAGCTGGAGCGCGTGCGTGGCCCCCGCCAGGCCCGAGGTGGTCTGGTTCGCCCAGGTGAGGCGATCTTGCCAGACGACCCGGTTGCCGGCGTCCAGGAACCACGTCATGGCCTTTCGCAACGCGGCGGTGAGCTGCGCCTGCCGCGCGGGCAGCGCCCCGGACGCGCGCAGGAGGCGCAGGGTCTTGGCCAGGTAGCCGAGGCCGAACCCGGTGGGGGCCAGACCGTGCTGGTCGCGACTGTACTCGGGAAAGGAGCCGTCGGGGTGCTGGAGTGACAGGTAGTGGCCGAGCGCCGCGTCGAGCGCGGCCAGCAGGCTCGCGTCCCCGGCGTACGGGTTCCACGCGCGGGCGTTGGCGTGGAACCAGGCCAGCGTGAAGACGTGCTCCTGCACGCGGGCGTTGTACGACGCCGCCGGCGTGCGCCACCAGCCGCCGGCGAAGAAGCCGCCGGCGTCCATGTCGTTGACCATGGGCGCGAGGGTGGCCAGGTACGGCGCGAAGCGCTGCTCGTGGGGGGCGAACGCCGTGCGGTCCAGAGCCGGCGGCAGGGACGGGATGGCGGCGAAGGCGGTGCCGGGCGCGAGCACGGGGACGGCCGGGAGCAGCGCGGCGGCGCGCAGGAGGGTGCGGCGGGAGAGCATGGTCAGCCTTTCAGACCGGTGTGCGCGAGCCCCTCGATGAACTGCCGCTGGGCCAGCACGAAGACGACCAGGATGGGCAGGGCGGTCATCGTGGCGGCGGACAGCTGCACGTTCCACAGGGGCGAGCCGTAGGCGTCGACGAACTGGGTGAGCGCCTGCGGCAGGGTGAACTTCGACGGGGTCGACAGGAACACGATGGGTTCGAGATAGAGGTTCCACGAGTGCAGGAAGGTGAAGATGGCGACGGCGCCGAGCGCCGGCCTGGCCAGCGGCAGCACGACCCGGCAGAAGGTGCCGAAGCGGCCGAGCCCGTCGACCCTGGCGGCCTCCTCCAGCTCGTCCGGCAGCGTGATGAAGAACTGCCGCATGATGAACGTCGCCAGCACGCTGGGCGCGCCCAGGATCGGCACCAGGATCAGCGGCCAGTGCGTGTCGGTCATCCCCGCCGCGTGGAACATCTGGAACAGCGGGACGATCGTCACCTCGCTGGGGATCAGCAGGCCGACGAGCACGACCAGGAAGAGCACGTTCTGGCCGGGGAAGCGGATGCGGGCGAAGGCGTAGCCGGCCATCGCGGCCACCGCCATCGTGCCGACGGTCACCACCGCGGCGATGTAGAGGCTGTTGAGGTACTGCTGCCCGAACGGCTGCAGCTCGAAGACCCGGCTGTAGGTGGAGAAGTCGAACCTGGAGGGCACCAGCGCGGGCGGGAAGGCGAAGATGTCGCTGATCGGCTTCACCGACGAGGTGACCATCCACCAGGTCGGGAAGACGAACGGCACGCACAACACGCACAGCAGCGCGTACAACGCGAGCTTGACCCTACGACTCATGGAAGACCCACCTCCGGCGCAGCCGCCACTGCAGCAACGTCAGCGCCGCGACGATCAGGAACAGCAGGACCGACAGGGTGGCGCCGTAGCCGAGGTGCCGGAACTGGAAGGCCTGCTGGTACAGGTAGTAGACGAGGACAGTGGTGGACATACCGGGCCCGCCCTGGGTGAGCACGGCGATCTGCGCGAACACCTGCAGCGACCCCACCACGGTGATGATCGAGGTGAGCAGGATCGTCGGGCTGATCAGGGGCACCGTGATGCGCAGGAACCGGGTCCAGGCGCCGGCGCCGTCGAGCTGCGCCGCCTCGTACAGCTGGCGCGGCACGCCCTGGAGCGCGGCCAGGAACAGGACCATGTTGAGCCCCACGTTCTTGACGACCTGGACGACGACGACCGACAGCAGGGCGGTGGTCTCGCCGCGCAGCCAGTTGGGGCCGTCCACCCCCGCCGCGCCGAGCAGGCCGTTGATGCCGCCGTCCTGCTGGAGCAGGAACTGCCAGACGATGGTCCAGGCGACCAGCGACACCAGCACCGGCGAGAAGAACAGCGTGCGGAAGAACGTGGTGCCGCGCAGCCGCTGGTCGAGCAGGATGGCCAGGATGAGGGCCAGGGCGAGGTTGAGCACGACCAGGCCGACCGAGAAGAGCGCGGTGCTGGTCAGCACCTGCCCCATGTTCGGGTCGGCGAGCAGCTTGGCGTAGTTCTCGCCCCCGACGAACTCGAACGTGCCCGCCAGCACGTTCCACTCCTGGAGGCTGAAGTAGACGACCAGGCCGAGCGGCAGCAGGACGAACAGCGCGCTTCCGGCGAGCTGCGGCGAGATCAGCAGGTAACCGACGAGGGCGTCGCGCCGGGGGATGGTCCAGAAGTGGCGGGGCCGGGCGGCGGCGCGGTCAGCCACCCGGTTGCCGAGATCCGTCACCGCCACGTCATCCGCCCAGCAGCGGCTGGATCTTCGCGCACACGCCGTCCAGCACCGCCTTGACGTCGGCGTCCGGCTTCCACAGCGGGTCGAGTGCGGCCCTGGCGGTCTGCGCGAGCTCGGCCTGCCCCTTGTGGCTGGGCTTGACCACGCCCTTCTCGATGCCGTCGATCACCACCTTCTGGAGCTGATCACCGTTCAGCAGAGGGCTGGTCTTGGCCATGGTGTCGGCCGTCAGCAGGGAGGTACGCGCGGGCGGGAAGTACGCGGCGAGCTTGGCGGAGTTCGCGGAGTTGGTGAAGTAGGCCAGGAAGTCGGCGGCCTGCGCGGCCCTCGGCGACTTCTTCAGCACGCCGATCCCGGCCTGGCCGATGACCGCGTACTCACCCTTCGGCCCGGCGGGCAGCGGCACCAGGTCCCACTTGAACGTCGCGTCCTTCAGCATGGCGGCGCGGGAGATCTGGGCGACGGCCATCGCCGTGTCGCCGGAGAAGAAGTCGACGGCGGTGCCCGGCCCCGGCATGGACTTGTCGGTGAAGATCGCCTTGTGCATGAACGTCATGGCTTCGACCATCTCGGGCGCGTTGAACTGGCACGTGCCGCCGTCGTCGCTCCACGCCTTGGCGCCCCAGCCCTGCCAGACGGTGGCGAGGTTGTCCCAGGCCTTGTAGTCGAAGTTGAGGATGGTCAGGCCGTTCTTGCCCTTCGCCGCCACGGCCTTGTTGATCTCGTTGGCGTGCTCCCAGTCCCACTGGCCGGCCTTGATCAGCTCGCGCGGCGCCTTCTGGCCCGCGGCCTTGACCAGGTCGGTGTTGACGAAGACGCCGAAGGGCGAGGTGGAGAACGGGTAGGCGTACAGCTCGCCGTCGCGCTCCCACAGCCGGGTGGCGGCGGGGACCAGCTCGGCCGCGTTCTCGACCTTGCTCTTGAGCGGGACGAGGGCGCCGGAGCCGACGAAGTCGGGGGCGGAGTTCTCGAGGATCCAGGCCAGGTCGGGGGCGTTGCCGCCGGCGATCTGCGTGGTCAGCGTGGTGGTGTAGTTCTCGAACGGGATCGGGTCGAAGGTGATCTCGCCGACCTGCGGGTGGGACTTGCGGTATTCGGCGGCGATCTCCTTGAACAGCTTCAGGTGGGCCTCGTTGGAGGTCCAGATCGACATGCGCAGCGGCTGCGGGCCCTGCGCGGCCGGCGCTTCACCGCCGCCGCAGGCGGTGACCGTAAGGAGGGCGGCCAGCGCGAGGGCTGCCAGGGGTGCTTTCATGGGGGATCTCCTTCTGGCGTCAGTAGCCGGTGACGTCGGGCCAGCGCAGCTCCACGCCGTCGCGGACGAGCCGGTCCTGGTAGTCGGCCAGGAGCCGGCCGTCCGCGCGCACGGCGTGCGGCGTGGTGGCGCGGTCCAGGCAGAAGGCGGCGAGCGCGCCGGCCGCCTCCCCGACGTTCCACTCCACCGGGTGCAGGCGGTAGGCGCCGTTGGTGATGTGGGTGGTGCCGATGTTCTTGCAGGCGGGCAGCAGGTTGCTCATCCGCTGCGGGATCAGCGCCCCGAGAGGGATCTCGAACGGGGAGCAGGCGACGTCGATGTAGTTGTCGCCGCCGGTCGACGGGTGCAGGTCGATGCGGTACATGCCCACGCCCACCGAGTCGTGATAGGAGACGGCGCCCTTGTCGCCGCGTACCGCCACGGACAGGTCCTGTTCGGTGACGGTGGTCAGGGCCCGGACGCGCCGGGACTCGCGGATGTAGGGGGCCTGGGCGAGCCCGTCGGCGCCGCCGGTGACGTCGCCGCGCAGCCGCAGGCCCGGATAGCCGGTGCCGCCGTCGTGGCGGGGGGCCTCGGTCTGCAGCCAGTACAGCACCGACATCGACAGCTCACGGGCCGCCGCCAGGTGCCGGTCGGCGTCCGGCACGTCGATGACCGGCCCCTCCAGGTAGTCGATCATCGGCCAGTTGACCAGCGCGATGTCGCTGTCGTACGCGCCCGGCAGGAAGTTGTCGCGGGCGGCGATCCGACGGAACGTCCACAGGTTGCCGTCGCCCGGGTTGACCCGCTGGTCGGCCGCCACCAGGCGGGGGTCGTCACCCGGGTTCGGGGTGAAGGAACGCTCCACGATCTCCAGCGTCCGCGGGCTCGGGCAGCGCCACGACAGCAGCCGGTCGCCCCAGAAGGGCGGCTGGTAGGCGCGCCAGAAGTCGTACGAGGCGGGCCTGTCGACGGTGTGGTCACCGTCCACGTGGTCGATCGCGAAGCACACGGACACGGCCTGCATGTTCATCGGCTGCGCCGCCGCCGGGGCGCTCGGCTCGCCGGTGTCGGCCTGCGACTCGAACCCGGTCACGTACTCGATGCCGGTCAGCGGCAGCAGCTCGCCGGTCTCGGTGGCGTCCAGCACGTACGGCGCCACCGCGGTGATCTCCTCGCCCCCGTCGCGGTGCGCGAGCCGCACGGCCGTGACGCGGTCGCCGTCCACCTCGGCCCCGACCGGCCGGTACGGCTGGAGCACGCGCAGCCTGCCCGACCCCCGGTACGGGGCCAGCATGGCCTCGATGACCGCGACCGCGACCCTGGGCTCGTGGCACAACTTGCTGACGTGCCCGGCGCCCGGGTTCAGCTCCGGCCACGCCCGCGCCCGCTCGGTCAGCGGGTAATGGTCGCGGTAGTAGCGCCGGATGCCGTCACGCAGCGCGCGGTAGCTCGCCGTGACGCCGAACCGCTCCACCCAGGTGTGCTCGTCCGGCGGCACCGCCTGGCTGGTGAGCTGGCCGCCCAGCCAGTCGTACTCCTCGGTGAGCACCACCGATCGCCCGGCCCGCAGCAGGGCCAGCGCGGCGGCCACGCCGCCCAGCCCACCGCCGACGACGAGCGCGTCTGCCGATATCTCAACCACGTGGGGGATTACCTCTCCTCATGTACGGGTGCCAGCGTCGATCCCTCGACCAGCTCGCACACCAGCAGTTCCTGCGGGATGCCGCCGCGTTCCAGCACCTGGGTGAGCAGCTCGACGGCCCTGCGGCCCATCTCCCGACGGGGGATGCGGAGCCCGGAGAAGTCGATGTCGGTCGACACCGGCCTCGTGGGCGCGCCCATCGCGACCATGGACAGGTCGCGCGGCACGTCCAGCCCGCGGGCCTCGGCGGCCTCGGCGATGGCCACGCCGTCGGCCAGCTCCTCGGCGAACACCACGGTCGCGCCACAGTCGAACAGCCCGTCCGCGGTGGTCAGGTGCAGCCCCTCGACACCGGTCGCGGCCACGCCTTCGGTGAAACCGCGAAAACGGTCGGCGTAGGACTCCGGGCCCTCCCCCGCTCCGACATAGGCCATCCGCCGGTGCCCGAGCGCCGCCGCCCGCTCGACCAGCGCGCGCACCGCCGGCGGGTAATCCGCCCCGACGTACGGCACCGGACCGCCCGCGTCGTCGCGGCGGCCGACCGAGACGAACGGAATGCCCTCGGACAGCAGCCTGGACAGATCCTCCCGGTCGATCGTCCGGCCGAGCAGGACGCATCCGTCGGCCAGCCGGATCCGGCTCTCCGCGCTGAAGATCCGCCGCCGCTCCCCTTGCTGCACCTTGGCGCTGGTGAACAGCAGCAGGTCACAGCCCGCCTCCTCGACGCACTCCTCGATCCCGACCAGGAACGGGTGATAGAAGTCGGCGCTCTCCGCGGGGAAGACGGCCTCGTAGGTGAACACGCCGTAGATGCGGTTGCGCCGTTCGACGAGCCGACGCGCGGCGGGGTCGGCCACGTACCCGGTCTCCCTGATCACCTGAAGGACCCGATCGCGGGTTTCGGGCGAGATCCGTACCTCGCCCTCGGCCCTTCCGTTGAGCACCAGGGACACCGTCGTCTGGCTCACTCCAGCCATGCGCGCGATGTCCTGCTGCGTCAGCCGCCGCCCTGAAGCAGTCACAGTGCGTATCACCCGTCGTTTCGATAATGCGTATTAGTTCGGTCATTCTGGGACCGGGCAGAGCTGAGCGTCAAGAGATAATCGCTGAGTAATTCGTATTATCAGGTGGTACGGCTTCCTCCAGGCATGGCAACATACAGTGACGCCGAGGGGCGACGACTCGTCGAAGGCACTGCCAGCCGCACGGCGCTCATCGCCTGTCGCGACCAGGATCGGAGGGCATGTTGACCATCCATCAATCAGGCCGGGACTTACGTCCGCTCACCCGACGCGGCGTGTTACGCGGCGCCGCGACTCTGGGCGCCGCTTCTCTGGGCGCCGTGACCACGGGCGGCGTCGTCGCCCGGCCGGCCGGCGCCAGGAGAGCCGCCCAGCCGGCGGGCATGCCGGTGTTCCGATACGTGCGGGACGCTCTCGCCCTCCCCCTGCACTACAACCGCACCGGGGAGTTCATCTTCCCCTGCATCAGAGGGGTGTACGACAAGCTCGGCAACCCGCGCTCGCGCTACTACCTCTACTACGCCCCTCATGAGAACCCCGGCGGCATCTGCGTGGCCTTCAGCGACACCTTGGAGGGCCCGTTCCACGACTACAGCGGCAACCCGATCATCGACAGGAACCTGCCCACCACGACGGTCAGCCACGTGTCCTCGCCGCACATCACCTGGGACGCCGCCACGAGGCAGTTCTTCTGCTACTTCCACGGCGAGAACTTCACCACCCGCGTGGCCCGCTCCACCGACGGCATCACCTTCACCGACGAGACCCCCATCCTGAGCACCCGCCTGGTGTCCGGCACCTCCGAGACCTCCTACGCCCGGGTCTTCGAGCATTCCCTTCCGGGCCGCGGCAACAAGTACGTCATGGTCTTCATGGGCGTGAAGAACGGCCGCCGCCTCTTCTACGGCTGGTCCCCCAACGGCTGGGACGGCTGGCAGTTCAGTCAGCAGCCGCTGGTCAACCCCGAACCCGACGGCGTGACCGACATCTCGGGCCCGTCCCTGGTCAAGCGCAACGGCACCACGTACGTCGCGTACCACGGCAACGACGGCAACATGCGCATCACCGAGGTCGGCAACGCCTTCGACAAGGAGGTCCACCTCGGCGTCTTCCACTCGCCGATCGCCTCGGACAACGGCCGCGTGGCCGCGCCCTCGTTCGGCACCCAGGACGGGGTCGAGTTCATGTTCTACGAGGCCGGGCCCCGGCTGCAGGCTCGCATCTGCATCGCCCGCGCCGTTCCCGCCTGACCTGCCCGCACGTCCGGGCACCCGCATGCCCGTCGACGACCTCGCTCTCAGGCCGGGCCCCGACCTGAGAGCGACGCCCGCCTCCTCCTCACCGAACACCTCGCGATCGCCCGGTGGGCTGAGTGCCATCACGTCAGGAGGATGCGCCGACGGTCGGCCGGCTCGGTCGTGCCACCTCCGCACGCACGGTCCTGTCGCCGGGCGCGGGCCGCTCCGGACAGCCGCTACCGGCCCGCGCCGGGGAGGAGGGCGTCGACGAGCAGGTCCAGGAGCCGGCCGGTCTGCTCGGGGGTATCGCGGGCCGCCGTGGCGAGAAAGATGCCGAGGAGCATCGTGGTGACCTCGTCCGGATCGACGTCCGCACGGAATGAGCCCGTTTCGGCCCCCTTGGCGAGGATCGTCGCGATCACGGCGGTGATGCGTTCCCTGGTGACGGAGGTCGGGATACGGCCCGAGGCCTGGCCGGCGCGCAGCGCGTCGGCCATCCCGCGTTTCACCGCGCTGAACGCCGCGTACCGCTCCATCCAGGCGCGCAGCGCGATCTGCGGCGGGAACCGTTCGAGCAGGGCGGGGGCGCTCGTGGCGATGTCGTCGAGCTCGGCGGCGTAGACCGCCTCCACCAGCGCTTCGCGGGTGGGGAAGTGGCGATAGAGGGTGCCGATCCCGACGCCCGCCTCACGGGCGATGCTTTCGAGCGGGACGGTGTCGTCGGCCGCCGCGAAGGCGGTCCGGGCGACGGCGATGAGCGTGTCCCGGTTGCGCTGAGCGTGAGCACGCAGCGGGCGCTGCGTCGCGGCCGGCCGCTCGGCGGAGGTGCCGGCGGACGCCGATTCGGGCGAAGTCAAAGCGGAGGAACCTCCGGTATTGCTCTATAGTCAGTCAGAGATAACGGAGGATCCTCCGTTATCTCTGACATCCTACGTGGACGGGGATCCTCATGGCCTCCAGCAACCCCCTTTCCGACGAACAGCCGGTCAACGCTCCCCGGCCCGGCGGCACCGCGCCGTTCGCCGGACGTACCGTGTCCCGCGTCGGCTACGGCACCGCACAGCTCGAACGCCTGCACCACGACCGCGACACGGCCCTGGCGCTCCTGCGCCGCGCGATCGACCTCGGCGTCGACCACATCGACACCGCCCAGTTCTACGGCAACGGCTTCGCCAACGAGCTCCTGCGCGAAGCGATCCGGCCACAGGACGACGTCATGGTCGTCAGCAAGGTCGGCGCCGACCCCAACCCCGGCGGCCCGATCCCGCTGCGCCCCGCACAGCGACCCGAAGAACTCCGCGCCAGCGTCGAGGACAACCTCATCAGCCTCGGCCTGGAGCAGATCCCGGTCGTGAACCTGCGCCGCCTGGACGCCGGCCCCGGACTACGGGCCACGGGCGAACAGGCGGTCGACCTCGACGACCAGCTCGCCGCGATGACGGCGATGCGCGACGAGGGCAAGATCGGCGCGATCGGGCTGGGCAGCGTCACGCTCGACGGGCTGCGCCGAGCGATCCCCGCCGGCATCGCCTGCGTACAGAACGCCTACAGCCTCGCCACCCGCGACGACGAAGCCCTGCTCCAGCTGTGCCAGGCCGAGGGCATCACCTGGGTCCCGTTCTTCCCCCTCGGCGGCGCCTTCCCCCAGATGCCGAAGGTGACCGACGAGGCGGCCGTCCTCACCGCGGCGGCATCCCTCGACCGCACACCCTCACAGGTCGGCCTCGCCTGGCTGCTGCACCACGCCCCCCACGTCCTGCTCATCCCCGGCACCTCCAGCATCAAGCACCTCGAAGAGAACATCGCCGCCGCCACGATCACCTTCGACCGCGCCACGCTCAGCACGCTCGACGCCATCCCCTCCCGCTCGGCAGAGGTCCCGCTCGGGTGATCCCCGCCTGACGCCGAGGTCCGCTGAGGCCGGGATACGGCGTTCGTTCGCGAGCCGGTCGGACACCGCGATGGACCCGACCCCGCCGAAGCCCGCTCAGCCGCGCGCGACGTAGCCGCCGTCTACCGGCAGGGTGACCCCGGTGATGTAGCTCGACCGCGGGGAGGCGAGGAAGAGGATCGCCTCGGCGACCTCCTCCGGACGGCCGAGACGGCCGAGCGGGTTGCCCGTCCGCCCCCACTCCTCGAACATCTCTTCACCGAGGGCCTTCACCACGTTGTCGGTCCTGGTGTTGCCAGGGGCGACGGAGTTGACCCGCACCCCGCGATCGCCGAACTCGGCGGCCCAAGACCGAGTGAGCGCGTCGAGAGCAGCCTTCGTCGCCCCGTACGCGGCGGCGTCCGGGATGCCCTGAAGAGCGGCGATCGAGCTGACATTGACGATGCTGCCGGACCCCTTGGCCCCCATCCTCGGCGCGAGGGCGGCGGTCAGGAAGAACGGCCCCCGTACGTTGGTGTCGAACACCTGCATGAACGACTCCAGATCCTGCTTCGGGGTCGGCATGAAGGGATAGACACCCGCGTTGTTGACCAGGATGTCGACGTCACCGGCCTCGTCGGCGAGCCGCCGCAGCGCGTCCAGGTCGTTGAGATCCGTGGGAACGGCACGAGCCCTGCCACCCGCGGCCTCGATCTCCGCCACCGTCTCGGAGAGGCGGTCGGCGCCGCGACCGGCGACGATGACGAAGGCCCCCTCGCGGGCGAGCGCCAGCGCGGTCGCCCGGCCGATGCCCGAGCCGCCTCCGGTCACCAGCGCGGTCTGGTTCTGAAGTTCCATGATCGAGCCCTTGATCAGAGAAATGCCGAGCCTGAGGCCGCTCCAGCGAGGACCGGGACCGCGATCACACCCTCTGCCGGCCATCAGCGTTCAGCCCGACTCCCGCGACCGAATATACCCCTGACCAGCCACGATACACGCGACGTCCGACGACCCCCTCGGGGCGAAGGTCGGATGTCGGTCAGGTTGTCGCACCACCCCCGCCCGGCGCCTTTACGATGTAGATTCGTTCGGCGCAGAAGGACGGGAAGAACACCACCGCCTTCGTCGAGCCGCCGCGCCAGGGTTCGTACGCCTGTACTCATCTGACGGCCAGGTGGCGACGGTCGTCGACCCGGAGCCCTTCGTCTGCCATCAGGGCTTCGGCGACGACACCGCCGTGGTGAACCGGACCCGGGGCACGATCCTGATCTTCCCGGACTTCGACTGCCGGACCAGGATCTTCGACCCGGTCGAGCCCGGCGAGGACAGGTACGGCAACATCGGCAGCTTCCAGGCTCTGAGCTGAGCCGACTCCAGAGGCCCGGCGGCACAGCGGTCGTCGAGACGCTCGCGGTGCCGCCGGTACGGGCACGCGGCAGGCCGTCCCGATAGAGGGGATATCCCCCGATCAGTACAGCCAGATGGCGTTGCGACGGTGTCGGGCAGGGCGGACCTCGAGATCGTCGACCGCCTCGGTGGCGTTGGCCCTCTGGCGGATCGCTTCGAGCCGGAGACGCAGGCGCTGGCGTGCTCGGCGCTCCTCGACCTTGGCCCATTCCGCCACCGACCGGTCCCGACGATCGGCCCTGGCCCAGGAGTAGACGTCGACCCTGCGGCGGACGAGGGCCGGGCGTGCTCGATGGCCGGCTCGTTCTGCCTCGCGCAGGCACGCGGCACTGTAACGGAGATCGACTATCGTCACCGATCTCCACGGGTCTCCCCGCTGTTCGCCTCCGGGGGGAAGCGGGCGGTCAAGGTGATGGGCGGTGCGGGACATGGGGCTCCCCTGGTAGCACCGCCAGGTATCTCCTGGCGGACTACGTGAAGCCGGTCGGCCCCGTTGATCGCCCGTGATCCATGGCCGGACCCTAGCATCGCGGGCGGCGAGGTCGCACATGCCGGAGCGGGCGATCATGGCTCGCTATGGTGGACGACATGCTTCATCCAGCCGCGGTCCGACTCGGGCGCGAAGCCGCTCGGCGCCTGGCGTTGTCCGGGGCGTGTGAGATCACGCCGGGGCTGACCGACAGGGAGTTCACCTGGATCGAGGCGGAGTACGGCATCGAGTTCGCCGACGATCATCGCGCCTTCCTCGCCGCCGGGCTCCCGATCAACTCCGCCCGCCCAGAGGCAGGCGCCACCTGGGAACGTCCCTGGCCGGACTGGCGCGACGGCGAGGAGGAGGAGCTTCGCCACCACGTGGAATGGCCGGTACGCCAGGTCCTGCGCGACGTGGAGTACGGCGCTTGGCTGAGCTCATGGGGAGCCCGGCCGAAGGACAACGCGGAGGCGCTCCGGATCGCGGGGGACGCGCTGGCGAGGGCGCCGAAGCTGATCCCGCTCTACGCCCATCGCTTCCTGCCCGGCGGACGCGGCACATCCGGCAGTCAGGTGCTGTCGATCTGGGGAACGGACATCATCAACTACGGCCGGGACCTTGCCGAATACATCACCAACGACTTCCACCCGCGCGATGACGATGCGGAACCTTGGGAGCAGGGGGATGCCGTCCCGGTGTGGGGTGAATTCCTCTGACGAGGATGCCTCCACCGAGGTGGCTGCGGGTTCGAGAGCCGAGGCCAGTTTGCGGACACAGGCCACCGGCCTGACGAACCCGCCCTGTCGTGGCGGTCAGTCCCAGTGGCCGGCGGCGGCGGTCTCGACGACGTAGTCCTCGAACGATCTCGGTGGCCGGCCGAGGGCCCGTTCCACGCCGTCCGAGACCGGGGAGCCCCGGCCGTCGCGGACGGCCACGAAGAGGCCGGTGAGCAGCCGGGCGACGTCGGCGGGGACGCCATTGGCGACCTGACGCTCGACGAAGACCTCGGGCTCGATGTCGACGTGACGGATCGTACGCCCGGTGGCCTTGCCGATGAGATCCGCCGCCTCGCCGAAGCTGATCGCCCGCGGTCCGGTCAACTGGTAGGTCCGGCCGCTGTGGCGGTCCTCGGTGAGCGCCGCCGCGGCGACCTCGGCGATGTCCTCGGCATCGACGAACGGCGTACCCCCGTCACCGGCGGGCAGGAACAGCTCCCCGGAGAGAACCCCCTGCCGCCAGAAGCTCTCACTGAAGTTCTGCGCGAACCAGTCCGGCCGCAGGATGGTCCAGCCGACGCCGGAGCCGCGCACGGCCTGCTCGGCGGTCTTGAGGGGATGGCTGTCGCCAGCCTCGCCGACGCCGTAGGCCGACAGCAGCACCAGCCGCCGCACCCCCGACGCCACCGCCTCGGCCACGAGCCCGGGGATGCGCGCGCGGTGGTCGACACTCCCCCGCAGGTCGGGCTCCATGAGGTAGGCCGCGGTGACGCCGTCGAGCGCGGGCGCCCACGTCGCCGGATCGCCCAGGTCGAAGGGGAGATCTCCGGTGGTACGGGCCACCGCCCGTACCGGATGGCCGGCGCTCCGCAGACGCCGGACGATGCGGCGACCGGTCTTGCCGTTGCCGCCCAGGATGAGGATGTTCGTCATTCCCCCAAGGGAACTCCACAAAGCGAAGACGATCCATGGGAGAACATCCGGGATACCTTTGTGATCGTCTAACGTGATGGGCATGGATGTCCTGAGCGACCTGCTGCACCGGGCCCGCGCCAAGAACGCGCCGGTCAGGAAGCTGGTCCAGCGGCCGCCGTGGTCGCTGGGCTTCACCGACGCTCCCCCGCTCACGGTCGTGGCCACGCTCGGCGGCCACGCGTCGGTCCGGCTCGGCGAGGACGTCGCCCCCGTACCTCTCGCCGCCGGTGACATCGCCATCATCAGCGCCACGAGCCGCTACACGATCGCCGACAGCCCCTCCACCCCACCTCAGGTGGTGATTCATGGGCAGAAGAAGTACGCCGTCGGCGGCGACCAGGTGGCGGCTCGCCGGAGTCTGGCGCCCCGCACCTACGGTGACGGCCTGCCCGGGGCCACGGTCATGATCCGAGGCGCGTACGAACTCCGCGGCGACGTGGGCGACCGTCTGCTGGACATGCTCCCGCCGCTGGCGGTCGTACCCGCCGGGCCGCGGACCCGAGCGGCGCTGGAGCTGCTGGCCACCGAGGCCGCCTGCGACGAACCCGGCCAGGACGCCATCCTCGACCGCCTGCTCGATCTGGTGCTCGTGCTGGCGTTGCGCGCATGGTGCGCCAGGCCGGATCCGGCACTGCCCGCCTGGCATCGGGCGCTGGCCGACCCCGCGATCGGCGACGTACTGCGCCTGCTGCACGAGGACCCCGCCCACCGATGGACGGTCGCCGAGCTGGCCGCCAAGGTCGGCATGTCCCGCGCCGCCTTCGCCGCGCGCTTCACCAGCCTGGTCGGCGAGCCCCCGCTCACCTACCTCACCGGCTGGCGCATGGCCCTGGCGGCGGACCTGCTCCGTGACACCGAGGCGACCGTCGCCACCGTGGCCCGGCAGGTCGGGTACGAGGACGCCTTCGCCTTCAGCGTGGCGTTCAAGCGAGCCCGCGCCCTCAGCCCCTCGGTCTGGCGCCGCCAGGCCCGCTGACCTCCGCCGTCGCGGACCGCGGCACTAGGCATGGCCGACCTCGCGCAGCCCCGCGAGGGCCGCGGCGGCGAAGGCGGTGGCGACCTCGCCGCCCTGCACCGGCAGCCACACCGCCGAGGTCGACCAGGTCAGCCGGGGTTCGTCGATCGGCCGCCACACAAGCCCGGCGGGCAGCTCGTCGTACGGCTCCTCGTTGAGGTGCGCCCCCAGCCCCGACATGACGAGGCCGTGCACGAAGTGGGGGTTCCTGGCGTGCCTGATCGCGCCCGGCAGGAACCCGTTGTCCCGGCACGCCTCCAGCACGTGGTCGTAGAGCTGGGGCGCCATCTCCCGGGGGAAGATCACCAGGGGTGACCCGTCGAGCGAGCGCAGGCGTACCACCTCCTGACCGGCCGCGCGGTGGCCGGCGGGCAGCACCACGCCGAGCCGCCGGTGGACGACCTCGCTCGACTCCAGCCCCACCGTGTCGCAGGGATGCCGGACGAGGCCCACGTCAAGCTCCTCCGCGCGCAGCTTGGCGAGCTGGCTGGCGGTGGTCAGCTCGTGCAGCTCCAGCAGCACGTCGGGGACGCGCTCGGCGAACGTGGCCACCAGCGTCCTGAGCGCCATCGGCGTCGTGTCCGGCGGCACCCCGGCCCGGAGCACGCCCGAGTCGCCCGGGCGGATGCGGCGCATGGCCTCGCGGGCCGCGTCCGCCCGCTCCAGCACGCCGCGCGCGTGCTCGAGCAGCAGCGCGCCGGCCTCGGTGAGCGAGACGCGGTGCGGGTTACGGTCGAACAGCCGGACGCCCAGCTCCCGCTCCAGGTCGCGGATGCGCTGGGACAGCGGCGGCTGCGCCATGTGCAGCCGCTCCGCGGCCCGGCCGAAGTGCAGCTCCTCGGCGACCATGACGAAATAGCGCAGGTGGCGTAGCTCCATCACCCTGACCATATCGCGCTGATATCGCCAAGAGTCCACATTGATGTTGGCCAGCACCCCGCAGGACCTGGTTATATCCCGACAAGCCCGTTGACCTGCGGAGGGACGCTAGTGAGTGTGCTGCTGGACCGTGACGGACCCGTCGCGGTGATCACCTTGAACCGCCCGGAGAAGCTGAACGCCTGGACCGCCGGGATGCGGGAGCGGCTGATCGAGCTGCTGCGCGCGGCGGGAGCCGACCCGGAGGTGGGCGCCGTCGTCCTCACGGGGGCGGGGCGCGCCTTCTGCGCCGGTCAGGACCTGGGTGAGACGGCCGGGATCGACCCCGACGACCACGCCGCCTCCGACGCCTGGATCGACGGCTTCGACCGGCTCTACCGGGCGGTGCTCGACCTGGACAAGCCGGTCGTGGCTGCGGTGAACGGGGTGGCGGCCGGTTCGGGATTCCAGTTCGCGCTGCTGGCCGACCTGCGCATCGGCCACGCGGGCACCCGGATGGGCCAGCCGGAGGTGCTGTCGGGCATCCCGAGCATCACCGGCATCTGGGCCATGTGGGGCGTGCTCGGCCGCGCGAAGACCATCGAGTTCGCGCTGACCGGACGCCTGGTGTACGGGGCGGAGGCGGAGCGGCTCGGCCTGCTGACCAGGCTCGTGGCGGAGAACGACGTACCGGCCGCCGCCGTGGCGCAGGCCAAGGAGCTGGCCGCGCTGCCCTCCGGCGCGGTGGCGCTGACGAAGGGCCGACTCAGGGAACTGGAGCGGGACGCCCTGGCCGACTCGGTCGCGGCGGCCAAGAAGGTGCACGCCGCCGCGTACGCCACGGGCGAACCCCAGCGGGAGATGGCCCGTTTTCTGAAGGGACGCGCCAAGTGACCGAGTGGAGCGTTCCCGAACGCTACAACATGGCCGTGGACGTGGCCGACCGCCACCCCCGCGAGAACCTGGCGCTGATCTTCGAGGATCACACGGGAGCGCGCGAGGAGGTCCGCTGGGGCGCCGTGCAGGACCGCTCCCGCCGGGTGGCCGCCTGCCTGCACGGCCTCGGCGTCCGCCCCGGCGACCGGGTCGCGGTCATGCTCCCCCAGCGCACCGACACCCCGGCGACGTACCTGGGCGTGCTGCGTACCGGCGCCGTGCTCGTGACCATGTCGCTGCTCTGGGCCGACGACCAGATCGCCTACCGGCTCGCCGACTCGGGCGCGTCCGTGCTGGTCACCGAGGCGGGCGCGATCCGGCGGGCGAGCGGGTACGGCGGGACCGTGGTCGACGTGGACGACCCGGCGATCGGCCTGCTGACGCCGGAGTTCGAGGACGCCGACACCGCCGCCGACGACCCCGCGCTGATCTTCTACACCTCCGGCACGACCGGCCCCGCCAAGGGCATCGTGCACGCGCACCGCACCCTGCTCGGCCACAACGAGTTCCGGCACTGCCACGACCTGCGTCCCGGCGACGTCTTCTACGGCGCGGGAGAGTGGGCCTGGTCGATGGCCAAGCTCATGGGCCCGCTCAGGGCGGGCGCCACGCACCTGGTCTACCGGCCGGCGGCCGGGTTCGACCCGGAGGGGCTGCTGGCCAGCATGGCGCGCAACGGCGTCACGACCGGCCTGGTCAACCCCACGTTCCTGCGCAAGATGCGCGAGCAGCTGCCCGACGCGGGCCGCCGTCACCCGCAGCGGTTCCGCACGATCTGCTGCGCCAACGAGCCGCTCACCGCCGACCTGATCCGCTGGTTCCGCGACCAGTTCGGGGTCACGCTGCTCGACTACTACGGCTCCACCGAGTCGTACCCGCTGATCGGGAACTTCCCCGGCACCCCGGTCAAGGAGGGATCCATGGGCCGGCCGCTGCCCGGCTGGGACGTGGCGCTCCTCGACGAGCACGAGCGGCCGGTCCCGGCGGGCGAGGTCGGCGAGATCTGCCTGCGGGCGCGGAGCAACCCGCAGTTCCCGCTCGGCTACTGGAACCGCCCCGAGCCCTCCCTGGAGGTGTTCGGCGGCGGGTGGTTCCACACCAAGGACCACGCGCGGGTGGACGAGGACGGCTACTACTGGTTCCTCGGCCGCGTCGACGACGTGATCAAGACTTCCGGCTACCGCGTCGGTCCCGACGAGATCGAGGAGGCGCTGCGCGCCCATCCCGCCGTCGCGGACGTGGGCGTGGCCGGGGTGCCCGACCCCGTACGCGGCCAGGCCGTCAAGGCGTGGGTCCGGCCGGCGCCCGGCTACCTGCCAGGCGAGGAGCTGGCACGGCAGATCCGCGAGTTCGCCAAGACCACGCACTCGCGCTTCGCCTACCCCAGGGAGATCGAGTTCGTGGACGAGCTGCCCCGGTCGGCGACCGGGAAGATCCAGCGCGCCCAGCTCCGACTCCGTCACCAGAACTAGGGAGCAAGCAATGACCCCCCACGCCTCCACGGACGTCCGGCGCAAGGTCACCCTGGCCTCCGCCATCGGCAACTTCGTCGAATGGTTCGACTCGGCGGCCTACGCGGTGATGTCCGCGACGATCGCCAAGCTGTTCTTCCCCGACTACGACACGACGGCCGCGCTGCTCGCCACCTGGGCGATCTTCGCGGGCGGGTTCGTCGCCCGCCCGCTCGGGGCCGCCTTCTTCGGCAGGTACGGCGACCGCCTCGGCCGCAACAGGATGCTGGCGCTGACCATCCTGACGATGAGCGGCGCCACGTTCCTCATCGGCATCCTGCCCACCTACGCCGCCTGGGGCATGGCCGCGCCGATCCTGCTGTTCCTGCTGCGCTGCGCCCAGGGGTTCTCGACCGGCGGCGAGTACACGGGGGCGTCGGCGTTCATCGTGGAGTACGCGCCGGAGGAGCGGCGGGCCCGCTTCGCCGCCGCCGTGCCGGTGACCGTGGGCCTGGCCAGCGTGGCGGGCTCCGGCGTCGGCTTCCTGATCACCTCGACGGTCACGACCGAGGCCCTGCAGAGCTGGGGCTGGCGCATCCCGTTCCTGCTGGCGGCGCCGCTCGGACTCATCGGCCTGTACCTGCGGTCCAAGGTCGAGGACACGCCCGTGTTCCGGTCGCTGCAGCAGCACGACGCGGTCGAGCCGGCGCCGCTGCGCGAGGCCGTGCGCCGCTGCGGTCGCCAGATCGCGACGCTCTTCGGCTACAGCATCACCAACGCCGTCGGGTACTACCTCATGAGCAGCTACATGATCGCGTACATGTCGGAGGAGCTCGGCTACACCAAGAGCCAGGCCCAGCTCACGAACGTGGTCTCGATGCTCGCCTACAGCGTGGCCTGCCTGTTCGCGGCGGCGGCCAGCGACCGGTTCGGCCGCCGGCCCATGCTCGTCGTCGCGTGCGCGGGCTTCGTGCTGCTGCCGCTGCCGGCGTTCTGGCTGATGGGGTCGAGCCTGGCCGGGGCGATGGTCGGCACGTCGGTGCTGGCGATGCTCGTGGCGGTGATCGGCACCTCCAACGTGCCCGCGCTGGTGGAGATGTTCCCCGCGAAGGTGCGGGCGAGCGGCTCGGCCATCGGGTACACGGCGGCGTACGTGCTGTTCGGCGGCACCGCCCCGTTCGCGGCGACCGGGCTGGTCTCCGCGACGGGCAGCTCCGTCGCGCCCGCCTACTACATGGTGGGGCTCGCGGCCGTGTCGCTGGTGGTGGTGCTGACCTCGTTCAGGGAGACCCGCGGCCTGCGGCTGGACCGGGGCGTGGACGAGGTCACCAGCGGGGCCTGACCGGCAGAGCCGGCCGGTCAGCCGGGGCGGCGGAGGGTACGGCGTACGGCCAGGTCGTCGCCAGGTGGCGGCCGGCGTGAGAAAGGCCGAGTTCTCCTCCGGCAGGCCCACCGTGACGCGCACGCCCTCCCCCGGGAACGCCCGCACGATCACCCCGTTGGCGTGGCAGTGGTCGGCGAAGGACGCGCTGTCCTGACCGAGCGGGAGCCACAGGAAGTTCGCCTGGGACGGCGGCAGGTCGTAGCCGAGGGCCCGGAGCTCACCGGTGACGCGGTCGCGTTCCTTGACGGTGAGGGCGACCCGCCTGTCCACCTCCTCGTGCTCGCGGAGCGCCGCGATCGCCGCCTCCTGGGCCAGGGCGCTGACGCTGAAAGGCGTCTGCGTCTTGCGTACCTGGGCGATGATCTCCGGCGGTCCGACGCAGTAGCCGACCCGCAGCCCGGCCAGCGCGTACGCCTTGGAGAAGGTCCTGAGCACGACGACGTTCGGCCGGTCGCCGAAGAGCGCGAGCGCGTCCGGCACGGCGTACTCGTGGTAGGCCTCGTCAACGGCGATCAGCACGTGCTCGGGCACCTGGTCCACGAAGGCGCGCAGGGCTGCCTCGCCGACGGGGGTGGAGGTCGGGTTGTTCGGGTTGCAGACGAACACCAGCCTGGTCCGCGGGGCGATGGCCGCCGCCATGGCCCGGAGGTCCTGGACGTGGTCACGCAGCGGGACCCGTACGGGGACTCATTGCTGGCCAGGACGACGGCCCCGGGCGACTTGCGGCCCGGCACGTAGGACTGAAGGTCGAGCAGAGACGAGCGTACGTTGACCACCTGATGTCACTTCCTTCCGTTCAGACGTGGGCGAGCAGGACGGCGGGGTTCTCCACGCAGTCGGCTACGAAGCGCAGGAAGCCGCCGGCCGCGCCGCCGTCGCAGACGCGGTGGTCGAACGTGAACGACAGCTGGGTGACCTTGCGGGGCACGACCGCGCCGTCCTTCACCCAGGGGCGGTCGATGATGCGGCCGATGCCGAGGAGCGCCGCCTCGGGGTGGTTGATGATCGGGGTGGATCCGTCCACGCCGAAGACGCCGTAGTTGTTGAGCGTGAACGTGCCCCCGGTCAGCGCCGCGGGCGGCAGCGTGCCTTCGCGGGCGAGGGCGGTGAGCCTGGTCAGTTCGGCGGCGAGCTGCGCGGTCGTCATGAGGTGCGCGTCGCGGACCACCGGCACGACCAGGCCGCGATCGGTCTGGGCGGCGAAGCCGAGGTTGACGTGGCCGTGCCGGACGATCTCGGCGCGGGCGGTGTCGACCGAGGAGTTCAGCTCGGGGAAGCGGCGCAGGGCGGCCACGCAGCTGCGGGCCAGGAGCGCGAGCAGCCCGATGCCGAGGTCCGGGCGGTCCCGCCGGAGCGCGTCCTTGACCTCGAGCAGGCCGGTGGCGTCGACGTCCACCCAGGTGGTGGCGTCGGGGATCTCGGTACGGCTGCGGCTCAGCTTGTCGGCCACCGCCCGCCGCAGTCCGCGCAGGGGGATGCGCTCGGCCCGCAGCGGGGTTCCGGTCGCCTCCGATGTCGTCCGGGTTGCGACCGATGTCGTCTCGGTTGCTCCCGCTGTCGCCGGGGCGGCGGGGACGGTGGAGGCGGCGGGGGTGGCCATGGCACGTTCGACGTCGCGGCGGAGGATCACACCGCGGGGCCCGGTGGGGGTGACGGCGGAGAGATCCACCCCGTGCTCGTGGGCGAGCCTGCGTACGAGCGGGGAGATCACTCGAGGCGCCTGCCGCTCACCAGCCGCGGACGCGGGCGGGGAAGCAGGCGCGGCCGGGGACGGAGACGTGGGGCGGGAGGCCGGGGCCGTAGGTGGTTGGGCGGGGGTTGCGGGGGCCTTGCGGGAGCGGCGGCGGGTGGTGGGGGTGTGGCCGGTGCCGTAGCCGATGAGGACATTTCCCGATCCGGCGCGTTCCTCCTCCCGATAGCGCTCCGCGGCGGCCGAATCGCCCACGCCGCCCGCCGGGCCGACCTCGATGAGCGGCTCCCCCACCGACAGGACGGCCCCCGCCGAAGCGTGCAGGCTCAGCACCGTCCCCGCGTACGGCACAGGCACCTCCACCGCCGCCTTGGCCGTCTCGACCTCCACCACGATCTGGTCGATCTCGACGGTGTCCCCGACGGCGACCTTCCAGTCGACGATCTCAGCCTCCGTCAGCCCTTCGCCCAGGTCGGGCAGGCGGAACACGTGCCGCGTCATGACGCCTCCCCGCTCAGGTGCGCCAGATCGGGCTCGTCACCGAACTGAAGCCGGTCCACCGCGTCCAGCACCCGGTCGGCGTCCGGCAGGTGCGAGTGCTCGAGGATCGGCGGCGGGTACGGGATGTCGAACCCCGTGACCCGCAGCACCGGAGCCGCCAGCGAGTGGAAGCACCGCTCCTGCACGCGGGCCGCGATCTCCGCGCCCACCCCGGCGAACCCCTGGGCCTCCTGGATCACCACGCAGCGCCCGGTCTTGCGCACGGAGGACACGACGGTCGAGTCGTCGAACGGGACGATCGTCCGCAGGTCCACCACCTCCAGGGCGAGCCCGTCCTGGGCCGCGGTGTCGGCGGCCTGGAGCGCCACCGAAACGCTCGGCCCGTAGGCGACCAGCGTCGCGTCGCGGCCCTCGCGCAGCACCGCCGCCCGCCCGAACCCCGCCGCCCGCCGGTCCCCGACGGACGTCTCGCCCTTGGACCAGTACAGGCGCTTGGGTTCCATGAAGATCACCGGGTCGGGGTCGGCGATGGCGTCGCGCAGCAGCCAGTACGCGTCATCGGCCGTCGCGGGGGTCACGACCTTCAGGCCCGGCGTGTGCACGTAGTACGCCTCGCTGGAGTCGCAGTGGTGCTCGACACCGCCGATGCCGCCCGCGTACGGGATCCTGATCACCATCGGCAGCGACAGCCGCCCGCGCGTGCGGTTGCGCAGCTTGGCCACGTGCGAGGCGATCTGTTCGAAGGCCGGGTAGGCGAACGCGTCGAACTGCATCTCGATCACCGGCCGGAAGCCGCCCATGGCCAGTCCCACGGCCAGTCCCACGATCCCGGCTTCGGCCAGCGGCGTGTCGAAGCACCGCTCCTCGCCGAACTCCTTGGTCAGCCCGTCGGTGACGCGGAAGACGCCGCCCAGCGGGCCCACGTCCTCGCCGAAGACGAGAACGCGCTCGTCCTCGCGCAGGGCGTCCCGAAGCGCGGCGTTCAGCGCCTGCGCCATGCTCAAAGCGGTCATCGGTCCTCCAGTTCGGACGCCAGCAGGGCCCGCTGCTCGCGCAGCTGGGGCGTGGCCTCGGCGAAGACGTGCTCGAACAGCTCGAACGGATCCACCTTCGGGTCGGCGTTCATCTCCGTACGCACCCGGGCGGCGAACTCCTCGGCGGCCTCGTGCGCCGACTCGACGGCGGCCGTGTCGAGCACGCCGCGCCCATGCAGGTAGGTCTCCAGGCGGGCGAGCGGGTCGGCCGCCTCCCACTGCTCGACCTCCCGCTTGTCCCGGTACCGGCCGGCGTCGTCGGCGTTGGTGTGGGGGTCCATCCGGTACGTGTGCGCCTCCACCAGGAAGGGACCGCCGCCCGTACGCGCGTGCTCCACGGCCGCGGTCAGAACGGACAGCACCGCGACGAGGTCGTTGCCGTCCACCTGCTCGGAGCGGATGCCGTACCCGATGCCCTTGTACGCGAGCGCGGGCGCGGCGCTCTGCTTGGCCAGCGGTACGGAGATCGCGTACTTGTTGTTCTGCACGAAGAACACGACGGGCGCGTGCAGGACCGCGGCGTAGTTCAGCGCCTCGTGGAAGTCGCCCTCGCTGGTGCCGCCGTCGCCGATGAAGGCCATGACGACGCCGCTCTCGTTCTTGCGGCGCAGGGCGTCGGCCATGCCCACGGCGTGGATGGTCTGAGTGGCCAGCGGGGTGCACTGGGGCGCGACCCGGGTGGCGGCGGGATCGTACCCGCAGTGCCAGCCGCCCCGCAGCAGGGTCAGCACCTCAACGGGATCGAGGCCCCGGGAGACCAGCGCCACCGAGTCCCGGTAGGTCGGGAACAGCCAATCGTCCTCGCGCAGCGCGAGCACCCCGGCGATCTGGCAGGCCTCCTGCCCGCGGCTGGAGGGGTAGACGGCCAGGCGCCCCTGCTTGGTCAGCGCGGTCGCCTGGCGGTCGAAGCGGCGGCCGACGACCATCCGGCGGTAGGCCTCCAGCAACCGCTCCTCCTCCGGCACCTGGTAGCCGGTGGGCGGCTGGACCGCCGTGCCGTCCTCGGCGACGAAGCGCACCGGCACGGGTGAGGGCAGAAGGACGTCGACGGACATGCGACGCTCCCTTTCTCTGGACGTTTGACAGGGAAAGCGTCTGCGCATGGAGCCAGGTGTTCAAGACATCAGGCATGATGAGCGACAAAAGGTCTGAAACCAGTCTTCAGGAGGACCGATTGTCGTTCAACGACGGTGCCGGAGAGGGGTCGGCGGGACATTCGGCCGCGCCGCTGGACGGGGTGGATCGGGCGATCATCGCCGAGCTGCGGCGGGACGGCCGGATCTCGATGCGCACCCTCGCCGAGCGCGTGCACGTCTCCAGGGCCAACGTCTACGCCAGGATCACCCGGCTGATGGACGCCGGGGTGATCACCGGCTTCACGGCGCGGATCGCGCCGCACAAGGCCGGCCTGGGCACCAGCGCGTACGTCTCGCTCACCATCGAGCAGAACTCCTGGCGCGCGGTGTCGGCCCGGCTCCAGGAGACCCCGTACGTCGAGAACTTCGCCCTGGTCGGCGGCGACTACGACGTCCTGGCCCTGGTCAGGACCCCGGACAACGCGACGCTCCGGCACGTGGTACTGGAGCTCATCCAGGACATCCCCGGTATCCGCGCCACCCGTACGTGGCTGGTGTTCGAGGAGGCCCGGGGCGCCGGAGCCGGGTGAGCGGTCAGCGGCCCTCGAAGGTGGGTTTGCGTTTCTCGAGGAACGCCTCCACCGCTCCCGCGTGGTCCGCGGTCAGCCCCAGGCGGGCCTGGGCGCGGGCCTCGGCGGTGAGTGCCGCGCCGAGGTCCTGGTCCCAGGCCCCGGCGATCAGCCGCTTGGACTCCGCGTACGCGGCGGTCGGCCCGGCGGCGAGCCGGGCCGCCAGCTCACGCGCCACCGCACCCGTCTCCTCGCGCGGGACCACGCGCCCCGTGATCCCCCACTCCACCGCCTGCCGGGCGCCGAACGACTCACCGAGCAGGACCAGTTCCTTGGCCCTGGCCTCGCCGACCGCCCGTACGAGCGTCAGGGACAGCCCCGAGTCGCACGTCAGCCCGATCGCCGTGAACGCCGTCGCGAAGACGGCCTCCTCCGCGAGCACCCGCAGGTCACAGGCCAGGGCGAGGGCCAGACCGGCGCCGACGCACGTGCCGTTGACGGCGGCGACGACCGGTTTGCCCATGGTGGCCAGGAGCCGGACGATCGGCGCGTAGTCCTCCTCGACGGTGTCGAAGGCGTGCCCGGCGTCCGAGCGGAGCGCCGCCGCGTGCTCGGCGAGGTCCTGGCCGACGCAGAAGGCGGTCCCCGCCCCGGTCAGCAACACCGCGCGTACGGCGTCGTCGGCCGCGACCTCCTCCAGCGCCCGGCGCAACGCCGTCTTCAGCCCGGTGTCCAGCGCGTTGCGGCGGTCCGGGCGGTTGAGGGTCAGCACGGCCACGGCGCCGTCGCGTTCCAGCAGGATCGAGGCCCCGTCCAGCTCAGGCTCCACCTCAGGCCTCCTGTCCGGGCAGCGGCCAGGTCTTGGCCACGAGGGTCAGCACGTCGTACGTGGCGACCGGCTGGCCGTCCTGGTTGGCCACGACGGCGTCCCAGCGGACCTCGCCGTAGTCGGCGGAGCTGCGCGGGGTGATCTGCTTGACGGTCAGCGTCACGTCGATCGTGTCGCCCGCCTTCACGGGGGTGAGGAAGCGCAGGGAGTCGACGCCGAAGTTCGCCAGGACCGGTCCGGGCGCCGGGTCCACGAAGAGCCCGGCGGCCAGGGACACGACGAGGTACCCGTGGGCGACGATGCCGCCGAACAGCGGGTTGCGCGCTGCCGCCTCGGCGTCGGTGTGCGCGTAGAAGGTGTCCCCGGTGAACTCGGCGAAGTGCTCGATGTCGGCGAGCGAGACCGTACGCGGCGCGGAGGCGATCGTGTCACCGACGCGCAGCTCCGCCAGGGACTTGCGGAACGGGTGGACGCCCGACTCGGCGCGCGCGGCGCCCGTGGTCCAGCGGCCGGTGACCGCGGTGAGCAGGTCCGGGGAGGCCTGGACGGCGGTGCGCTGCATGTGGTGCAGGACCCCGCGGACGCCGCCCAGCTCCTCGCCGCCGCCGGCCCGGCCCGGGCCGCCGTGGACGAGGACGGGCAGCGGCGAGCCGTGCCCGGTGGACTCCTTGGCGTCGTCCCTGTCCAGGACGAGGACCCGGCCGTGCCACGGCGCCAGCCCCAGCACGACGGTCCGCGCGACCTCCGGGTCATGGGTGGCGACGGAGGCGACGAGGCTGCCCCTGCCGCGCGCCGCGAGCGCGATCGCCGCGTCCAGGCCGTCGTAGGCGAGCACGGTGCCGACCGGCCCGAACGGCTCCACGTCGTGCGGTTCGGTGGCGCCGGGACGGGCGCGCAGCAGGAGCGGGGTCATGAACGCGCCGCGTTCGGGGTCGCCGTCGAGCAGGGCGGAGCCGGAGGGGTCGCCGAAGGCGATCTCGGCGCCGGCCCGCAGCGCCTCGACGGCCTTGCGTACCTCGTCGCGCTGGCCGAGGCTGGCCAGCGCGCCCATCCGCACGTCCGGATGGCGGGGATCGCCGACGGTCACCTTGGCCAGGCGCGCGGCCAGCGCCTCGACGACCTGGTCGGCCATGGCCGAGGGCACGAGGACCCGGCGGATGGCGGTGCACTTCTGGCCCGCCTTGACCGTCATCTCGGTGACGACGCCCTTGACGAACAGGTCGAACTCCGGCTCCTCCGGCCGCACGTCCGGCCCCAGGATCGAGCAGTTCAGCGAGTCGGCCTCGACTCCCAGCAGGACGCCGCCGTCCAGCACGTTCGGGTGGCGGCGCAGGATGCCCGCGGTGTGCGCGGAGCCGGTGAAGGCGACGGAGTCCTGGACGGTCAGCTCGTCGAGCAGCCCGCCGGCGCCGCCGGAGACGAGCTGGAGCGTGCCCTCGGGCAGGATGCCCGACTCGACGATCAGCCGTACGGCCAGTTCGGTCAGGTACGCGGTCTGGCTCGCGGGCTTGACGATCGAGGGCAGCCCGGCGAGGAAGGCCGGGGCCAGCTTCTCGAGCATCCCCCAGACCGGGAAGTTGAAGGCGTTGATCTGCACCGCGACGCCCGGCCGCGAGGTGTAGAGGTGCTGGCCGACGAACGTGCCGCCCTTGCCCAGGCGCTCCAGGCCGCCGTCCAGGACGACGGTGTCGTTCGGCAGCTCGCGCACCCCTTTGCTCGCGTAGCTGAACAGGGTGCCGATGCCGCCGTCCACGTCGATCATCGTGTCGCGCGAGGTGGCGCCGGTCCGCACGGACAGCGCGTACAGCTCCTCCTTGCGCTCGGTCAGGTGCTTGGCCAGCGCCTTCAGCAGGGCCGCCCGCTCGTGGAAGGTCAGGGACCGCAGCGCGGGCCCGCCGGTGTCGCGGGCGTGGCGGACCATCGCGGCGACGTCCAGCCCCCGGCTGGAGATCCGCGCGACCTCCTCGCCCGTGGCGGCGTCGCGCAGGGGCTCCCCTTCATCGGCCGCCCGGAACCATCGTCCGGCGGCGTAGCTCTCCAGCAGCGCGCTCACGCGTCCTCTCCTCTCCACGGGCCCCTTGCGCAGGTACCCCAACACGTGCCACGGTATTACTGACCGAGCGATAAGTAAATACGACTCGACGCCCGAGGAGGGAAATCGATGACGACGACACCGGCGGAGCCGGAAGCGCTCGAAGCCGCGTTCGAGGCGACGATCGCGCGCCACGACCGGATCGAGCCCCGGGACTGGATGCCGGACGCCTACCGCCGGACGCTCGTACGCCAGATCGCCCAGCACGCGCACTCCGAGATCATCGGCATGCAGCCCGAAGGCGCGTGGATCGGCCGCGCGCCGTCCCTGCGCCGCAAGGCGATCCTGCTGGCCAAGGTGCAGGACGAGGCCGGGCACGGGCTGTACCTGTACTCGGCGTGCGAGACCCTGGGCGTCTCCCGCGCCGAGCTGACCGAGCTGCTGCTCACGGGCCGGCAGAAGTACTCCTCGATCTTCAACTACCCGACGCCGTCGTACGCCGACGTCGGGACGATCGGCTGGCTGGTGGACGGCGCCGCGATCTGCAACCAGGTGCCGCTCTGCCGCACCTCGTACGGCCCGTACGGGCGCGCCATGATCCGCATCTGCAAGGAGGAGTCGTTCCACCAGCGGCAGGGCTACGAGCTGCTGATGACGATGATGCGCGGCACCGACGCCCAGCGGGCGATGGTCCAGGAGTCGGTGGACCGGTTCTGGTGGCCGTCGCTGATGATGTTCGGCCCGCCGGACGCCGACTCGCCCAACAGCGCGCGGTCGATGGCCTGGGGCGTCAAGCGCAACTCCAACGACGAGCTGCGCCAGAAGTTCGTGGACATGACGGTCCCGCAGGCCGAGGTGCTGGGGGTGACGCTGCCCGACCCCGACCTGCGCTGGAACGCCGAACGCGGCCACCACGACTTCGGCGAGCCCGACTGGGCGGAGCTCGCCGCCGTGATCCGCGGGGACGGGCCGTGCAACGCGCAGCGCATGGCGCACCGCCGGGCCGCGCACGAGGACGGCGCCTGGGTTCGCGAGGCCGCGTCGGCGTTCGCGGAGCGGGCGGGCACGCGATGAGCGCCGACCGGCGGGAGTGGCCGCTGTACGAGGTGTTCGTCCGCGGCAAGCGGGGCCTCAACCACGTGCACGTCGGGTCGCTGCACGCCGCCGACGACGCGATGGCCGTACGGCACGCGCGTGACGTCTACACCCGGCGCAACGAGGGCGTGAGCATCTGGGTCGTACGGGCCGACGCCATCACGGCCTCCAGCCCGGACGAGAAGGACCCGCTGTTCGCGCCGAGCGGCGACAAGGTCTACCGACACCCGACGTTCTACGACATTCCCGACAACGTCCCGCACATGTGATCGGTTGGCACTCATGAACGACGAATTCGCCGGCGACTCCTCGCAGTGGGCCTTCGGCACCGGCTTCGAGGACCCCCTGGCCGGGCTCGACACCACGGTGCCGCCGGGCGTGGACGCCGCCGAACTGGCCGCGTACTGCCTCATGCTCGGCGACGACGCGCTGATCATGTCGCAGCGCCTGTCCGAGTGGTGCAGCCGCGCGCCCGACCTGGAAGAGGACATCGCGCTGGCGAACATGGCGCTCGACCTGCTCGGACAGGCCCGCCTGCTGCTGTCGCGGGCGGCCGCCGCGGATCCCGGCGTCGTGCCCGCCCTCCCAGAGGGCTCGCCCGTGCCGGCCGAGGACGCGCTGGCGTACTTCCGCGACGCGGAGCAGTTCCGCAACGTCCGGCTCGCCGAGGTGGAGAACGGGGACTTCGCGCACGTCGTCGTGCGGCTGCTGCTGTTCTCGGTGGCCCGGCTCGCGCTGCTGGAGCGGCTGCGGACGAGCCGTGACCAGGTCCTGGCGGCGGTGGCGGCCAAGGGCGTGAAGGAGATCACCTACCACCGCGACTGGGCGGGACGCTGGTTCCGCACCCTGGCGCAGGGGACCGAGGAGTCGCGGCGCAGGCTGGTGGCGGCGCTGGACGCTCTGTGGCCGTACCAGGCCGAGCTCACCGATGTCGGCGAGGATCTGCGCGACGAGGTGAACGCCGTCCTCGACCAGGTCTTCACCGTGAGCGGCGTCGAGCGGCCCGAGCGCGCGCCGCTGGCCGGCACCGGCCGCGACGGCGCGCACACCGACTCCCTCCGCCCGCTGCTCGCCGAGATGCAGGTCGTCGCCCGCGCCCACCCGAGCGGGCGCTGGTGAGCGCCCGCGACCGGGCCGCCGAGGTCGCGGCGCGGGTACGCGACCCCGAGATGCCCATGCTCACCCTCGCGGACCTCGGCGTGCTGCGCGGGGTCGAGGTGTCCGCCGGCGAGGAGGTGGTCGTGTCGATCACCCCGACGTACACCGGCTGCCCGGCCATGGCGACCATGCGCGACGACCTCGTCCACCGGCTGCGGGAGGCCGGGTTCGACCGGGTCGAGGTGCGGATCGTCCTGGATCCGCCCTGGTCGAGCGACTGGATCACCGAACGCGGCCGGGCCGCCCTGCGGGAGGCCGGGCTGTCGGCCCCCGGCCCCGCCCCTCGGCGGAGCGGCCCGATCCCGCTCACGCTGGGGCCGGCCAGGAGCGCCCCGCCCTGCCCGCGCTGCGGGTCGGCGGCGACCCGGCTGACGTCCGAGTTCGGCGCGACCGCCTGCAAGGCCCTCTACCGCTGCACCGGCTGCCTTGAGCCGTTCGAGCACGTCAAGGAGATCTGACATGGCCGCTTTCCACCCGCTCACCGTGTCGGCGGTGGACCGCCTGTGCGAGGACGCCGCGGCGATCACGTTCGCCGTCCCGGCCGAGCTGCGCGAGGCGTACGCCTTCCGCGCCGGGCAGTCGCTCACCCTGCGCCGCGTCGTGGACGGGCGGGAGGAGCGCCGGTCGTACTCGATCTGCGCGCCGGCCGGCGCGCGGCCCCGGATCGGGGTCCGCGAGATCCCGGGCGGGCTGTTCTCGTCCTGGCTGGTACGCGAGGTCGCGCCCGGGACGCGGATCGAGGTCCAGACGCCGACCGGCTCCTGGCGGGCCGACCCCGCCACGGGCGAGCGGCACCTGTGCGTCGCCGCCGGGTCGGGCATCACCCCGCTGCTGTCGCTCGCCTCGACCGTGCTCACCCACCCGGAAGCCCAGGTGTCGCTGCTGTACGGCAACCGGACCAGCCGGACCGTGATGTTCGCCGAGGAGCTGGGCGACCTGAAGAACCGCTACGGCCCCCGGCTCCAGGTGGTCCACGCGCTCTCGCGGGAGCCGCGCGACGTCGAGCTGTTCTCGGGGCGGCTCGACGGCGACCGGCTGCGCCGCCTGCTGACCGCGGTGGTGCCGGTCGAGGTGTTCGACCACGTCTGGCTCTGCGGGCCGCTGGCGATGATCCAGGAGGCGCGTACGGTGCTCGCCGACCTGGGCGTACCCGCCTCCCGCGTACACGTCGAGCTGTTCTACGTCGACGAGCCGCCGCCCCAGCCGCGACGGGCCGTGGACGGGGTCGCGCCCGGCGCGACGAGCGAGCTGACGACCGTGCTCGACGGCCTGCGCACGACCTCGACGGTCTCCCGCGACGCGACGCTGCTCGACGGCGCCCAGGCGGCGCGCGCGGACCTGCCGTTCGCCTGCAAGGGCGGCGTCTGCGGGACGTGCCGCGCGGTCGTACGGGCAGGCGAGGTGGACATGCGCCGCAACTACGCCCTCGAACAGGCCGAGATTGACGCCGGGTTCGTCCTGACCTGCCAGACATTTCCGGTCGGCGAGCGCGTCACCGTCGACTACGACGCATAAGGAGCCCACCGATGCCCGAATCCTTCGTCGTCTCCGGCGTGCGGACGCCGATAGGCCGCTACGGCGGCGCGCTCGCCCACGTCCGGCCCGACGATCTGGCCGCCCTCGTCGTGGGTGAGGCGGTCGCCCGCGCCGGGATCGCCCCGGACCTCGTGGACGAGGTGGTGCTCGGCGCGGCCAACCAGGCAGGCGACGTGGTGGTCGCGGGCGGGGTGGAGTCGATGACCCGGGCGCCGTGGGTGACCGAGAAGCCGGCCAAGGCGTTCGCGAAGCCGGGGCCGTCGTTCGACACCTCGATCGGCTGGCGGTTCACCAACCCGCGCTTCGACGCCGCGACCACCGCTTCCATGCCGCAGACGGCCGAGACCGTCGCGCGGCGCTGGGGGCTGACCCGCGAGGAGCTGGACGCGTACGCGCTGCGCTCCCACGAACGGGCGGTCACGGCCATCAAGGAGGGCCGGTTCACCGGCGAGATCGTGCCGGTTCCCACGGGTGCGGGCGTCGTCGACACCGACGAGGGGCCGCGGCCGGACACGAGCCTGGAACGGCTGGCGCGGCTGCGCCCGGTCAACGGCCCCGACGGGGTCGTCACCGCGGGCAACTCCAGCTCGCTGAACGACGGCGCCGCGGCCGTCGTCGTGGTCAGCGACCGCTTCCTCGAGCGGCACGGCCTGACACCCCGCGCGCGGCTGGTGGCGGCGGCCAACGCCGGGGTGGCGCCGGAGATCATGGGCGTCGGCCCGGTCCCGGCGACCCGCAAGGCGCTCGAACGCTCCGGAGGCCGGCGCGGCCTGGCGACCATGTGCGTCGGCGTCGGCCAGGGCAGCGCTCTCCTGGTGGAGCGCCCATGACCAGCCTGATCGTCGAGGAGGCCGCGGACCGGGTGGTGTGGCGGCTCAACCGCCCCGAGGTGCGCAACGCGATCGACCGCGAGCTGGTCGCCAGGCTCCACGAGGCGTGCGCCGCCGTCGAGGAGGAGCCGCGCGTCGTCCTGCTCACCGGCGAGGGTACGACGTTCGCGGCCGGGGCGGACATCGCCCAGCTGCGCGAACGCGACCTGTACGACGCGCTGCGCGGCATCAACTCGAAGCTCTTCGATCGGATCCACCGGCTGCCGATGCCGACCGTGGCCCTGCTCGACGGGTACGCCCTGGGCGGCGGGGCCGAGCTGGCCTACGCCTGCGACTTCCGGATCGGCACCCCAGGCACGCGGATCGGCAACCCGGAGACGGGCCTCGGCATCCTGGCGGCGGCCGGGGCGGCCTGGCGGCTGGCCGAGCTGGTCGGGGAGCCGCTGGCCAAGGAGATCCTGCTCGCGGGCCGGGTGCTCACGGCCGAGGAGGCGCACGCCGTACGGCTGCTCAACGAGGTCGTGGAGCCGGAGGAGCTGATGGCGGCCGGGCACCGGCTGGCCGACCGGATCGCCGCGCGGGCGCCGCTGGCGACCCGGCTGACCAAGGCGGTCTTCCACGCCCCTCGGGGCGCGCACCCGTTCGTGGACGACGTGGCTCAGGCGGTCCTGTTCGAGACGGAGGAGAAGCACATGCGCATGACGGCATTCCTGGAGCGGCGCTCATGAGCCTGCCACGGACGGTCGGCGTCTTCGGCGGCGGGCGGATGGGGTCCGGGATCGCGCAGGCGTTCCTGACCTCGGGCGGCCACGTGATCGTCGTCGAGGACGGTCCGGAGGCGGCCGAGCGGGCCAGGGTCCGGGTACGCGACGGCCTGGCCAAGGGGAACGCGGACCCGGACGCCCTCACGCGACTGCGGACGACGTCGGACCCCGGCGAGCTGGGCCCGTGCGAGCTCGTCGTCGAGGCGGTCCCGGAGGACGCGGCGCTCAAGGCCCAGGTGTTCGCCCTGGTCGAGAAGGTGGCGCCGGGCGCGGTGCTGGCCTCGAACACCAGCAGTCTGTCGATCGGCGCGCTGGCCGCCGGCCTGGCCGCGCCGGAGCGCTTCCTCGGGCTGCACTTCTTCAACCCCGTCCCGGTGAGCGCGCTCATCGAGATCGTCACCGGGCCGCGTACCGATCCGGCGCTCGTGACGCTGGCCCAGGAGTGGGCGGCCGGGCTGGGCAAGACGCCGATCACGGTCGCGGACTCGCCGGGGTTCGCCAGCAGCCGGCTGGGCGTCTGCCTGGCGCTGGAGGCGATGCGGATGCTGGAGGAGGGCGTCGCGAGCGCGGCCGACATCGACACGGCGATGACCCTCGGCTACCGGCACCCGATGGGGCCCCTGCGGACCACCGACGTGGTGGGGCTGGACGTGCGGCTCGCGATCGCCGAGCACCTGGCGCGCGAGCTGGGGCCCCGGTTCGAGCCGCCGCGGATCCTGCGCGACCTGGTCGCCGCCGGGCATCTCGGCCGTAAGACGGGCCAGGGCTTCTACACCTGGTGAGACCCCCCGGCCTCGTGCCGGGCCAGGCCGTCGAAGGCGATGGCGGTGATGGCATCGGCGACCATCGCCCGGTCGTAGGCGCCGTCGGGCCGGTACCACTCGACCAGCGAGTTCACCATGCCGAACAGCAGCCGGCTGACCAGCGTCGCCGGCACGTCGTCGCGGAGCGCGCCTTCCGCGACGGCGTCGGTGACGAGCGCGGCCAGGCGGTCGTCGAGCCAGCGGCGCCGCTCCAGCGCCGCCAGCTCGACCTCGCTGTTGCCGCGCACCCGCAGCAGGAGCGTGACCGAGGGCTGGTGCGCCACCAGCACCTCGACGCTGCGGCGCAGCACCTCGCGCAGCCGTCCGTACGCGCTCGTCCCGGCCTGGTCCCTGGAGGCCTCGGTCACGACGGCGGTCAGCTCGTCGAGCGCGTCGTCCAGGGCCTGGCCGAGCAGTTGCTCCTTGCCGGTGACGTGGTGGTAGATGGCCGGCTTGGTCAGGCCCAGCTCCTTGGCCAGGTCGCCCATGCTGGTGGCGTCGTACCCCTTGCGGTTGAACAGCTCCACCGCGGCGCGCAGGACCGCGGCCTGGTCATGGCCGGGACGGCCACGCCCGCGGCGCGGGGACGGTTCGGCAGGCTGAGTCGTCACGAATGCAGCATCTCACGACGCATCAGGCACCCCTCCACGCGCAGCGGGTGGGGTCCAGGTCAGCGCGCCGTCACGCAGCCGAGGTGCCCTGTGCGAGGAGAACTCACGTCGTGGGCATTTTAGCCGCGGCCCGCCAAGAAACGATTGATTTGAAAATTCTTCAAAGCATTCGGATTTACGTTTACAACGTCGCGATCCAGTCGTTAATCTGCTGAACGCGAAAGGGAATCAGCGCCAAGAAAGACTTGAACGCGATGAACCACCCGGTTGTCACAGCAGATGTCGACCAGCTGCGCGATTTGCTGGTGCAGCATTTCCCGCCTTACTATCTCGAAATCGGCAAGCCGCACCCGCGCGGCGCTCGATACCAGCTTCTCCACAAGGGAAAGATCGCCCTGCACACCGCGACATACGGGGCGGAGATTCGCGTCGGAACGTCGGAGTCGTTCGACTTCTATGCGGTCATGATGCCGTTGCGGGGAACCGGCGGGGTGACGCTCAACGGACAGGACGTCACGGCGCCGATCTCCCTCATCGGGCCCAAGCAGAAGATCGACATGCGTTGGAGCCTCGACCACGAGGTTCTGATGATGCAGGTTCCGTTGGCGGCCATGGAAGAGGCGCTCGAGGCCTACCTTGGCGATCCTCCCAAGGAGCGGCTGCGGTTCGAGCCTGGGGTGGATGCCACCGGCGCGCTCGGCCACGCGCTCACCATGCTGTCATCGGGCGGCCCGCTGCTCTTCGCGGCTTCGAAACTGGCCGAGCATCACTTCGAGCAGTTTCTGCTGCACACCTTGCTCGCCTCCCAGCCGCACAACTACTCGGACGCGCTCAGCGAGTCCGCTGCCCCCTGGACCCCCGCCGCTCTCCGGCGTGCCATCCGCTACTGCGAAGACCACGCCGGCGAGGCGATCTGCCTCGGCGACATCGCCGTCGCGGCCAGAGTCAGCGTCCGTACCCTCCAACTCGGCTTCCGTGAACACCTGCAGACCACCCCGATGGCCTATCTCCGTTCCGTACGGTTGGCTCACGTTCACGCCGATCTCGTCCGTATCGCGGATACGGGCAGCCAGACGACCGTCACGGAGGTGGCCCTGCGATGGGGATTCACCCATCTCGGCCGCTTCTCGGCCCTGTACAGGCAGACCTACGGCCGGCTTCCGTCCAGCACCCGGCAAGGACACCGATGAGGCCGTCGGCGCCTACCCCAGCGCCTCGGTCTCGGGCCGGCCCCGGCGGCGGAAGTCGGCCAGCACGTCCGACCAGGGGATGACCGCGTTGTCCTTGGCCCATTGTTCCCACCCCGGTAGCCGGCCGGCCTGTTGTCGCGCGTCAGGACGCCGATTCCCACGGAGTGAGGGTGCCGGCCGGTCAGCAGGGCCGCGCGGGATGGGCTGCAGCGCGGCGTGACGTAGAACGACGTCATCCGGACGCCGCTGCGGGCGAGGCGGTCGAGGTTCGGAGTGTCGATCTCCCCACCGAAGCTGCCGAGGTCGGAATAGCCGAGGTCGTCGGCGAGGATCACGATCACGTTGGGGGCGGGCATGCGGGCCTCTCTGTTTCTGAGTTGTGCTCACGTATCCGAGGTCTCGCCGGCCGGGTTCGTGTTCGGCCGGGTCAGTGAGCGCAGCAGGTCGGCGAACCGGCGGACCGCCTCCGCCCGGCTCACCGCGTCGGGGTCCAGCAGCCATTGGATGCGCAGCCCGTCGGCGAGCGCGATGAGCCATCGCGCGACCGTCTCCGTGGTCAGCCCCGGAGGCAGGTTGCGCTCGTCGATCACCTCGGTGAGCCACCCCTGCACGGAGATCACGATGGCCCGGTACCGCTCGACCCACCATTCGTGGGACGGGTGCTCAAGGCTCAGCCCCTCCGCCGACAGGAGGGCGAACAGCTGGACGAGCACGGGATTGCGCTCGTTGTCCTCAAGGGTGCGGAGGAACACCTCCATCCGGTCCTCCCCCTCGGCCAGCCGGCGCCGCTCGTCCTCCCGGTTCCTGTCCTCGCGGTCCTGCAGCACGGCCATCAGGAGCGAGGCCTTGTTGGGGAAGTGATGCAGCAGACCGGCCTGAGAAATGTCGGCCTTGTCGGCGACTTCCCGCAGGCTCACGGCATTGAAGCCGTTGGCGGAGAACACGGTGACGGCCGTGTCGAGGATCTCGCGGCGGCGTTGATCGCCGTGCGGGCGCGTGACGACCTTTCTGCGTCGCCTCTTCGGCGCCGCGGCGCCGTCCTGAGCCCCTCCGTGTGGTGCGGAGCCCTCGTCATCCATCGCTCTTCTCCCGTACGTCGTCGTGGTCGGCTGTCTGGCTGGAAGCGGTCGAACTCCCCCGCCGGCAGAGCAGCGTGGCCACGAGGTCATCGTCGAGGCAGGCCAGCAGCTCACGCACCGTCGCCGGTTCCGAACCGGCCAGATCCGTGGTCTCGTACGGATCGGACTCCAGGTCGAACAGCGCCGGCGCGGGCAGGTCGGCGCTCACCACGAGCTTGCGCGTCCTGGTGGAGACGGCACGCCAGCGGCGCAGGGCCACCCACCGGTTGTCCCCGTAGTGACGCTGGGCGAGCTCGATCTCGCGGGCGGACCGGTCGAGCCCGGACACGACATGGTCGCGGTGCTCGGACGTCTCCCCGCGCACGACGGGCAGCAGCGACCGTGCGGTCATCCACCGCGCGGGGGCCGGCCCCGCCACGTCGAGGAAGGTCGCGGCCAGGTCCTCCAGCGAGACCAGGGCGTCGCTGGTGACGCCAGGGTGCCTGACGACCGGTCCGGCGATGATCATCGGGATGCGGATGCTCGGGTCCAGGGCGACCTGCTTGCCCCAGATGCCCTGGTCACCGAGCATCTCGCCATGGTCGCTGGTGTAGACGACCACCGTGTTCTCCAGTTCGCCCCGTTCCGCGATCAGGTCGAGCAGCCCGCCGACGTGGCCGTCGATGTTCTCGATCATGGCCGCGTAGCGGCGCCGCACCTCCTGGTGGCGGGGGTCGGCCGGATCCTGGCCGGCCGGAACCGGGAACTCGACGTCCCGCCACCTGTCGATCAGCCCTGGCGGCACGTCCATCGGATCGTGCGGGCCGGCGAAGTTCACCACCACGTGCCAGGGCCGCCCCTGGGGGCAGCTCGACAGGACGTCTCGGGCGTTACGCGCGATCCAGTTGTCCAGGTAGGCGTCCTCCGGCAGCGGGCTGGGCTCGACGTCGAAGTAGGGCTCGTGCCGTCTGCGTTCGAAGTCCCGCAGGTGCAGGTCCGCGATCCCGCGTTCGTACAGATGGTTCATGTACGGGCCTTTGGGTCTGGTACGCCCCGACCAGAGCGAGTCGAACTTGCCCTCGTTGTCGATGCCACCGTCCAGACCCCACTCGCGCAGGCACCGCGAGCCGTCGAGGTTCCAGTCGAACGTCGCCTTGTGCAGGTCGAACTTCCCGACGCCCGCCACGTGGTACCCCGCCTCGTCCCGGAGCGTCCGGAAATAGGTACGCGTCTCCGGCGGCAGGTCGTGGGAGTTGCTCGGCACCGGGCCGGAGTCGTAGTCCAGACCGGTGGCCAGGCAGGCCCGCGCCGGTGCGCACAGCGGCGCGGGGGTCACGGCGCGGCGGAACGTCATGCCGCGCTCGGCCAGTCTCCGCAGGTGGGGCGTGCGTACCGGCAGGTCGCCCGCTCCCTCGATCCAGTCGTGGCGGTGCTGGTCCGCCACGATCAGGAGCACGTTCGGTTGTTTCGACATCACACCTACTTGAGAGTTCGACGGGTGGGGGCCAGGAGCCCGAGGTGTACGCCTGCGACAGGTCGAGGTAGCCGCGGGAGGTCACAGCGGGTACGCGGCGCCGGAGGTCGCCATGAGCGTGCAGGGGTGATGGCGTGTCCGTCGTCCGCGAGCTTCCAGCTCTTCGCCAGCAGCGGCTGCGGCCGGCGGGGCGCTCTGGACGATCGTGACGCTTCCCCCGCGGCGCGGCTCGGCGGGGGTCTCGGCGGCCCGGTCGACCGCTGACGTGCAGGCGGTCGGGGCCACCAGCAGGCCCGTCCCGACTCCGAGCAGTTGACCGACAAGACCGCGTCGCGGCCCAGAACGTCCAGCAGGCATGGCGATCATTCCTCGCGCTCTCGTCGTTCCCCAGGTGCGACGAGCATCTCGCGGAACGTAACGGGACCCTACCTAACTAACCGAGTGCTCGGTAGGTTAGCGCGACAAAAAAAATTAGGGGTCATGCTTCCGGATCGTGCTGCGGCACCGTCCGCTTGCTCGGGCGTCGGCCTCCACGACCGGCCACGAGTCACAGGATCCGGTGGACCGCCGGAGGCCGAATGGCGGTGGATGCACTATGGGCCGGTCGGCACCAGCGTGCCGGCCGGCACCGGTCAAGGTCGGCCTCGGACCGCCGCCATCGGGGTCTGGCGGCGGTGTGAACGGTCAGCGCAGGGAGCGGAAGAACTCGCGCACGTCGGCGACGAACGGGCCGGGCTGTTCCATGGCCAGGAAGTGTCCGCCGCGCTCGAATTCGGTCCAATGCACGATGGTGTGATCGCGTTCCGCGAAGCGACGGATGGCGACGTCCTGGGTGAGGGAGACTGCCACGCCGGTGGGCACGGTCCCGGGGTCGCGCGGCGCCCAGGCCGAGGGGTCGTGGTGGGCCTCGTAGTAGAGGTGGGCCGACGAGGCGCCGGTCTGCGTGAACCAGTAGATGCTGACGTCGGTGAGGAGAGCGTCGCGGTCGACGGCGTCTTCGGGCAGGTCCGCGGCGCTGTCGGTCCATTCCTTGAACTTCTCGGCGATCCAGGCGAGCTGGCCGGCCGGGGAGTCGTTCAGGCCGTGCCCCAGGGTCTGCGGGCGGGTGCCTTGGATCTTGTCGTAGCCGCTCTGCTCCTGCTGCCAGTGCTCCAGGCGCGCCAGTCGCTCCAGTTCGGACGTGGTCAGGCCGTCCATCTCACCATCGAGCCCGATCGGAAAGGTGACCAGGGCGTTGACGTGCACGCCGAGGATGCGCTCGGCATCTTGGCGGCCCATTTCCGGGGCGACGAAGGCGCCGACGTCGCCGCCCTGCACGCCGTAGCGGGAGTAGCCGAGCCGGTTCATCAGCTCGGTGAAAGCGCCGGCGATGCGGCCGTGCGCCCAGCCCGCCTCGCGCAGCGGAACGGAGAAGCCGCACCCGGGCAGGGAGGGGATCACCAGGTGGAAGGCGTCGGCAGGGTCGCCGCCGTAAGAGCGCGGGTCGGTCAGGGGGCCGACGACGTCCAGGAACTCGGCGATCGAGCCGGGCCAGCCGTGGACGAGCATCAGCGGGGTGGCGTCGGCCTCGGGAGAGCGAATGTGCGCGAAGTGGATGGTCTGCCCGTCGATGTCGGTGGTGAACTGGGGCAGGTCGTTCAGCCTGGCCTCGTGCTTGCGCCAGTCGTAGCCGTCGGCCCAGTAGGCGGCGAGCTGCTGCAGATAGCCGGTCGGGACGCCGCGGCTCCAGCCTTGGCCGCCGATCTCGCCGCTCCAGCGGGTACGGGCGAGCCGGTCTCGTAAGTCATCCAGCTCGTCCTGCGGGATGTCAATGCGGAACGGGTTGATCATCGAACTGTTCCTTCCAGCAACGGAATACTTATATGAAAAAAGCGGTGGACCGTTGTTTGCGGTTCACCGCCATTCCCGGGAAACGGGCCCATGCCGCCGGTTGACCCAGCCACGCTTACGCCCGCGTACACGATCAGAACGTCCTGGACGAGCTCTGGACGGCCCCTCTGCCTGGGGTCGAGCAGCCGCCGTGCTGATTTCGTCAAGAAAGCACGCGACTCCCGCGCTTACCCCGGAGCAATGCGCGCGGTGCCGCCTGAATTCATGGAGTGGGGGTTTCTCCCGTGATGCGGACGCTGTCGCTCTCGTCACCCACGACCGTCCTCGGGACAGCGCCGTTACCCGATTCCGAACCGGCGGCCACGGCCGGCGATGCGGCGACCATGACGCCTCCCACCCCCATGGCAAGTGTCGCGGCCAAGACAAGCAGGACACGATTCACGTTCAGTTTCCTTTCGCGGGGCCGGAGATGCCGATGCCTTCTGGCCATGCGAGCCTATGAGCGTTGCACGAGGTCCCACTATCCACATAGCGCTCATGCCAATTCGTTCACCGGATAGGCGCGGGCACGGGTCACCTTGACCGGCACCGCTCCTACCGTTGCCGGGTCACCAGGTGACGGGGAGCTCGAAGACGCCGTAGACCAGCCCGTTGTGCTTGAACGGCACCCGGTCCAGCTCGGTCGCCAGTTTCAAGGCCGGGATGCGCCGGTAGAGGGTGCCGTAGACCACCTGCAGTTCCATGCGGGCCAGCGGCTGGCCGAGGCACTGGTGGACGCCGAAGCCGAAGGCCACGTGGCGGCGGGCGTCGCGCCGGATGTCCAGCTCGTCGGGGTCGGGGAACACCTCGGGGTCGCGGTTGCCCATCTCGTTGCCCACGACCGTTCCTCTGCTCGGCGGCCTGTCCGTGCCACACAGTGAATCACATGATTTAATTCAGTCAATCACGTGATTCACACAGGCTGACGGGCAGGACCCGGCTTACGGGCGAGGCGTCACCGGGGCCTGCCACAGTCCGACGATCGCGTCGATCAGGCTGGAGGCGAGGTCATCCCAGCTCGGATGGAGGGTGGTGGCGCCCTCGGCGAGGGCGCGTTCCCGTTCGACGCACATGTGCACGATCACGTGACGCGCCATGGCCCAGCGCTCCTTCTGCGCGGTGGCCGGCAGGTCGCTCACGCACCGGTTCAGGCCGTCCACGAGCAGCCGCAGCGACGGCGACGGCAGTGATTCCTCGACCGTGATCTGGTAGAGCGCCGGATCGGCCATCACCTGCGCGCGGAACCGGGCGTACCAGGTGGGGCTGCCCTGCGCTTCCAGATGCCGGGTGAACGGGCGCACCAGGCAGGCCACCCAGTCACGCACGTCCGTCGAGCCGGCGGCGTCGGCGACCATCCACACCCGCAGTTGCTCCATCTCGTCGGCGTGCCTGCGCGCGATGGCGCGGACCAGGTCGGCCTTCGTACCGAAGTGGTAGCCCACCGCGGCGCTGTTGCCCTGCCCCGCGGCCTCGCTGATCTGGCGGTTGGACACCGCGTGCACCCCGTGCTCGGCGAACAGCCGCTCCGCGGTGGCCAGGATCACCTCCCGCGTCGCGCTCCCCCGCTCGGGCCGCGCAGTCCCGCCCGCCATCACCCTCTCCTTCCTGCGGCCTTCACCGCATCGTAGGGAACCTCACATCCATCCAACTCAATCATATGATTCAATTAAATCAAGCGACTGACTTACCCATCCCACGGCGGAAGGCTCCTCCAGCGCCGTCCTGGCGCCACCGATGACCCAACCCCATCCCCCTAAAGGAAGACGAAACCATGAAAGTCACCATTGACCAGGACAAATGCTGCGGCGCCGGCACGTGCGTGCTCGTCGCGCCGGACGTGTTCGACCAGCGAGACGACGACGGGATCGTGATCCTGCTCAACGAGCGACCGCCCGCGGAGCTCCACCCCGTCGTCCGCGAGGCCGCCGACGTCTGCCCCGGAGCGGCGATCTTCGTGAGCGAGGACGCGTGAGCACCCCCGACCACGTGCTCGTGGCCGGCGCCTCCGCCGCCGGCCTGGCCACCGTGGAAGCCCTGCGCCGCAAGGGATACGAAGGCCGGGTGACCGTGCTGGGCGCCGAACCCCACCTGCCCTACGACCGGCCGCCGCTCTCCAAGCAGATCCTGTCCGGCAGCTGGGAACCCGAGCGAGCCCAGCTGCGACCCCCGGCCGCGCTGTCCGCGCTGAACGCGGAGTTCGTGCTCGGCGACCCGGCGACCGGGCTGGACGTCTCCTCCCGTACCGTGCGCACGGCGTCGGGACGCGTTCTGAGCGCGGACGCGCTGGTGGTCGCCACCGGGCTGCGCCCTCGCACACTGCCGGACCAGGCCGGGCTGGCCGGCGTCCACGTGCTGCGCACCCTCGACGACGCGCTGGCGCTGCGGGCCGACCTGCTGTCCTGCACCCGCCTGGTGGTCGTCGGGGACGGCGTGCTCGGCGCCGAGATCGCCGCCACCGCGCGCGGCATGGGCGTGAACGTCACCCTGGCCGGCCCCCAACCGGCGCCGCTGGCCTGCCAGCTCGGCCAACCGGCCGCCGGGCTGCTCGCCGACCTGCACACCGAGCACGGTGTCGAGCTGCGGCTCGGCGCCGCCGTCAGCGGCCTGACCGAACGGCACGGCCACGTCACCGGGGTACGCCTGGAGACCGGCGACGTGCTGCCGGCCGACGTCGTCGTGGTCGCGTTCGGCGCCGCCCCGGCCACGGACTGGCTCGCCGGCAGCGGGCTCGACCTGGACAACGGGCTGGTGTGCGACTCCCGCTGCCGTGCCGCGGAAGGCGTCTACGCGGTCGGCGACGTGGCCCGCTGGCACCACGAGACCCTGGGCAGGTCGCTCCGGCTGGAGAACCGGACCAACGCCACCGAACAGGCGATCGCCGTCGCCGGCAACATCCTCGGCGACGACCGCCCCTACACCCCGATCCCCTACTTCTGGACCGACCAGTTCGACGCCAAGATCCACGTACACGGGATGCCGTCACCCGACGCCGAGGTGTCCATCGCGGAGGGCTCCGTGGCCGAACGCCGCTTCGTCGCCGTCTACCGCCACAATGGCCGGGCCACCGGCGTACTCGGCTGGAACATGCCCAAACAGGCGCGTCAGCACCGGCAGGAGCTCACCGCGACTTCCCTGCTCGCGGGATCGGCCTGACCGGCAGGCCGCGGTCACCTTGAGAGACCGGCGTGGCCGCGGCTTCCGACCCCGGCGCCTTTACATTGTAGATTCATACCGGGTGAGCCAGGCGCGGATCTCGTCCATGAGCGGGACGGGCGCGTCGTGGTGGACCAGGTGGCCGGCGGCGTCGATCAGCGAGAGCTCCGCGGCGGGGATCAGGCCCTGCAGCCGCCGGCCGATCTCGGTGGGGATCCACGCGTCGCGGGAGCCCCACAGGATCCGTACGGGGATGCTGATCCGGCCCAGCCGTTCCTCGTTCTCTTCGAGGAAGCGCTCGTCATAGTGGGCAATCTGCCGGTAGAAGGCGGGCTGGCCGTCCTCCCCCGTCCACGGTCGCACGAGGGCGTCGAGATCGTCGTCGCGCAGGCCGCGATGGCTCGCGCCCTGAATGTAGGTCCGCACGATGGCGGTGTGGATGTACGCCGGCAGCTGCCCCAGGACGTCAGGATGGTCCTGCACGAACCTGAAGAAGGGCGAGCCGCTGGGCGGGATGGCCACGACGTCGACGAGCATGAGTGAGGCATAGCCGACGCCCAGGATCAGGTGTGTCCGCAGAGACACCGCACCGCCGAAGTCGTGGGCGATCACGTGCGGCCGCTCCAGCCCCCAGTGCGCGAGCAGCGCCGCGAACGCGTCGGCCTGCGCGCCGAAGTCCACGGGATGCTCGGCATGCTTGGACGAACGGCCGTATCCGGGCATGTCCCACAGGTAGACGGTGAAGTCGCGGCTCAGGGCCTCCGCGAACGGCTGCCACAACGCCGACGAGAACGGCGTGCCATGACAGAACACCACCGCCGGACCGGCGCCCGCGCGCCCCCAGGCGATCTGCCTCCCACGCCACTCGAATCGCTCCGTCAACTCCATGACTACCCATGGTAGTCAGCGGTCGGGCGTGCAGCGCCTATCGATCGGGGCCGAGGTAGGCGAGGACCGCCGCCACCCTCCGGTGCACGTCCCCGCTGTTCTCCAGCCCCAGTTTCGTGAAAATGGCGTTGACGTTCTTCTCCACCGACGAGATCGACAGATGAAGCGCCCTGGCGATGGCCGAGTTGGAGCGGCCGCGCGCCATCTCCCGGAGCACGTCGCGTTCGCGTCCGGTCAGCGCCTCCTGCTGGCCGCGGACGTCGCGCCTGGCCAGCAGGCCCTCCACGACCTTCGGGTCGATGACGGAGCCGCCGCAGGCCACCGCCCTGATGGCCCCCAGCAGCTCGTCCAGGTCCCCGACCCGGTCCTTGAGCAGGTAGGCGTAGCCCTCGGTGCCGTGCTTGAACAGCTCGAACGCGAACAACGCGTCCGCGAACTGCGACAGCACCACGACCCCCACCCCCGGATGCGCGGTCCTGATGCGGTGGGCGGCGTCGATGCCCTCGAAGCCGGGCCGCCAGTCGCCGCCCGGCATCCGGATGTCGGTGACCACGACGTCGGGGCTGAGGCGGCGGACGGCGTCGAGGAGTTCGTCGGCGTTGCCGACCGCGCCGACGACCGTGATCTCGCCCGACATGTCGAGCAATTGGCGGGTTCCCTCGCGTACGAGGTAGTGGTCGTCGGCGACCACCGTACGGATCCGCTCACCCATCGACCGGCACCCACGCCTTCACCCGTGTCCCCTTTCCCGGCGAGCTGTCGAGGTCGAGCCCGCCGCCGAGCGCGTCCAGCCGGTCGGACAGCGTGGCCAGCCCCCTGCGGGCGGTGGCCCCCGGGTCGAAGCCCTTGCCGTCGTCGGCGACCGTGGCGCGCAGGCGGCCGCCCGCGTGCGACAGGCCCACCTCTATGGTGGCGGCACCCGCGTGTTTGAGCGCGTTGGCGAGGGCCTCGTTGACGGTGAAGTACATCGCGCCCTCGACCTCGTCGGCGAAGCGCCTGGTTCGCAGCCCGGGGTCCGAGGCCACCGTCGTGTGCACGGGCAGGCGGGAGCAGCGCTCCTCCACCGCCTCCACCAGGCCGCCCTGGCTGAGGGCCGACGGGTGGATGCCGGCCGCCAGTTCGCGCAGGTCGGTGAGCGTCTGGCGGGCCTGTTCGCGCAGGTGGGCGAGCATGTCGGGGCTCGCGCCGGTGGAGCGGGCCAGCTCCAGACCGGCGATGAGCGCGACGAGCTGCTGCTGAACGCCGTCGTGGATGTTGCGCTCGATGCGCCGGCGTTCCGCCTCCTGGGCGTTGACCAGGCGGGTGGCCAGGCCGGCGCTCTGGATGGCCAGCCCGGCCGGCACGGCCAGCGCCTCCAGGAGCCGCCGGTCCACGCGCGTCAGCCCGCCCACGCCTCGGGGGCCGCACTCGATCCGGCCGAGCCCTCCGTGCGCCGGCACCGTCAGCGTCGCCGGGCCCTCCTGCCGGCCGGCGACCACGCGGGTGCCGTCCGCCAGCGTCACGGCCGCCCAGGTGGCCTCCAACGCGGTGCGCACGGCCGCGGCCACCCGGCCGAGCTGCTCCGCGGGCTCGGGCGCGTCCTCCAGCGCGGTGCCGAGGTCGGACAGCACCTCGTCCACCGTCGGCCGCACGTCGAAGATCAGGTGCAGGCGGGAGCCCCGGATGCCGATCCCGATGTCGAGCAGCCGGTGGCGGACCACGGTGACCCCGATCGCGACGGGCAGCGCCCCCGTCATGGCCACCATCCCGAACAGCGCGAGCATCGGCAGCCTCGTGAGGAACGCCATCTGGACGACGCCGCCCAGCAGGCTCACGGCCACGCCCCCGACCATCCAGGTGTACTGCCGCCGCTCGACCCGCGCGCTGCGCCGCCGGCGGAGCACGAGCCCGCAGAACCCGATCGCCGCCATGATCCACGTGATGAGCTGGCCGGCGGCAGACATCAAGAGCCCGACCAGGGTGAGCGTCGACTCCAGGACCGGCGTCGGCTCGCGCGCGGCGCCGCCGCTCAGCGTGTTCCCCACGGCGTGCAGGGCGATCGCGATGCCGGAGATCCACGCGAACGCGCGCCAGCGGCGCGAGGGCAGCCGTCCTTCGGGGAAGAGCAGCGGGACGAAGATCCAGTTCAGGCCGTAGAAGACAGCGAGGACGGAGGAGAGCGGGGCGGTCAGCCAGAGCGGTACGGCGCCCATGATCGACAACCCCGCGCCGGTCAGGCCGACCCCCAGGAAGAGGGCGCAGAGCAGGAGCAGCCAGCCGTACCGCAGCTCGGGACGCCGGGTGGCCAGCAACCAGCCCAGCGCGGGCATGAGCAGCGCCACCACCATGTACACCCATTCGGTCACCGGGAGGGGGACGCCGCGGCTCGCCGTGATGCGGCTCGTGATGATCACGTTGGCCACGATGCCGGCGGCCGCGCCCGTCGCCAGTACCCCGGCCACCAGCCTCGAACCCATAAGCCCCCATCGTCGTGAGTGATCGGCGAGAGGGCTATGAGGTTATCCGCATATTTCGTACGGCCATCCCCACCAGCCAGAACGGTGGCTCCCATGGTGGCCCGCCGCGACCCCGCCGCGATTGCCTTGAGCACCATGAGAAGCAACAAGCCCGTCCGCTTTCTGACGGCGGCAGCCGTCGCGGCCACGATGACGGCGGTCGGCGTGAGCCAGACCGCGCCCGTACAGGCCGCCGCCGTCGCCGCGCCCGAGATCCCCGACACGCCCGCGGGCCGGCAGTTGCGCTGGCTGCTCGACGCCGCCACGCGCCCGCCGATCCCGGAGAGCGAGCTGAGGCAGCACTTCGCCGCCGAGTTCCTCCAGAGCGTCCCCGCCGACCGGCTGAACCAGACCCTGGCCGCCTTCAAGGGCATGCGGCTCCAGGAGCTCACCAGGTCGGAGAACGCCCTGCTCGTCGCCACGGTCGAGGCGGCCGGCGTCCTGTTCGACCTGTCGCTCACGACGGACGGCGCCGGCCTCATCAGCGGGCTGCTGTTCCGGCCGCAGGTCTCCCCCGCGCCCAAGGACTGGGCGGAGCTGGGCCGGCGGCTGAGCAGGCTCGCGCCGCAGGCCGGCTTCCTCGCCGCCGAGGTGGCCAAGGACGGGGCCTGCCGCCCCGTGCACTCCGTCGCCCCCGGTACGGCGCGTCCGCTCGGCTCCATGTTCAAGCTCTACGTGCTGGGTGCCGTGGCCGAACGGATCGCGAGCGGGGCGTTCGGTTGGGACACCCGGCTCACGATCACGCCGGAGCTGAAGAGCCTGGGGTCGGGCGAGCTGCAGAACCGCCCGGACAACACCAAGGTGTCGGTGCTGGAGGCCGCCAAGCTGATGATCTCCGTCAGCGACAACACCGCCGCCGACCTGCTCATCCACCGGGCCGGCCGCAAGAACGTCGAGCGTACGGCACGGGCCTGGGGCGCCCGCGACCGGCGCGACACCCCCTGGCTCACCACGCGGGAGATGTTCGTGCTCAAGGGCGCCGGCTACCCGCGGCACGCCAAGAAGTACCTCTCGCTGGGAACGGCCGGGAAGCGGGCCTACCTGGACAGGGTGGTCGCCAAGGTCCCGCTGTCCCGCGTCGCCGGGTGGACCGCGCCGCGCGGGCTGGACACGATCGAGTGGTACGCCTCCCCCGCCCAGGTGTGCCAGGCCTTCGCCCGGCTGTCGAAGCTGCCCGACAAGCACGTCGGCGAGGCCCTGTCGATCGACGACGCGGGGCTCGCGCTGGACAGGACCCAGTGGCCGTCGGTCTGGTTCAAGGGCGGGTCGGAGCCCGGGGTGAGCGACCTGGGCTACCTCGCCAGGACGGCGGACGGGAGGTCGTTCGTGGTGACGACCCTGGCGATCGATCCGAAGACCCCGTTCGACCAGGCGCGGGCGCTCTCGGAGCAGCTGGGGCTGACCCGTGGCGCGTTCGCGCTGGTCAAGGGCTCCTGACGGTCACGATCACGAGGGCTCGTCGCGGAAGTCCTCGGCGTGGTCGCGGGCCCACTCGCCGTACGTGCGGGCGGGCCGGCCGGTGACCTTCTCGACCGTGTCCGTGGGGGGCAGGGGCCGGTCGACGGCGGCGGCGGACTCCTTGATCACCACGTCGGCGACCTGGGGCGTCGTCCAGGCGCTCAGCTCCGCGCGGTACTCCTCCAGATCCTGGACGGCGAAGCGGACCGGACGGCCGATGGCCTCCCCGATCAGCTCGGCCTGGCGGCTGCGGCTGACCAGCTCCGGCCCGGTCAGCGGGTAGGTCGCGCCTTGGTGTCCCGGCTCGGTCAGGGCGAGGGCGGCGACCGCCGCGATGTCCGCCTCGTGCACGGGGGCCGAGCGCGAGTCCGGGAACGGGTCGCGGACCATCCCCTCGGCCCGGATCGACGGCGCCCACTGGAGCGTGTTGGTGGCGAAGGCGCCCGGGCGCAGGAACGTCCAGGCGATTCCCGAGCCGGCCACGGCCTGCTCGGCGTCGCCGTGCATGCGGCCGATCGCGTCGGTCGAGGCGGGGTCGGCGAGCAGCGCGGACAGCAGGACGATGTGCTCCACCCCGGCGCTCGCAGCACGGGTGACGAAGTCGTCCAGGCCGCGTCGCTCGGCGTACAGGAAGACCCTGGCGACACCGGCGAGCGCGGCGTCGAACGTGTCCGGGTCGGCGAGGTCGCAGAGCACCGTTTCCACCCCGGCGGGCAGGCGGGCCGCGCCCGGGTTCCGGCCGGCCGCGCGGACGGGCTGTCCCGCGGCGAGAAGTCGCTGTACGAGGCCGCGCGCGACGTGCCCGCGCGCCCCGGTCACCAGAATCGTCATGCCACCAGGTTGGCCGCGCGGCCGGAACGGCGGGTAGGCCCCCGTGGGCCTGGGACTCGTGATACCAGGCCATGATGGAAGACGATGAAAAAGGACGAGCTGGGCAGTTTTCTGCGGAGCAGGCGCGAGCGGGTCAGGCCGGAAGAGGCGGGGCTGGCGCCCGGCCGCCGGCGCCAGACGCCGGGCCTGCGCCGCGAGGAGGTCGCGCTGCTGGCCGGGATCTCGGTCGACTACTACATCCGGATGGAGCAGGGCCGCGGGCCGCAGCCGTCCGCGCAGGTGCTCGCCGCGCTGAGCCGCACGCTGCGGCTGACCGGCGACGAGCACGAGTATCTGCTGCGGATGGGCGGCCAGGCCCCGGTCCGGACCGGCTCCGCGCCGGAGGTTCCCGAGTACGCGCGGCGCCTGCTGGATCGCTTCGAGGAGTTCCCCGCCGTGATCGTCAACGTCTGCTGGGACCTGCTCGCCTGGAACCGGATGCTGGTCGCGCTCATCGGCGACCCGGCGGCCAGACCGCCCCGCCGGCGCAACACGCTGCGCTGGCTGTTCGGCGGCGCTCCCGCCCTGCTGAGTGACCACGCCGACCACGCCCGCCAGGCCGTCGCCGATCTGCGGGCCAGCGGCCGCTACCCGGACGATCCAGACGTACGGGAGATCGTGGACGAGCTGACGGCGGCCAGCCCGCTGTTCGCCGAGCTGTGGGCGGCGCAGGACATCGAAGTGCAGCGGACCGTGACGAAGCGAGCCATGCACCCGGTGGTGGGCGTGATGGAGCTCGATTGCGACGTCCTGCCCCTGCCCGGCGGGGAACATCGCATCGTCCTCTACACCGCTGCCCCGGGCTCGCCATCACACCGCGGGCTCCAGCGCCTGCGGGCACTCACCGAAAGCAGCTCAATGAGCCCGCTCCCGGAGGGACGGGAGCGGGCTCGGGTGCCGTGAGGCAGGTCAGCGGATCTGGCTCGGTTGCGGCCACTCCGTTCCGGCGGCGAAGCGGTCGTGCCACTTGATCGGCGTCGGCTGGAAACGGCCGGTCTCCGAGGTGGCCACGAACACGTCCGCGGCGTCGCCCCGCGTGAAGGCGATCACGTCGGCCTTGCCGTCGGCGTTGACGTCGCCGACGCCCGGGACCTGGTCGCCGCCCGCGAAGTTGTCGTGCCACTTCCAGGCGTTCTCCACGAACCTCCCGCCGTCGGACAGCGACACGAAGACGTCGGCCGCCGCGCCGCCGGTGAAGGTCGCGATGTCGTCGCGCCCGTCGCCGTCGAAGTCGCCGACGGCGGGCGTCTCGGAGCCGACGGCGAAGTTGCCGTGCCAGCGCCACCCGTCGTGCCGGAAGACGCTGCCGCTGGACAGCGCCACGAACACGTCGGCGGACGTGCCCCGGGTGAAGGCCGCGACGTCGTCCCGGCCGTCGCCGTCGAAGTCGCCCACGGCCGGGAGCTCGTCGCCGATCACGAAGCGGTCGTGCCACTTGCGCGACGCCCCGAACCCGGACCCGGTCGACAGGGCCACCCAGACGTCGCCCGAGTCGCCCCGGGTGAAGGTCGCGATGTCGTCACGCCCGTCGCCGTCGAAGTCGCCCACGGCGGGGATCTCCGTGCCGGCGGCGAAGTAGTCGTGCCACTTCCAGCCGTTCTGCACGAGTTTCGTCCCGTCCGACAGCGACACGAAGACGTCGGCGGCGCTCCCCCGGGTGAACGTCACCGCGTCGTCGCGGCCGTCGCCGTCGAAGTCGCCCGTCAGGGCGATCTCCTGGCCGACGGCGAACGAGTCATGCCACTTCCACCCGTCCTGCACGAACCTCGTCCCGTCGGAAAGCGAGGCGTACACGTCGCCGGTGCTCCCCCGGGTGAAGGTCAGCACGTCGTCCCGCCCGTCCTTGTCGAGGTCGGTGCGGGTGGGCGTACCGGTGCGGCCGGAGACGACCGGCCCGGCGGCGGCCGTACGGCCTGACAGGTCCACCGCCTCCACCCGGTAGTACCAGGTCGCGCCGGCGGCCAGCGGGCCGTGGGTGAAGCCGGGCGCGCGGGTGGTGCCGAGCAGCGTGTTCTGCGCGGACGGCGAGGTGGAGCCGTACACGCGGTATTCGCGGATGCCGAGGTCGTCGTCCGGCTCGCGCCACGTGAGGTGCAGCGCGTGCCTGTCGCCGCCGACCAGGGACGGACCCCCGCTCGCCGTGGGCGCCCGGTCGTCGGCGTGCTGTGCCGGGACGAGGCTGTCGGCGGCGTACCGGGCAGCGGTCCACGGGGGCGCGCCGGCCGTGGGCCGCAGCTCGACCCTGATGGAGGACTTGCCCGCGGTCGCGCTCACCGGCAGCGCGAACGTGTCCGCCAGCCAGCGCTGGGTGCCGTTGCCGAGCGGCTGCCGCCACTCGCCGACGTCCACCCCGTCCACCAGGACCCGGGCCGCCTGGCCGGCGGCAGCCTGGTCGGAGGTGCGCCGCAGCAGCACGCCCGCGTTGCCGGCGTCCACGCCGAGCTGGAACGACACGGGGCTCGACGTGGACCGCGTCACCCCGCGCACGGTCTGGTGGTCCTCGTCCCCCTCGTACACCGAGGCGAGCGTGGCCTGGGTGGCGGCGCCGCTCTCCCGGTAGTCGTGCGCGGCCCTGCCGGCCGCGTCGCCGACGTCGAGGACGCTCGTGCGGTGCGTGCCGAAGGTGGGCTGCGCGTAGAGGAACGCGGTGGAGCCGTACGTGGCGGGCTTGTCGTTCTGCGGGCCGTGCTCGATGCCGAACCTGAGCGCGGAGGAGAACTCCACGCCGTCGGAGAGCATGAGCCGGTACGCGGCGTCGCATTCGTACGGGCAGCCGCCGCCGGCCTTCTCATGCGCCGGGTTGCCGGCCAGCGGATCGTTGAACTCACCGCGGTTGAAGTACCAGCCGGACTCGTAGAAGTCCTCGGTCCCGGAGCCGTGGAGCTGCGGCGTCAGCGCGCCGTCCACGTATGCGCGCTCGTCGCCCTCCAGGTACTCCCGCGTGAGGCCTTCGGAGATGAGCCCGTTCATGGTGTGCGAGACGCCGACGAACTTGCCCCGTCCCGTGCGGTCGGAGAACAGCCAGTCGGAGTCACGGACGGCCGAGCCGCGCCGCGACTCGGTGGTGAAGTAGCCGGCCTGGCCGGCGGGCGCGAGCGCGTCCGCCCAGGAGGCGTCGGCCGCGGAGGTGACCTGCACCTCCAGGTCGTCCAGCGTGCGCCCGGCGCCGTTGACCAGGCTGACCCTGGCCTCGGACCGGTACGGCATCGGCCACCATGTGGTGTACCAGCCGCCGCCCGCGGTGTCCACGGCGAACAGCAGCGACTTGACCGGGTACTCGCCCAGTCCGGCGCCGAAGAACTCGCCGACCGGCGAGTCGACGGTGGTCCGGCCGTCGAAGTCGAGCCGCAGCCGCAGCCCGGCCAGGGTGTCGTCGGTGGCCAGCGCGTCCGGGACCCGCACCCGCAGCGCGGAGATCGCGCCGGACCCGGTCACCCTGGCGAACTCGCGCTGCTGCCCCGCCGTCAGGCTCGCCTTCTGGGTGACGGTCTGCGCGCCGGGCCGGGCCGGCTTGGGGTCGCGGGTGCCGGACGCCTTCAGCAGGTTGACGACGTCGGAGGCGTTCTCGGCGGGGTCGAACCGCCGCACCCCTTCCGCGTCGGGGAAGTGGCGGTAGGTGACGTGGTAGAAGAGCGGGTTGTGCTGCGTGTACACCCGCATGGACTGGCGGTACGGCATCGGCACCTTGATGTAGACGCCGCCCGAGCTCTGGTCGGCGTTGGCCACCAGCGGGAAGACGAACGGCCCGCCGACCTGCCCGTTGACCAGGCTCTGCAGGGGCGCGCTGACGACGACGGCACCGTCGAGCTCGATGGTGATCGTGCCGGTGGCCGACACGTCGCCGCCGTCCCTGGTGAACCAGATCGAGGAGATCTCGCCGGCGCCCGTGTCCTCGGCGATCACGCACTGGCTCCCCGAGGTGCGCAGGCAGGAGTACACGCCGCCGAACCCGTCCTGGAAGTTGGCGCCGGCCCGGTCGAAGCTGGAGAACTGCCGGGTCTGGGTGCCGGGGCTCAGGTACGGGAGCCGGTCGAGGCGCCGGAACACGTCCCAGCCGATCGGCCCCTTGTCGGCCCCCGCCGCCGCGACAGCGGGCTGCGCTGTCACGGCGACGGGGGCGGCCACGAGAAGCAGGCTCGTCGCCAGCGCGGCGAGCAGCTTTCGCATCATCCGCGTGCCTTTCACAGGGTGGTCTCGCCGTTGAGACCGAAGAAGTCGTGCCACTTGACCCCGGCCCCGAAAGCCGAGGTGCCGTTCGACAACCCCACGAACACGTCGTTCGTGGCGCCCTTGGTGAAGGTGACGATGTCGTCCTTGCCATCGCCGTCGAAATCACCGGTGTAGGGGAACTCGCCGTTCGGAGCGAACCAGTCGTTCCACTTCACGCCCGGACCGAAGCCCTGACCGTCCGAAATCGCGACCCACACATCACCGAGATTGTTGTTGGTGAACGTGACGATGTCGTCCTTGCCGTCACCGTTCACGTCCGCGATCCGGGGCTGCTCACCGGCGAGCGCGAAATTGTCGTGCATCTTCACCGCGGCGTTGAACCCCGTCCCGGTGGACGTCGCCACATACACGTCATTCGTCGAACCCTGAGTGAAGACGATGATGTCGTCCTTGCCGTCACCGTTGACATCACCCACCGCCGGGAACTCGCCGTTCAAGGCGAACCAGTCATGCCATTTGACGCCGGCGCCGAATCCGTGGTCGTTGGACAAGGCCACGTACACGTCGTTGGCCGTGCCACGGGTGAACGTGACGATGTCGTCCTTGCCGTCACCGTCGAAATCGCCGACCGCCGGCACTTCACCGCTCGGCGCGAAGAAGTCGTGCCACTTGGTCGCCGCCCCGAAGCTGTTCCCGGTGGACGGCGCCACGAAGACATCGGCGTTCGCCCCCTGGGTGAAGGTGACGATGTCGTCCTTGCCGTCGCCGGTGAAGTCGCCGGTCAGCGGGACCTCGCCGCTCAACGCGAAGTAGTCGTGCCATTTCACCGACGTGCCGTCGAAGGCGTTGCCGGTCGACTTCGCCACATAAACGTCGGCGTTCGCGCCGTGCGTGAAAGTGACGATGTCGTCCTTGCCGTCACCGTCGAAGTCCGCCGGAGAACCGCCCAGGAGCGAGCCGCCACCGTTGACGAGGGACATGTAGTAGTCCCAGTTCCAGTTCGGGCCGGGGTCGGTGTGGTCGTTGCCGGGGAGCTCGTTGTGGCCGACGATGTTCGCGCGGGTGCGCGGGATGCCCCACTTGTCGGCCAGGTAGCGGGTCAGGGCGGCCGAGGAGCGGTACATCGCGTCGGTGAACCACGACGGGTTGTCCACGAAGCCCTCGTGCTCGATGCCCAGGGCCTCGGCGTTCGAGGACCGTGCGTGGTAGGCGGTGTCGGTGTCGCGGACCATCTGCGTGACGTCGCCGTCGGACGAGCGGATCACGTAGTGGGCGCTGACCTGCGCGGACGGGTTCTGGAACCAGCTGATCGTGCCGGCGTACGAGCCCTGGGTGACGTGGATGACGATCTTGCGGATGGGGCTGGAGCGGCCGGGCGAGTAGTTGTTGCCGTTGGCGGGGACCCAGTGCGCCGGCGGGTAGTCGGTGCTCAGGATGCCGGCCTGGGGCTCACCGGTGGTGGCCGCCAGGGGCTTGACCTTCTCATACGTGCCGCGCTCCGGCCGCACCTTGCGCGGCTGGACGACGACCTCGGCCTTGATGCCCTGGGCGAGCAGGCCGTAGACGGTGTCGGCGTACAGGCGGGCCACCTGGTCGTCGGCGGCGCCGCCGTAGCGTGCCACGACGGGGTACCAGGCGTTGACGTCCTTGCGCTTGGACGCGTCGAGCCCCGCCTGGTCGGCGAGGGCACGCAGGACCGCCGCGCCGCCGCGGATGTTGGCCGCGGCGTCGCTCTTCAGGTCGGCCTCGGACTCGCCGGTGAGCTTGGCGGCCTGTTCGAGGGTCCTGTGCTGCGGATTGCTCACCAGGTGCATGACGCCGTAGCCGTTGTCGCTGCTGGGTGCGCCGTTGTGGCCGTCGAGATGCGTCTCACCGTAACCGACCGCCACGAGCAGGTCCTTGGGGACCTGATATTCCGCTGTCGCGTCGGCGAAGGCCTTGTCCAGCCCATCCGGCTGGGCGGCGACGGCGGGCCTGGCGGTGAGCAGCAGCCCGCCGACGGCCGCGCATAAGGCGGCCTTACGCACATGCTTCCACTGCATTGTTCCGGCTCCTTCTAGAGGGTGGTTTCGCCGTTGAGGCCGAAGAAGTCGTGCCACTTGACCCCGGCCCCGAAAGCCGAGGTGCCGTTCGACAACCCCACGAAGACGTCGTTCGTGGCGCCCTTGGTGAAGGTGACGATGTCGTCCTTGCCGTCACCGTCGAAATCACCGGTGTAGGGGAACTCGCCGTTCGGAGCGAACCAGTCGTTCCACTTCACGCCCGGACCGAAGCCCCGGCCGTCCGAAATCGCGACCCACACATCACCGAGGCCGTTGTTGGTGAACGTGACGATGTCATCCTTGCCATCGCCATTGACGTCCGCGATCCGGGGCTGCTCACCGGCGAGTGCGAAATTGTCGTGCATCTTCACCGCGGCGTTGAACCCCGTCCCGGTGGACGTCGCCACATACACGTCATTCGTCGAACCCTGAGTGAAGACGATGATGTCGTCCTTGCCATCGCCGTTGACATCACCGACGGCCGGGAACTCGCCGTTCAGGCCGAAGAAGTCATGCCATTTCTGGCCGGCGCCGAACCCGTTTCCGTTGGACAGGGCCACGAAGACGTCCTGGGTCGTCCCGCGGGCGAAGGTCGCGATGTCGTCCTTGCCGTCGCCGTCGAAGTCGCCGACCGCCGCGATCTCGCCGCCGGGCGCGAAGAAGTCATGCCATTTCGCGGCGGGACCGAAGCCCGTGCCGGTGGACGGCGCCACGTACACGTCGCCGCTGGAGCCGTGCGTGAACGTGACGACGTCGTCCTTGCCGTCACCGGTGAAGTCGCCGGTATAGGTGGTCTCGCCGCCCAGCCCGAAGAAGTCGTGCCACTTCACCGACGTGCCGTTGAAAGCGGTGCCGCTCGAGGTGGAGACGTACACGTCGGCCGAGGCGTTCTTGGCGAAGGTGATGATGTCGTCCTTCCCGTCGCCGTCGAAGTCGGCCGGTGAGCCCGCCTGCATGCCGTGCATCCAGGCGGCTTCGTTCAGGAGCGAGCGGGCCTTGGCCTCGGACTGGTCGTAGCGGTCGGGGAAGGCGGAGCGCTGGACGCTCTGGGCGAGCTGCCCCGGGGTGTAGCCGGGGTTGGCCGCGTCGTTCCTGATGGCCCGGGTGAAGAAGGAGTTGGCGGCGAAGCTGACGTCGAGGATCTGCTCAGGGGCGCCCCAGCCCTGGCTCGGGCGCTGCTGGAAGACGCCGAGGGAGTCCTTGTCGCCGCAGTTGAGGTTGTTCATGTGGGACTCGACCCAGCCGGTCTCGAACGCCGCGAGCATCACCTTGTCGTTGGCGTTGAGGCTGCGGCCGACCCGGTAGACGGCGGTCGTCACCCACTGGTCGTGGCCGGCGGGGACGGACGGGCAGGCGAGGAGGAGTTCGGCGTTGGAGCGGTGCTTGCCGGGGTCGGGGGCCGCCTGGGCGGGCATGGCCGAGGCGGCGGCGATCGCCAGCGCGCCCGCGGTGACGGATAACACGCGGCCGATTCGGGACTTGCGCATGATGTCTCCTGGATCAGAGGGTGGTTTCGCCGTCGAGGCCGAAGAAGTCGTGCCATTTGATGCCGGCGCCGAAGGCGGAAGTGCCGTTCGACAGGCCGACGAACACGTCGTTCGTGGCGCCCTTGGTGAAGGTGACGATGTCGTCCTTGCCGTCACCGTCGAAATCACCGGTGTAGGGGAATTCGCCGTTCGGAGCGAACCAGTCGTTCCACTTCACGCCCGGACCGAAGCCCCCGCCGTCGGAAACGGCGACCCACACATCACCGAGGCCGTTGTTGGTGAACGTGACGATGTCGTCCTTGCCGTCACCATTGACGTCCGCGATCCGGGGCTGCTCACCCGCCAGCGCGAAATTGTCGTGCGCCTTCACCGCGGCGTTGAAACCCGTCCCGGTGGACGTCGCCACGTACACGTCATTCGTCAAACCCTGGGTGAAGACGATCAGGTCGTCCTTGCCGTCTCCGTTGACATCGCCGACGGCCGGGAATTCGCCGTTGAGCGCGAAGAAGTCGTGCCATTTCACGCCCGTGCCGAAACCGGTCCCGGTCGACAGCGCCACGTACACGTCGTTGGCCGTGCCACGGGTGAAGGTGGCGATGTCGTCCTTGCCGTCGCCGTCGAAGTCGCCCACCGCCGGGACCTCACCACTTGGGGCGAAGAAGTCGTGCCATTTCACGCCCGGTCCGAAGCCGTTGCCGGTGGACGGCGCCACGTACACGTCGCCGGTGGTCCCTTGGGTGAAGGTGATGATGTCGGCTTTCCCGTCGCCGGTGAAATCGCCGGTGTAGGGGATCTCCCCGCTCGGGGCGAAGAAGTCGTGCCACTTCGCGGACGCCCCGAAGCCCGTGCCGGTCGAGGCGGCGGCCCACACGTCCGCGTTCGCCCCGTGGGTGAAGGCCACGATGTCGTCCTTGCCGTCACCGGTGAAATCCGCCGGCGAGCCGCCGAACATGGTCCCGCCGGTGCCCGTGTAGTACACCTCCAGTTCGGCGACGGAGGTGAAGGTGCGGGTGCCGCCCGGGGCGCCGATGACGCGCACGCCGTCGCCGTCCACCGGGTTGAAGCCCAGCTCGTACGTGCGGTTCGGGCCCGCCGTGTTGTCGTACGGGTAGTCAGGCGTGATGCGCAGCCCGGTGACGTTCACCCATTCGTGGTTCCTGCGGACCTGCACCCGCAGATCGCTCGCGAACCAGCCGCCGTCACCGAAGATCTGCCCGCTGGTGAAGGCGACCTTGTTCATCAGGTATTCGCGCGGCCAGGTGTAGCCCCACCAGCTCGCGCCCTTGCGCTCGTCGTTCCAGTCGTCCTCGGTCTGCGCCTTGTTGCCGTCGTTGTAGAAGTCGACGTTGCCGAAATGCGCCACCCGCTCGACGCCGACGGTGCCCGGCTCGCGGGCCAGGTTCCTGGCGCCGTCGGGCAGGTTCGCCGGGGTGGTGTCCACGTGCGGCTCCAGGCGCATCTTGCGCAGCGAGAACGTGTACGCCCAGTGCTGCCCGTCGGGGAAGCCGCCGCCGCACGGGCAGACGTTCGACTGCAGCCACATCGACTTGCCGTCGGCGCTGATGTACTTGGACGGGATCGTGGTGGCGTAACCGCCGTGCTTGGTCGTCGTCCACGGGTAGCCGCCGAAGTCCTTGCCGGAGAAGTGCTTCCACGGGCCCCACGGCGTCGGCGACTCGTAGAACTCGAAGGTGTACTCCGTCCAGGACGTGTAGAGGTAGCGGTTGAGCGGCTTGTTGTACACCACGCCGCCCTGGCTGAGCACGGTCAGGTTCTTGGCCCGGTTGGCGGTGTAGACGTCCTGGTAGATGCGCCGGTCGTCGTGCATGACCGCGACCCGCCGGCCGATGTCCGCGGACCAAGTGGGCGCGCCGGAGGCGGCGAAGCCGCTGACGAACTCCCAGGCCGACCGGTTCTGCACCTGGCCCTTGGGCACCCGGGCCAGCCACAGGTCCACCGGGTCGGGCACCCGGTTCGCGAAGGAGTCGCGCCAGTTGTGGTCGAGGCCGTAGGCGTAGACGTAGCCGTCGGGGGCGTTGCCGTACGCCTTGCCGTAGTCCAGGAACATGATCGTGGTGAACACCCCGTTGCCGAACATCGGCCCCGACCTGTCCCACGTCCACGTCCTGCCGTGGTCGGTCGACTTCGCGATCGTCGCCGCCGGGGCGTCGTCGAAGTCGAACGCCAGGTCCTGCACGGCCAGGTAGAGCGTGCCGCCCACGCAGGCCATGCCGGTGGGCTTGCGCGTGTGGTTCGCCGTCCACACCTGGCCGACGTTGTCGCTGATCGGCAGCTGCGCGCCGGTCAGGTTGCCGGGCATGCCCGAGATGCGGGCCACGCCGATGTCGCTGTACGCGCCCGCGAACCCGATGCCGTCACCGTAGGCGGTGTAGACGTTGTCGTCGTCGGACCAGCAGTTCGGCCACAGGTCGCCGTGGTTGCGGTTGTCGCCCGCGGCGGGCGCGCCGACCGTCGCGCCGGAGTCGATCTGCACGGTCGAGAAGAACGGGCTGGGCGGCGGCGAGGCGGCGGCCGTCGCCGCCGGGACGGCGGTGATGGTCATCGTGAGCAGCGTGGCCAGGCCCGCGCCCAAACATCGTCGAACGATCGAGAACATGACTTCTCCTGGCGGTGCGGGACTCCTGAGCGCATGGCAGTCAGGAGGCCGTGGAGTGGGGGTGAAGGGAGAAGAGATCTGAGCAATCGATTTCTGGATGAACGTACAATCGCGGCCTGACAGCCGTCAAGCCCTGATTTGTCAGGATTTCAGTTGAGCATTTGCCCAGGTAAACCGGCACATTTCAATATTTCAAGAAATGTGGAAGTATGATCATGACCGGAAAGCGATTCCTGGACCAGGACCTCGACCCCAACCTGCGGCGATGAGGGGCGCGGGGCTCCGCGATGGTAGAAACTTGGTGCGATGCCCACTATCTACGATGTCGCGCGGGAGGCAGGCGTGTCCGCCGCCACCGTTTCCCGCGTGCTCAACGGCGCCCAGACCGTCGACCCCGCCATGGTCGCCCGGGTGCTCACGGCGGTCCGCGAGCTCGGCTACCGCCCCAACGCGGTCGCGCGCAACCTGCGGCGCAGCCGTACGTCGCTCTGGGCCGTGATCATCTCCGACATCGGCAACCCGTTCTTCACCTCCATGGTGCGCGGCGTCGAGGACGTCGCGCAGCAGGAGGGCTACTCGGTCGTGCTGTGCAACAGCGACGAGGACCCGGCCAAGGAGGAGACCTACGTCGCGGCGGCGCTGAGCGAGCAGATGGCCGGCGTCATCATCTCCTCCTCGGGCAGCGTCAAGGCGGCCAAGACGCTCGTCGACTCGCCCGTGCCCGTCGTCGCCGTCGACCGGGAGCTGCCCCGGGGCGCCGTGGACACGGTGGTGGTCGACAACGAGGGAGGCGCGCGCACGGCCACCGAGCACCTGCTCGCGGCCGGATACCGGCGGATCGCGTGCATCGCGGGGCCCGAGGGTGTGAGCACCGCCGACCTGCGCCTGCGCGGCTACACGACGGCGCTGCGCGGCGACCCCGTGATCGTCCGCGCGGACTTCCGCGAGCAGGGGGGTTACGACGCGATGGCCGCACTGCTGTCCTCTCCCGAGCCTCCCGACGCGGTCTTCGTGGCCAACAACCTCATGACGGTGGGCGCGCTGCGCTGCCTGACCGAGCGCGGGGTGGACGTGCCCGGGCAGGTCGGCCTGGTCGGCTTCGACGAGATCCCGTGGGCGGACCTGGTGCGCCCGTCGCCGTCGACGGTGACGCAGCCGACGTACGAGCTGGGCCGCATGGCCGCCCGCCTGCTGGTCGACCGCATCGCCACCCCGGCCGCCAAGCCCGCCACGATCGTCCTGCCCGCCGAGCTCCACGCCCGCCAGAGCAGCACCCCCCGTTAACGGGTCGCGAGCTCGTGGGCGATGTGGGCGGTGGAGTCGTACAGGTCCCGGTAGAGCCCGTACAACCGTGCGTAGTCCTCGGCGGCGGCCGGGTCGGGCTCCACGACGGACGCCACCGGGTTCCAGCCCGCGCACGAGACGCCGCAGGCCTGGGCCGCCAGCATGGCGTCGCCGAAGGCGGCGCCCACCGTGTGGGTGGACAGGACCTGCTCCTGCTGGAGCACGTCGGACACGATCCGCGTCCACAGCCCGCCCTTGGTGCCGCCGCCCACCGCGACCAGCCGCTTGGCCGACCCGCCCGCTGAACGCATGGCCTCCAGGTTGTGCCGCACGCCGAAGGCGGTCGCCTCCAGCGCGGCCCGGTACAGGTGACCGCGTCCGTGCCGCAGCGTCAGGCCGATGAGGGTGCCGCGCGCGTCCGGGTCGAAGAGAGGCGTGCGTTCTCCCGCGAAGTACGGGAGCATGAGCAGCCCCTCAGCCCCGCGCCCCACCACCGCGGCCTCGGCCGTGAGCGACTCGAACGAGGCCCCGGTCAGGTCGCGCAGCCACCCGGTGACCGCGCCCGACGTGGCCATCCCCGCCGCCAGGTTGTACGTCCCCGGCGCCACCCCCACGGTCCCCCACAACCGCGGCGAGACGGCCCGCGAGGCCAGCACCTCGACCAGGAACATCGTCGTCCCGTACATGAGCATGACGTCGCCCGGCGAGGTCGCCCCCACGCTCAGCGCCTCGGCCCACGCGTCGATGGTCCCGGCCACCACCGGGATCCCCTTCGGGAGCCCGGTGCTGGCGGCGGCCGCCTCCGTCACGGTGCCGACGACGTCGCCGCTCCACGCCAGCGCGGGCAGCTCCAGCTCGGGGAAGAGGTCCCAGTCGTCGATCCACTCGTGGGTACGGGTGTCGTACAGGGGCGTGCACTGGCTGGCCGCGTGATGGTCGAGCACGTACGCGCCGGTCAGCCGGTACGCCAGCCACGAGTGCGCCATGAAGATCCGCCGCGTCCGCGCCCACACCTCGGGCTCGTGGGTGCGCAGCCATTCCAGCTTCGGCCCCACCGCCTGGGAGGTCAGCGGTGACCCGCACCGCTCCAGGATCGCGGAGGCGCCGTACCGGGAGGTCTGCGCCGCGATCTCGGCGGTGGCCCGGGTGTCCACCCCGTACAGGATCGCGGGCCGCAGCGGCGTGCCGTCCTGCGCGCAGGGCAGCACGCACGGCCCGATCCCGCTCAGCCCGACGGCGGCGACGTCCGGGCGGGCCAGCTCCGCCACGATCGAGGTGAAGTCCGCCCACCAGACGTCCTGCGCCGAGTGCTCGAACCAGCCCGGCCGCGGCGAGGCGGTGCGGTGTTCGCGGACCGCCGTCGCCACGACCGTGCCGTCGGACGCCACGAGCACCCCCTTGGAGCTGGAGGTGCCGATGTCGACCCCGAGGAACATCAGTTCTGCCCCGACAGGTCGAACTGCTTGTAGAGCTCGGCCGCGTTGTCCTTGGTGACCTGCGTCGTGCCGAGCACCTGCTTCTTCTCGACCTGCCGGCCGTGCAGGATCTTGTTGACGGTGTCGGCCGCCTCCTGCGCTCCCGTCGGGTAGATGAACGTGGCCGAGAGCTGGCCGAGCTGGACCGCGCGGATGCCGCCGTCGGGGATGGCCAGGCCGTCGATGCCGATGAACTTGATCTTGTCGGCCTTGCCCGCCGCCTGGGCCGCCAGGTACGCGCCCAGCGCCATCGGGTCGTTGTGCCCGTACACGAGGTCGATCTGGTCGTGCTGGGCGAGCCACTGCTGCATGATCGGGGTGGCCTGCTCCTTCACCCACTTGCCCTCGCGGTCGGCGATGATCTTGATCTTGGGGTTGGCCGCGACGGCCTCGCGGAAGCCCTTGTCGCGGTCGATCTGCGGCTGGTTGGACATGATGCCGCGCAGCTCGACGATGTTGCCGCCGTCCGGCAGCAGCCGGACCGCCTCCTCCCCCGCCTTCCTGCCGATGAGCACGTTGTCGCCGCCGATGAAGGCGGTGTAGCAGTCGGTGTTCACGGTGCGGTCGAGGACGATCACGGGGATCTTGGCGTCGCAGGCCTGCTGCACGGCCGCCGTCAGCGGCGCGGGCTCGGTGGGCGAGACGATGAGCGCGTCGACCTTCTGGGTGATGAAGTTCTGGACCTGGGAGACCTGCGTGGCGCTCGACTGCTTGGCGTCGGCGATCGGCAGCAACTCGATGTCCGGATATTTCTTCAAAAAGTGCTGCAACTGCAGGTTGAGCTGGGCCCGGTACGGCTCGGCGTTGTTCGACTGCGAATAGCCGACGACGAACTTCTTCTTCTCGCCGGACGATGCCGACGGCGCGGGCGCCTTGGACGCGCACGCGGCGGCCAGGAGCGCGCACAGCGCGATGGTGATGGTCTTCTTCATGATCGAGACCCTCCTCGGAAGATCTTGAAGAGATCGGGACGCTGCAGGACGACCGCCACGACGACGATCAGTCCCTTGATGACGAGTTGCCAGTTGTCGCTGACCGCGTTGAGGCCGAGCACGTTGTCCAGGAGCGTCAGGATGAGCGCCCCCACGAACGTGCCGGCGATGGTGCCCTTGCCGCCCGCCAGCGACGCCCCGCCGATGACGGCGGCGGCGATGGCGTCCAGCTCGAACGACTGCCCGGCCTGGGGGTCGGCCGAGGCGCTGTAGGCGGCGTCGATCGGCCCGGCGAAGCCGGCGAGCATGCCGGACAGGGTGAAGACGGCGATCGTGACCGCCGTGACGTTGACGCCGGACAGCCGGGCCGCGGTGGGGTTGCCGCCGACGGCGTACACGTGCCGGCCGAACCGGGTCTTCGTCAGGATCAGGTGGAAGACGACGCAGACCACGATGAAGGCCAGCACCGGATAGTAGATGCGATCAAAGAGGTTGTGCCCGGGGGTGCCGAACAGCTGGAACGCCTCCGCCTGCGGCGTCAGCTTCCCGTCGGCCCCGGCGATCTGGGTGCCGACGCTGACGTTGTCGCTGACCTGCCGGTCGAGCCCGCGTACGACCGAGAGCATGGCCAGGGTCATGACGAACGACTGGATGCGCAGCCAGGCCGTGCCGGCGCCGTTCAGGAACCCGAAGAGGGCTCCCACCGCCATGCAGATCGGCACGATCTGCCACGGCTCCAGCGAGAACTTGGCGAGCATCATCGCGGCCGTCATCGACGCGATGCCCAGCAGGGAGCCCACGGACAGGTCGATGCCGCCGGTCAGGATCACCAGCGTGACGCCGACCGCCAGGATGCCGCGGGAGGCGAAGGCGCCGATGGCGTTGGTGAGGTTGGTCTCGTTCAGGAACATCTCGCCCTTGGTGGCGATCCCGACAGCGAGGATCAGCACCAGGCCGATGTACGCCTGCGCGGCCCCGAGAGCGGAGAGCGTCCGCCGCATCCGGCTCTCCCCCGGCGCCTTCACGGGCGGCGCTGGATCGGGTGGCGCGGTCTTCATGGTTGTCATATGGTCACCTGCTGTCTTGCCATGGCGGCCTCGAGGATCGCCTCCTGCGTCGCCTGGCCTCTCGGGAACTCGGCGGTGATGCGGCCCTCGCAGAGCACGAGGATCCGGTCGCACATGGCGAGCAGCTCGGGCAGCTCGGAGGAGGCCACGAGCACGCCCTTGCCCTCGGCGGCCAGCGACGACATGAGCGCGTGGATCTCCGCCTTGGCGCCCACGTCGATGCCGCGCGTGGGCTCGTCCATGAGGATCAGCGAGGGCGCCGTGAGCAGCCACTTGGCCAGCACGACCTTCTGCTGGTTGCCGCCCGAGAGGTTGCCGACGGTGAAGCGCAGTCCGGGCGTCTTGACCCGCAGCGCGCGCACCTGCTGCTCGACGGCCGCGCCCTCGCGCCGCCGGTCCACGGTCCAGAACCGCAGGTATCGCCTGAGCGATGACAGGCTCGCGTTGAAGGCCACGCTGTTCCCCAGCACGAGGCTCTGCGCCTTGCGGTCCTCGGCGACCAGCGCGACACCCCGCTCGATCGCCTGCTTGGGGCTCCTGGGACGGTACGGCGCGCCGTGCAGGCTGATCGATCCCTCCGACGGCCGGTGCACGCCGAAGATCGATTCGAGCAGTTCGCTGCGCCCGGCGCCCATGAGCCCGGCCACGCCGACGATCTCCCCGGTGCGCACGGTCAGCGAGACATCCCGCAGCGCCGTGCGCCCGGTGTCCCGGTCCCCCGGCACGTGGAGCCCCTTGACCCGCAGCAACTCCTCACCTTCGGTGGCGCCGTCGGCGCGCGGGAACATCTCGCCCAGGGGGCGGCCGACCATCATCTGGATGAGCTCGTCCCGGTTGATGCCGGTGCGCTCGCCGATGTACTGGCCGTCGCGCAGCACGACGACCCGGTCGGCGATCTCCTCCAGCTCCTCCAGCCGGTGCGAGATGTAGATGACGGCCACGCCGCGCCCGGTCAGGTCGCGGATGACCTCGTACAGCCGCTGCACCTCCGCGTCGGCCAGGGCCGAGGTGGGCTCGTCCATGACCAGGACGCGGACGTTCTGCGACAGGGCCTTGGCCACCTCGATGAGCTGGCGTTCGGCGATCTTGCACTGTTTGACGAGGGTGCGCGGCGACAGGTCGAGCCCGAGGCCGCGCAGCAGCTCGGCGGTGCGCGCCTCGGTGACCTTGCGGTCGAGGAGCGCGCGTTCCCGGCCGAGGAAGATGTTGTCCGCGACGGACAGCTCGGGCACCAGGTTGAGCTCCTGGTGGATCATGGCGATCCCGTGCCGCCGCGCGTCCTTGGGCGAGTGGATGTGCGCCACCTCGCCGCCGATCTCGATCTCGCCCTCGTAGTCCTTGAACACCCCGGCCAGGATGTTCATCAGCGTGGACTTGCCGGCGCCGTTCTCCCCGAGCAGGGCCACCACCTCGCCCTCCGCCACGGTGAGCGACACCCCGTCGAGGGCCCGCACGCCGGGGAAGGACTTGCCGATGGCCCGCATCGCCAGGACGGTGGTCACCGGAGGCTCCACGCCGTGTAGGAGGCCGCCGACCAGGGGGTCTTCGGGGTCAGCTGGACGGTGATCTCCCGCTGCCCGCGCGTGACGCCCGCCGGGATCTGGTAGTCGTCCTCCAGCCACCTGCGGGTCCGGTTGCCCAGCGGCTGCACCCAGTCGGCCAGCCGCCGCCCGTTGACGGTGACCTCGGCGTGCTGCCCGGCGACGCTCTGGTCACTCGTACGGCGCAGCTCGACGCCCTGGTTGTTCCGGTCGATCGTGAGCCTGAACGTGACCGGGGCCTGCGTGACCCGCTGGGTGGCCTTGAGCGTGACGGGGTTCCTGAAGTCGCCTTCGAACGCGGACTCCAGCGTGGTGACCTCGCCCTGGCCGGTGTAGCCGTGCTGCCGCTCGCTCGCCGGGTCGCCGACCGTCAGCGAGTCCGTCTGCGCCGTGGCGCTTCGGTCGGAGCCGTACCAGTAGGCGGTGGAGGAGCAGACGCCTTCGACGTCGTTCGTCCAGCCGTGCTCGATGTCGAACGTCAGCGAGCCCGCGAACGGCACGGCGTCGCCGATCATCAGCCGGTACGCGCCGGTGCAGTCGTTCTCCGCCGGGCAGCCGGTCGCCGGGGCCAGGTGGGCGGTGTTGCCGTGGAACGGGGTGCTGAAGGTCTCGCGGTTGAAGTACCAGCCCGCCTGGTAGAAGTCCTCGGTGCCGGTGCCGTGGATCTGCGGGGTGCGCGAGCCGTCCACATAGACGCGCTCGTCTCCCTCCAGGTAGTTGCGGTTGGTCGGGCCGCGCATCGTGTGGCTGATCCCGACGAACTTGCCCTGCGCGCCGGAGACCCGCAGGAAGGGCCAGCTCGTGCCGGGGGTGGTGCCGCCAGCGCGGGACTGCGTCCTGAAATAACCGACATTTCCTGATACAGGGCGGTTTGCTGACGTGACCGTCGCCTGGCCCTCGATCGTGCGGCCGGAGTCGTTGAAGAGCTCGACCGTCGCGCCCGTCCGGTACGGCATCGGCCACCACGCGCTGAGCGTGCTGGTCGCGGCGTCAACGGCGTACATGAGCGACTTGACGGGCAGCATCGCGTGCCCGCTGCCGAAGAACTCGCCGGCCGGCGAGTCGACGGTGCGCCGGCCGTCGAACGTGATCCGCAGCCGCAGCCCCTGCAGGATCTCCTGCGCCGTCCTGATCTTCGCCAGCTTGGGCTGGTCCATCGGGAAGGCGAAGGTCCGCTCGCCCTGCCAGGTCTGCGCGACGATCGTGTAGCGGTGCGCGGCCTCGTCGGCCGCGTCGCCCACGTCCACGGTGTCGGTACGCTTGCCGGCGCCGTCCACCCAGTACGTGAACTCGTTGTAGTCGAGGTCCGACGAGGCGAACACGTTCTTGACCGTGATCTGCGACTTGCCCTTGGTGGCAGTGGCCGGCAGGTTCACGACCTCCTCGGCCCACATCCCGGCTGCGCCCAGCCTGCTCGGCGGCCACTGGGCCACCTCCTGGCCGTCCACCAGGACCTTGGCGACCTGCCTGCCGATGGCGGGGTCGATGCGCCTGGTCAGCCGCACGCCGTCGTTGGCGGGGTCGATCTTCACCGTGAACTCGCTGGAGCCGTTCCGGCCGAACGCCCGGCCCTCGTCGGCCTCGGTCTTGGGCAGCACCTGCTCGGCCTGGGGCAGCTTCAGCTTGATGGCCGACAGCAGGCCGGCGCCCTGGGTGCGCGCGACCCGTACCGACTGGCCGGGGGCCAGGCGGATCGCGGCGTCCTGGGAGCGCGCGCCCGGGACGGCGGGCTTGGGGTCGCCGCCCGCCTTGAGCCGGTCGATGACGTCCTGCGCCTTGTCGGCCGGGTCGAACGTGCTCACGCCCTCGGCGTCGGCGAACGTGCGGTAGCTGACGTGGTGGAAGAGCGGGTTGTGCTCGGTGGTGATGCGCATCGAGCGGGTGAACGGCATCGGCACCTCGACGTAGACGCCGCCGGAGCTCTGGTCGGCGTTGCCCACGAGGGGGTAGGCGAAGGGGGCGCCGAGCTTGCCGTTCACCAGGTCCTGGAGGCTCGCGTCCACCACCTTCCTGCCGTCGAGCTCGACCGTGATCCTGCCGGTCCTGCTGACGTCGCCGCCGTCCCTGGTGAACCAGATGGCCTGCACCTCGCCGGCGCCGGTGTGCTCGGCGATCACGCAGCCCCCGTCATCGGTGCTGCTCAGGCACGAGTACGTGCCCTCGAACCCGTCGTTGTTGTCGCCGGTGCGGTCGAAGCTGGAGAACTGCTTGGTCTGCACGCCGACGGGCAGCTCGGGCAGCCGGTCGAGCCTGCGGTAGACGTCCCACCCGACGGGTCCCTTGGCGCTCGCCTGCGCCTGCGCCGGTGCGCTCAACCCGCCCAGGACGAGCGCGGCCGCGAGGAGGAGAGGACTAAGCCGCATCGCCGAACCCCTCGAACTCGACGTCCAGCTGCTTGCAGACCGCTTCCAGCTCGGCGATGTAGTCGCCGGGGACCGCGTGGATGTGGTTGGAGCCGAACCGCCCGAGGAACTCGGTGGCCGGCACGTGCAGCCTGGTGAACGCGTGCGGCCACTCGAACGTGGACTGCCGGGCCATCGCCTCGTTGGTGGCGTCGTCGTACAGCTCGAAGTCGCCGCGCATCACGTGCATGCGGTACCGGCCGTCCCTGCGGGTGAGGCGCGCGAACGTGGCGGCGCCGGGCGCGGCTAGGTGGTGCACGCTCGCGCCGCCCGCCGGGAAGAAGAACACCTCGGGGTAGAAGTGCGTCCTGGCGAGGTTCTCCTCGGGGTCGTCGGACCTGGCCGCGTACCAGGTGGCGTGCTGGCCGGAGTTGCACAGGTCCCAGACGTCCTTGTCCGCGTGGTAGTGGCGGACGTCGGCGAAGAGCACGGGGTCGCCGCTCAGCAGCTTCAGGATCTGCATCGTCAGCGCGCCGTCCATGTCGGCCTCGGTGGCGCAGACGTGGGTGTCCTTCGGGCCCTCCCAGTCGTACGGGTCGTTGAGGAAGGCCTCGGCGAGGTCCATCGTGCAGAAGTGGGTGGTCAGCTCGGGCTGGCCCTTGATACCGGAGAAGTCCAGGTTCCACTCGTCGATGAGCTCGCGCATCGCGTAGTACGTGCGGATCTGGCGTTCGAGGAGGTCCGGCGTGAGCTGCTTGCCGTCGTAGTGCACGTTCCCCTTGGCCTCGAGCCACTGGCGGGCCTGGGTGACCCGCGCCTGGGAGGCGTTCTCACTCCGCCGGACGATCTCCCACTGGTCGATCTCCTCGACGTCGACGCCGAACGTACGCATCCACTGGTCGGTGTTGGCGACGGCGGTGTACATGCCCATCGGCCGGCCGCCGATCCGGCCGAACGTCGAGCCGCGCAGGCCCCGGACCGCCTGGGCGGCCCGCACCTCGGTCAGCACGCGCTCCCTGACGGCGGGGTCGTCGATGTCTCCCCAGGCGCGGGCGTGCACCCGGCCGATCTGGTCCAGGCCACCGCCGCCGGCGAGCATGCCGACCATGCCGGGTTGCGCGGGGTCGATGTTCGCCATGAGCAGCAGCGGTCCTGGGGTGGACTCGGCGGCCAGCATGGTGAAATGCGGGAAGGCCCAGACCGCGTAGTTGAAGATGGTCAGGTCGGGCCGGCGGTCGGCCAGCCACCGCGCCTGCGACGTGGCCAGCTCGTTGGTCCACACGATCTCCGGCGCCACGATGACCTCGTGGCCCTCCTTGCGCAACGCCTCCGCGAGGGCGGTGGTGGCGTGGGTGATGTGCTCAACGAGATCGCGGGCGACGAAGTCCCGCCCGTCCGAGATGCTCAGCACTCCGATACGTGCCACGGGTTGTCCTCCATGCATACGAGAAATCGATTGCTCAGAAATCGATTTCCCTCAACCTAGATCCGACCCTTTAACCCGTCAATCCCGCTTCACATCACAGAATCACAACGGTGAACCGATTTCTCGAACCCCGATGCCGAGGCCCCACACCGGCACTCCGTCGCACATAACCTGCAGCCGCCGCACCTAGCCCCAGCGCCCCGTCCACCCAAGCCCGACCACCACCGAGCCCGACCACCAGCACACCGGGCACCCTCCAGGGCATGCCCGTGCCGCACCGCCCGACAGCCCCTCTCCGCGCAGGCATCCGCTCCCAACGGAGCCCCGCACCTCAGCGCCTGAGCCCCGTCACGACGGCATCACCACGACGGGCGGGAGGCCCGGGAGGTCGCCGGCGGATTGCCGTGGAGGGTGGCCGTCGCGGTGCTGAGCCGGCAGGGGGACGCGCCCATCGTGGCGATGGTTGCCGCCCGGAGCGGGGTCGCAGGTCTCGGGGAGATATCGATTCCCGGATTCGGCAAGCTGTAGCAGGAACTTCTTGACGATGGCCGCCCCGACGCCTACCTTTCTGGGAAATCGATTGCTCATTCACCCCCCGAGCTTTCTGCAAGATCAGGAGGATGCGACATGTCGGCTTTCGAGAGGGTGACCCGCCGATCTCTGCTGCGTGGCGGCGCCGTCGTCTTAGGGTCGGCGATGGCGGCACCGCTGCTGTCCGCGTGCGGGGGCGGCGGGAAGACCGGCAACGCCAAAGAGCTGACGTTCTGGAACTTCTACGGCCCCAACCCGCAGGCCGACGCGCAGAGCAAGTGGTTCACCGACCTGGTGGCGGCGTGGAACGCCAACAACGAGGTCAAGGTCAAGCTCCACTACCTGCCCGTCTCCGAGTACCTCGCCGGCACGGCGCTGCAGACCGCGTTCTCCGCCGGTCAGGGGCCGGACATCTTCCTGCTCAGCCCCGGCGACTTCCTCCGCTACCACAACGGCGGCGTACTGGCCGATCTCATGCCGCACCTCAAGCCCGACCAGATCGCCGACTTCGACGGCGGCGTGCTGGACACGCGCAAGGTGGACGGCAAGATCTACGGCCTGCCGATGGAACAAGAGCCGCTGGCCATGTACTACAGCATCGACGCCTTCGAGAAGGCGAAGCTGGCCGAGGGCGACCTCCCCCAGACCTGGGACCAACTGCTGGACGTGGCCGCCAAGCTGACCACCAAGGACCAGTTCGGCATCCTCTTCGAGACCATCCCCGGCTACTACCAGAACTTCACCTGGTACCCGTTCATGTGGATGGCCGGCGGCTCGGCCGTGCCGCAGAACGGCGGGGCCGGGTTCAACGTGCCCGGCGTACACCAGGCGCTGAAGCTCTGGCAGGACGCGGTCAACAACAAGGTCGCGCCGCGCAAGCCGCAGGGCGACGGCGCGGGCAACGCCCCGGCGAACCTCGCAAGCGGGTCCGTCGCCATGCAGCAGAGCGGCATCTGGTCGGTGTCGCAGCTGGAGCAGGAGAAGAAGGACTTCAAATACGGGGTGTTCCGGCTTCCCGTTCCCGAAGGCGGGACTTACACCACCGACATCGGCGGGTGGGCGTTCGTCGCCAACGCCAAGGGGGCGAACCCGGAGGCGGCGGCCAAGTTCATCGCCTGGGCGCTGGGCGCCACCGACGCGGCCGGCGTCGAGCGCGGCCGGCAGTGGAACACGGTCGTCAAGACGAACCTGCCGGCCCGCAAGTCCGTCCAGGAGGCGGCGAAGGCGGCGGGGGCGTTCGACAAGCCGGCGCTCAAGGTGTTCCTGGAGCAGGTGGTGCCGGGCGGCCGGGGTGAGCCCCGCTACACGCCCGAGGTGTACAAGGCCGTCTCGGACGCCATCCAGGCCACCCAGCTCGGCGGGGTGGACCCGGCCAAGGCTGCGGCGGACGCCGCCGCCAAGATCGACACCTTCCTGAAGGGCTACAAGGGTGCGGTCATGCTCTGACGCCCTCTCGGGCGCGACCCCACGACCACAACTGTCCGGCCGGGCGACGGACGTGCGGTCATGCTCTGCCACCCGCACGGGCGCCACCCCACGACCACAACTGTCCGGCCGGGCGACGGACGTGCGGTCATGCTCTGCCACCCGCACGGGCGCCACCCCACGACCACTACCGTCCGGCCGGACGATGGGCGGGCGGTCATGTTCCAGCCGGGCCGCTGCGACGCGGCCGGAGGGTCGCGTCGCAGCGGTCCGGTTGGGGGCAGGCGCCCGTGTGCCCCCAGTGAAACCGCGCCGGCGGCACCCGGCGGGCGGACCTATGAGCGAAAGGCGGTAGTCGTGGCCACATTGGTCGATCCGGGTACGGCGGTCGCCGGCGAGGCCGTGCCCCGCGTGTGGTGGACCCGGCGCAGGAGGGAGGCCCTGGCCGCGTACGCGTTCGTCGCGCCCGACCTGCTCGGCCTGCTCGTCTTCGTCGGCCTCCCCATGGTGCTGGCCGTCGGCGTGTCGCTGTTCAGCGTGGACGGGTTCGGCGGCTACACGTACGTCGGCCTGGACAACTTCCGCCAGATGGCCGAGGACGCGCAGCTCTGGCAGAGCGTCAAGGTCACGCTGACGTACATGGTGACCTTCGTCCCCCTCGGGTTCGTCGTCAGCCTCGGGCTCGCGCTGCTGGTCCGCGACCACTTCCCCGGCGTCGGCCTGGTGCGCACGATGTTCTTCCTGCCGCACGTCATCAGCCTCGTCGTGGTCGGCGTGGTGTGGCAGTTCCTGCTGGCCGACAAGCAGGGCGCGGTGCCCGCGCTGCTGCGGCCGGTGGGGCTGGGCGACGTGTCGTTCCTGGGCAACCCCGCGCTGGCGCTCGGGTCGCTGGTGGTGATCAGCATCTGGTTCCTCATGGGATATCAGATGCTGATCCTGCTGGGCGGGCTCAAGGACATCCCCAAGGAGTACGAGGAGGCGGCGCGCGTCGACGGGGCCACCTCCTGGCAGCGCTTCCGCCACGTCATCTGGCCGCTGCTCCGGCCGACCAGCTTCTTCGTGCTGGTCAACTCGACCGTCGGCGCGGTGACCGGCCTGCAGGCCTTCGACCTCGTCTACGTGCTGACCAAGGGCGGTCCGGCCAACAGCACGTCCAGCGTGGTCTTCTACATCTACCAGCAGGCCTTCACCTTCAACAACTACGGCTACGCGGCGGCGCTGACCACGGTCGTGGTCGGGTTCCTGGTCGTGGCCACGGGGCTGATGTTCGGGCTCACGAAGGGAGGCAGGTTCGATGTCGGTTAGGCTGCGCGCCCTCGTCGGGTACGTGCTGGCGGCCGTCACGGTGGCGCCGCTGGTCTGGTTGCTGGTGACGGTGCTGAAGCCGGCGGACGAGCTGTTCGAGGTGGCGCTGCCCAGCCGCTTCACCCTGGACAACCTGCTCTACGTGCTGACCGAGGTGCCCATCGGCAGGTACATGCTCAACAGCCTCGTCGTCTCCGTGGCCGTCACGGTGGTCGCGCTCGTGCTGCACTCGATGGCCGCCTACGCGCTGGCCCGGCTGCGCTTCCCCGGGCGGCAGGTGATCTTCTCGATGATCGTCTCCACGCTGCTGGTGTCGCTGCCGGTGATCCTCGTGCCGCTGTTCCTGGTGGCCAGGCAGCTCGGGCTGCTCGACACGTACGCGGGGCTGATCCTGCCGGCGATCTTCCACGCGTTCGGGATCTTCCTGCTCCGGCAGTACTACCTGACGATCCCGCGCGAGCTCGAAGAGGCGGCAGATCTCGACGGATGCGGATATTTCCGGCGCTGGTGGCAGGTGGTCGTGCCGCTCAGCCGGCCCGTGCTCGCCTCGCTCGCCGTGCTGTTCTTCCTGGCCAACTGGAACGCGTTCCTCTGGCCCTTGACCGCCACCCGCGACCCCGAGCTGCGCATGGTGCAGGTCGGCATCGCCACCCTCCAGGGCCAGTACGGCTCGGCCTGGAACTACGTCCTGGCCGCGACGGTGATCGCGGCCGTGCCCACCTTGATCGCGTTCGTGCTCGGCCAGCGCCGCCTGGTCGAGGCGATCAAGACCTCCGGATTGAAGTGAATGAGGATCATATGAGCTACGGAAACCACGGCAGCAGCCTGCGCGACCTGCCCCGCCTGCGGGCCTCCAGGCGCAAGCGGGTCTCCAGCTACGACCGCACGGGCGGCAACGAGGACCGGCTGACCGTCGAGGCCGGCACCACCGTGACCCTGGCCGACATCGAGGGCCCCGGCTCGATCAACCACATCTGGTGCACGGTGGCGCTCCCCCTGAAGGACGTGCCGGACGCGGTGGACGTCGACTACCTGCGCAGGCTCGTACTGAAGATCACCTGGGACGACCAGGAGCACCCCAGTGTGCTGGTGCCGCTCGGCGACTTCTTCGGTATGGGCCACGCCAAGACCGCGAACTTCGTCTCCGCGCCGCTGCAGATGAGCCCGCAGGACGGCAAGAGCTTCAACTCGTGGTTCCACATGCCGTTCGCGAGCCGCGCGAAGGTGGAGCTGATCAGCGAGCTGTCGGCCGAGCCGGTCTTCTTCTACTACTACGTCGACTACGAGCTGTTCGACTCGGCGGCCGAGGACCTCGGCTACTTCCACGCGCAGTGGCGGCGCGAGCGGCCCACCGACGGGGTCCCACAGGGCACGCAGAGCAACCGCGAGTACCAGGTCGAGGGCATCAACGACACGGGCGACGGCAACTACGTCATCCTCGACGCCGAGGGGCGCGGCCACTACGTGGGCTGCGTGCTCAACATCCGCAACCTGCGCGAGACCAGCGACTGGAACTGGTACGGCGAGGGCGATGACATGATCTTCATCGACGGGGAGCCGTTCCCGCCCTCGCTGCACGGCACCGGCACCGAGGACTACTTCAACACCGCCTGGTGCCCGACGCAGACCTACCACGCGCCGTACCACGGCATCACCATGCCCGGCGGGGACAACTGGAGCGGCGAGATCTCCCTCTACCGCTTCCACGTCGAGGACCCGATCACGTTCACCGAGTCCATCAGGGTGACGATCGAGCACGGCCACGCCAACAAGCGCTCGGACGACTTCTCCTCGGTCGCGTACTGGTACCAGACGCTGCCGCACAAGCCGTTCGGGCTCGCGCCGGTGGCGGAGCGGTTGCCGTTCCCACCGCCGCCCGCCCTGGCGTAATCGATTTCTCCTGCCCGTGTCTCCGAGATCGGACGAGGTTGATCAAGATCCAAGATGTCGCGCGGCACGCCGGGGTCTCCGCCGCGACGGTCTCCCGCGTGCTCAACGGCCGTTCCACGGTCAACCCGGAACTCGCGGGGCGGGTGCTCGCGGCCGTGCGGGAGCTCGGCTACCGGCCCAACGGGGTGGCGCGCAATCTCAGGCGCAGGCAGACGACGTTGTGGGCGGTGCTGGTCTCCGACGTCGGCAACCCGTTCTTCACCTCCCTGGTACGGGGAGTGGAGGACGGGGGCCGGCAGTTCGGGTACTCGGTGGTCCTGTGCAACACCGACGAGAACCGGGCCCGGGAGGCCGAGTACATCGCGGTGGCGCTGGCCGACAACATGGCCGGCGTGATCATCTCTCCGGCGGACGACTCGACGGACATCTCCGCCCTGGTCGCCGCCGGCACCGCCGTCGTCACCATCGACCGCGAGCTCGCCGAGACCGAGGTCGACGCGGTGATGGTGGACAACGAGAAGGGCGCGGAGATGGCGACCGCGCACCTGCTGTCGTCCGGCTACCGGCGGATCGCGTGCATCACGGGCCCGCGGCGGATGTCCACCGCCATGCGGCGGCTGCGCGGCTACCATCGGGCGCTGCGCGCGGCCGGCGTGCCGGTGGATCGTGCCCTGGTGCGGCACGCGGACTTCCGTGAGGAGGGCGGCTACTCGGCCATGGCCGCGCTGCTGGACGAGGGGGTGGAGATGGACGCCGTGTTCGCGGCCAACAACCTCATGACGGTGGGGGCGGTGGAGTGCCTGACCGAGCGGGGGGTGCCGATCCCCGGGCAGGTGGGGGTGATCGGGTTCGACGACATCCCGTGGGCCCGGCTGTTCCGGCCCGGGCTGAGCACGGTCCGGCAGCCGACGTACGAGCTGGGGCGGGCGGCGGCGCAACTGCTGGCCAGCCGGATCGACAACCCGGCCCGGCCGGCGGCCCGGATGGTGCTGCAGACGGAGCTGCACCCCCGCGAAAGCTCCCGCCCCCGGCACGACTGAGCGCTCAGGGCCGGCGGTCGCCGAGGGCTCGCGCGACCGTGAGGCTGTCCTCGTAGATGTGGTAGCGGGTGATGAGCCCGTCCTCGACCGTGAGGTGCAGCGCGAACGGCGAGGTGTACGCGACGCCACTGGCGCGTACCGTCTGCGCGATCTCCCCGAGCACGACGGCGTGCGTCCCGTCGACCAGGATCCGCGTCACCGACGTGCCGTTCAGCTCGGGCACGTGGTGGGCCTCCAGCGACCGGAAATGGTCCGCCACGTCGGCCCGGCTGGACCGAGCCCGGATCCACGGCACCGCGGGATGCCCCTCGGCGGGCCAGTCGAGCTGCCAGTCGACCGGCTCGGCGAACAACTCCGCGGTGCGGGGATGATCGCCCTTGGCCATCCTGCGCAGCAGCTCCTCAACGACGTCACGGGTGTCAGCACTCATGCCGCAACCCTCTCGGCAAACGCACGGGACGTCGATTACCTCCGAGATAAAGGCACCCGCCAGGCCGTCAGCGCCGGGCCCTGACCGCGACCCGGGCCCCCTCCGCCGAGAGGGCCGGCGCGGTGGCCTCGCCGATGCCCGACGACGCCCCGGCGACCAGGGCGACCTTTGCGGGCAACGGGTTGCCCACGTGCCTCCTCCGGCTATTTGCCGGTCGCGTTCCGGCCGAGCCAGTCGCGGTAGCTGATCGTGCCGAGGACGGCGCCGCCCTCCGGAACCAGCGACCGCTCGCTCAGCTCGCTGCCGAAGTAGCGCCCGTGCGGGTCGGTGACCACCTCGCGCGGGTCGCCCCAGGCGGTGAGCGCCTGGCGGAAGAACTCGTCCATCCGGTACTCCTTGGGCCCGGCGATCTCGACCCTGCCGTTCAACGGCGCTCCGACCGCGGTCCGGCCGACCGCCTGGGCCACGTCGTCACCCGCGATCGGCTGGAACAGCACGGGCGCGATGTGCACCTTGCCGTCCGCCGTGGCCTCGTCGGCGATGCCACGGGCGAACTCGAAGAACTGGGTCGAGTGCACGAGCGAGAACGGGATGCCCGACTTCTCGATCAGCTGCTCCTGAGCGATCTTCGCCGCGAAGTAGCCGTTGTCCGGCATCCGCTCCGTACCGACGATCGACACCGCGACGTGGTGACCCACGCCGGCCGCCGCCTCCGCCGCGAGCAGGTTGCCCGTGGAGGTCTCGAAGAAGTTCAGCACCGCGGCCCGCTCGAACGACGGCGAGTTCGACACGTCGACCACCACCTGCGCACCCGCCAGCACCTCGGCCAGCCCTTCGCCGGTCAGGGTGTTGACGCCCGTGTTCGGCGCCGCCGCCACCGCCTCGTGACCGTGCTCGCCCAGCTTCGCCACCAGCTTCGACCCGATCAGGCCCGTCCCGCCGATTACCACGATCTTCATTGCGATCCTTTCGCTCCACCGGGCCGCCTCGTCGCCACCCGGTCGCCAGCTAAGACCGGACAGCCTCCGGGCCTGTGACAGCCGCGGCGAAATTTCTTCACAGCCGAGGGACGATCTCTCCGGTCAGCGTGGTGGAGAAGGAGCTACGGCGTGCCCCGGACGGGGGCCTGCCACATGGCGACGATCGCGTCGATCAGGCCGTCGGCCGTGTCGTCCCAGGTGGGCCGGAAGGTGGGCGCGTGTTCGGCCAGGGCCCGTTCCCGCTCGACGCACATCTGCACGATGAGGTGGCGGGCCATGGTGGTGCGTTCGCGGTGGAGGCCGGAAGGGCGGCCGGGCATGCACCGGGCCAGGCCGTCGCTGAAGAGCCGCAGCACCGGGGCGGCGGTCAGGGCTTCGTCCACCATGATGGCGTTGAACGCGGGGTCGGCCATGACCTGGGCGGCGAAGCGGGCGTACCAGGTGGGGCTGCCCAGGGTCTCCAGGTGTTCGGTGAGCGGGCGGACCAGGCAGGCGACCCAGTCGCGCAGGTCGGTGGAGCCGTCGATGTCGGCCATCATGCGTGCGCGGATGCGCTCGATCTGCTCGGCGTGCTTGCGGGCGATCGCGCGGATCAGGTCGGCCTTGGCGCCGAAGTGGTAGCTGACGGCAGCGTTGTTGCCCTGGCCGGCGGCCTCGCTGATCTGGCGGTTGCCGACGGCGTGCACGCCGCGTTCGGCGAACAGCCGCTCGGCCGCGGCCAGGAGCGCCTCCCGGGTCGCGCTGACCTGCTCGTCCCGTGTCATCTTGCTGATCATCGTCATTCACCGCACCGGGACTCTCGCGCAGCCCGCGACGGCCCAGTCCCACAGGCCGCCGCAGGTCCTCGGCCGTGCCGGCGAGGTGTGACGGAAGGACAGCCTATTCAAGCGACGGACCGACGGTCGTCCCGTCGAGGGCCGCTCCGGCTTGACAGGCATCCGCCCCACGCTAGAGTTTAAATCAATCGGTTGATTTAAACCATCCGGCCGACGCGGATGCGGGGATCGGCCAGGCCCGCGAGACGGCCGGTGGAGCTCGCTTAAGCGCATTCCAGGAGGAAACAGTGACGACAATCCCGGAGTACAACATCGCCAGATCGGCGAAGTGCCCGCTGGACCCGGCGCCCGCGATGCGGGCGCGGCAGGAGGAAGGGCCGCTGGCCCGGGTCCGGCTGTGGGACGGCAGCACCGCGTGGCTGGTGACCGGCCACGCCGAGCACCGCGCCGTGCTCGGTCACCCGAAGGTCAGCGTCGAGCCCGCGCGCGGCATCCCCCGGCTCTCCCCGGCGGAGGCCGCGACGATGGACAGCCTGGCCAAGGCGGGCTCGGCGAGCCTCGGCTTCATCATGATGGACGATCCCGAGCATGCCCGCCTCCGGCGGATGGCGACCTCCGCGTTCACGGTCAAGCGGGTCGAGGCGATGCGCCCGGCCACACAGGAGATCGCGGACGAGCTGATCGACCGGCTGCTCGCCGGCCCGAAGCCCGCCGACCTCGTCGAGGCGTTCGCGCTGCCGCTGCCCTCGCTGGTGATCTCCAACCTGCTCGGAGTCCCGTACGACGACCACGAGTTCTTCCAGGCCAACAGCAGGACCATCATCAACCGCAACTCGACCGCGGAGGAACGCGGACAGGCCCAGCACCGGCTGGCCGAGTACCTGGACGGGCTGATCGGCGAGAAGCTCGCCAAGCCCGGCGACGACCTGCTGTCCGGGCTGGTCGAGCGGGTCAAGGCCGGCGAGCTGTCCCGGCAGGAGGCGGCCCGCATGGGCGTGCTGATGCTGTTCGCCGGCCACGAGACCACCGCGAACATGATCACACTGGGCACCCTGGCCCTGCTGCGGGACCCCGGCCAGCTCGCCCTCCTCCGCGAGAGCGACGACCCGAAGCTGATCGCGTCGGCGGTCGAGGAGCTGCTGCGCTACCTCACGATCACCCACGGCGGGCTGCGCAGGGTGGCTCTGGAGGACATCGAGATCGCCGGCCAGGTCATCCGGGCCGGCGAGGGCATCATCACGGTCAACGAGACCGCCAACCGCGACCCGTCCGTCTTCCCCGACCCGGACCGGCTGGACCTCCAGCGCAACCCCCGGCTGCACGTGACCTTCGGGTACGGGGTGCACCAGTGCCTGGGACAGCCGCTGGCGCGGATGGAGCTGCAGGTCGCCTACCCCGCTCTCCTGCGGCGGATCCCCACCCTGGCGCTCGCCGCCGAGCTGGAGCAGATCCCGTTCAAGCACGACGGGTTCGTCTACGGGGCCTACGAGCTGCCCGTCACCTGGTGACCGAGGAGGACATCGTGAAGATCATCATCGAGCAGGACAAGTGCGTCGCGTCCGGGCAGTGCGTCCTGGCCGCCGACGACGTGTTCGACCAGCGGGACGAGGACGGGGTCGTGATCCTGCTGAACGACGACCCGTCGCCCGAGCGGCTGGCGGACGTGCGGCAGGCCGCCCTCGTCTGCCCCGCCCTGGCCATCACCGTCGAGGAGTGACCGAAGGCGGCCAGGGCCGATGCGGGTCCACCATCCCCCCAGCAGGAAGGCAAGCGTCATGGACGATCGGCTGATGTACCGGCGTGAGTTCTACGTCGGAGGTGAGTGGGTCAAACCGGCGGGCGGCGAGGTGCTGAAGGTCGTCTCCCCGTCGAGCGAGGAGGTCGTCGGCGAGGTACCGGTCGCGACCGTGGAGGACATGGACCGCGCCGTGGCCGCCGCCCGCGCCGCCTTCGACCATGGCCCGTGGCGCCCGATCGGCCTGACCTCAGGATGGCCGGGATGAGGCCGGCCACGTCTATGTCAGGGAGCCGTCGGTGACTTGTCGACTTGGCGTCATGTCCGGGTTGTGGGGCTGTGCGGAGAATCGTCCCATGCGTAAATCTTCCGCTGCCGTCGCCGCGCTGATGGCAGCCCTGGTCGCCGGCACCGTCACTCCCGCGTCGGCCGATGCCCAGGAGACCCGCGGCCCGTCTCTCAGCTTCGCCCTGCTCGGCGACACTCCGTACGGCGCCGACCAGCGAGCGGCGTTCCCCGCGCTGGTCGGCGCGGTGAACGCCGATCCGGACGTCCGCTTCGTCCTGCACGCCGGTGACGTCAAGGACGGCGCGTCCACCTGTGACGACGCGCGCTTCGCCGACCTGGCCAAGCTGTTCGGCACCTTCGACGACCCGTTCGTGCTGACCCCCGGCGACAACGAGTGGACCGACTGCCACCGCACCGCCGCGGGGGGCTATGTGCCCACGGAGCGGCTCGACGCGGTCCGCACGTTCTTCTACCCGAAGGCCGGTCACACGCTCGGCCGCAACCCGATCGGCGTGCGGACCCAGGCGTCCGACAGCCGGCACAGCGCCTACAAGGAGAACGTGCTGTTCCGCCGGCAGGGCGTCGTGTTCGCGACCGTGCACGTGGTCGGCAGCGAGAACGACCTGGCGCCATGGTCCCAACTGCCGGGCGGCGACCGTCCCGACCTGCGACTGGCCGAGTTCACCGCGCGCAAGGCGGCGGCCCTCGACTGGATCGACACCGCCTTCGACACCGCACGGCAGACGAACGCCCCCGGTGTGCTGCTCCTGATGCAGGCCGAGCCGACCGACACTCCTGGATTCTCCGAGATCCGTGCCCGGATCACCGACCGCGCCAAGGCGTACGGCAAGCCCGTCCTGCTCGTGCACGGTGACGAGCACGTGTACGAGGTGGAGCCCGGCTACGCGGGCGTCCCCAACCTGACGAGGCTGGAGACCTACGGCGTCACGGCGACCCAGTGGCTGCGCGTCACGGTCGAGCCCCGCTCGCGCGCGGTGTTCTCATGGCGGCCCCAGACGGTGCCCGCCTCCTGAAGGAAGGCCGCCGGCCCGGAGCGCCCGCTCCGGGCCGCGGATTCAGCCGGCCGCCCGTTCGGCGTGGTGGCAGGCGGCGTAGTGGTCGCCGACCGCCTCCAGCACGGGCTCGACCTCGGCGCACCGCTCGGTCGCCTTCCAGCAGCGCGTGTGGAAGCGGCATCCGGGTGGCGGCGCGACGGGGCTCGGCGGGTCGCCCGCCAGCATGATCCGCTGCCGGCCGCGTAGCCGGGGCTTCGGCACGGGTGCCGCGGAGAGCAACGCCATCGTGTACGGGTGCGCCGGCTCCCCGTACACCCCGCCCGCGGGCCCGACCTCGGCCATCCGCCCGAGGTACATCACGCCGACCCGGTGCGACACGTGCCGCACCACGGCCAGGTCGTGGGCGATGAACACCAGCGCCACGCCGAGCGTGCGCTGCAGCTCGGCGAAGAGGTTGACCACCTGCGCCTGCACCGACATGTCCAGCGCCGACACCGGCTCGTCGCACACGATCACGTCCGGTTCGGTGGCCAGCGCGCGGGCGATGCCGATCCGCTGCCGCTGCCCGCCGGAGAACTCGTGCGGGAACCGGTTCATCCGGTCGGGGGACAGGCCCACCAGCTCCAGCAGGTCGCCGACCCGCTCCCGCATGGCGCGCGCGTCCGGGCACAGCCGGTGCACCCGCAGCGGCTCGGCGACGATGTCATGCACCGTCATGCGGGGGTTCAGGGAGGTCAGCGGATCCTGGAAGACCATCTGGACGCGCCGCCTGATGTCGCGCGGCACGCCGCCGCGGGCGAAGAACGGCCGGCCGCGGAAGGTGACCTCGCCCTGGTCAGGGCGTTCGAGGCCGACGAGCATGCGGGCCAGCGTGGACTTGCCGCAGCCCGACTCGCCGACGATGCCCAGGGTCTCGCCGGCACGCAGCTCCAGGTCCACGCCCGCGACCGCGCGCACGGCCCCGCCCCTGGACAGCATCCCGCCGCGGTAGGTCTTGTGCAGCCCGACGGCCTGCAACACGGGCTGGTCAGACACGGGCTGGTCAGACGCGGGCGGCATCGAGCATCTCCTCCGAGTGGTGGCAGGCGGCGTACCGGCCGGTGCCGGTCGGCAGCAACGTCAGTTCCGGGCGCGTGGTCGAGCACACCTCGCTCGCCCGCGCGCAGCGCGGCGCGAACGAGCACCCGGGCGGTACGCTCGCCGGGCTCGGCGGCGCCCCGGGGATGGCACGCAGCGACGCGGCCGGGCTGTCCAGGTCGGGGATGGCGGCCAGCAGCGCGTCGGTGTAGGGGTGGGCCGGCAGGTCGTACAGCTCGCCGACCTCGCCGCTCTCCACGATGCGCCCGGCGTACATCACCGCCACCCGGTCGCTGACCTCGGCCGCCACCCCCAGGTCGTGGGTGATGAGCAGCACGGCGGTGCCCAGCTCGCGCCGCAGCCGGTCGATGAGCTCCAGGATCTGCGCCTGGACGGTCACGTCCAGCGCGGTCGTCGGCTCGTCGGCGATGATCAGGTCGGGTTCGAGCGCCACGGCCATGGCCACGAGGATGCGCTGGCGCATGCCGCCGGAGAACTGGTGCGGGTAGTCGTCCACGCGCGTGGCGGCGGCCGGGATGCCCACCAGGTCGAGCAGTTCGACCGCGCGGGCCCTGGCCTGCTTGCGCGAGGCGCCCCGGTGCACCCGGAACAGCTCCCCGACCTGGTCACCGACGCTGAGCACCGGATTGAGCGCCGACAGGGCGTCCTGGAAGACCAGCGTCATCGCGCTGCCGCGCAGGGCTCGGCGCTCCTCGGCGGACATCGCCGTCAGGTCCCGGCCGCCGAGCCGGGCCGCCGCGGAGCGCACCCGGACGTTCGGGCCGTCGAGCAGTCCCATGACGGCCTTGGCGGTGACGGATTTGCCCGACCCCGACTCGCCCAGCAGCGCCAGTGTCCGGCCGCGTTCGATGGTCAGGTCCACGCCCCGCACCGCCGGGACCTCGCGTCCGTGGGCGGTGAAGGTGACGTGGAGGTCGCGGATCTCCAGGACGGGTGCCTCGCTCACTGCACCCCTTTCTCAGATGTGACGAAACTTGGCATCGACTTAGCCGAACTTGCCGAAAAACAACTCTCATATTGCCTTTCACGCCCGATCCTGGCAAGCTTCCTCGAAATCGGATGAAAGGGATTGCCAGTGCTGGAAGCCGCGAAGAGCTATAAGGGTTACCGTTCCTACGAGTACCTGGAAGCGGGCGTCGACTACCGGGAGTTCGACCTGGCGCCCGAGTTCGGCAGGGTTCCGGCGTACCAGGGGCCCGAGCTCTCCACCGAGCAGACCGAGCGCGTCCGCCGCCTGCTCGTCGACAGCCTGGTCGTGTCGCTGCACGACCACCCGTCGATCTTCCCCGACGACATCGGCCAGACCGTCGACTACAACCGCACCGCCCGCCACCACACCGGCTACGCCGGCCTGGCCCGCTCCGGCATGACGGTCGTCTTCGACAACCTCATGGACGGCACCTGCTGCATCACCAGCCAGGCGGGCTGGAAGTGGAACGACGTGATCGCCGACATCGGCATGCGCCTGTCGGACCTGGCCCACCAGGACTTCCTCATCAAGGTCGAGCGCCTGGCCGACGTGCGCGAGGCGCACGCCGGCGGCCGCATGGGCCTCGTGCTCGCTCTCGAGGCGGCCACGATGATCGAGAACGAGGTCGACAGGATCGACATGCTGTACGGCTTCGGCGTCCGCCAGATGGGCATCGCCTACAGCGAGGCCAACACCCTGGGCAGCGGCCTGAAGGAGCGCGGCGACGGCGGCCTGACCCTGTTCGGCGAGAAGGCCGTGCGCCGCATGAACAAGCTCGGCATCGCCATCGACGTCTCCCACTCGGGCGACCAGACCTCGCTCGACACGATCCGCCACTCCACCAAGCCGATCCTCATCACCCACGCGGGCGCCCGTTCGGTCTGGCCGACGAACCGGATGAAGCCGGACTCCGTCATCAAGGCGGCGGCCGAGCGCGGCGGCGTGATCGGGCTGGAGGCGGCCCCGCACACCACGCTCTCGCCCGACCACCCCCGCCACAGCCTGGAGTCGGTCATGGACCACTTCACCTACTGCGTGGACCTCGTCGGCATCGATCACGTCGCCTTCGGCCCCGACACGCTGTTCGGCGACCACGTGGGGCTGCACGACACCTTCGCCGAGCACCTGTCGCTCAACGAGGCGCACGCGGGCACCCCGTACGAGAAGGTCGCCTACGTGGACGGCCTGGAGAACCCGGCCGAGTGCTTCTGGAACATCATCTCCTGGCTCGTCGCCCACGACTACTCCGACGACGAGATCACCAAGGTCATCGGCGGCAACGTCATGCGTGTGCTGGAAGAGGTCTGGTTCTGATGAGACGCTCCATCCTCGTCTTCGCCGCGCTGGCGATCGCGACGGCGGCCTGCGCCCCGAGCGTGCCGGGACAGTCGTCGTCGTCCCAGAGCGCGCCGCCGGCCAACGCCGACCGGCTGACCATCGGCACGACCGCCGACGTGGTCAACTACAACCCCTTGGTCGGCAACAGCCGTACCGACTCGTGGGTCACCAACCTCATGTACCCGCACCTGACCCAGATGGACGAGTCGGGCAAGCGCGTCCCGTACCTGGCCACCGAGTGGTCCTACTCCGACGACGGCAAGACCGCCACGGTGAAGCTGCGCGACGACATGAAGTGGTCCGACGGCAAGCCGGTCACCGCCGACGACGTGGTGTTCTCGGTGACGACGGTGCAGAAGGAGAAGTTCGGCGTGGTCGCCGGGCTCATCACCGCGCTGGACAAGGCCGAGGCCGTCTCGCCGACCGAGGTGCGATTCGCCCTCAAGCGCCCTGACGGCACGTTCCTCGACAACGTCGGCTTCTGGCTGCCGGTCGTGCCCAAGCACGTCTTCGAGAAGGCGCCCAGCGTGCAGAAGTTCGCCAACGACGCCGACTGGGTGAGCGCGGGGCCGTTCAAGCTCACCAAGGTCGAGCGCGGCCAGCGCTACATCATGCAGCGCGTGGACGACTTCGGCCCCGGCACGCCTGCCGTCAAGGAGATCGTCTTCCGGGTCTTCCCCGACGTGAACACCGAGGTCCTCGCGCTGCGCAACGGCGAGATCGACCTGATCGGCAACGTGCTGCCGCCCGCCACCGCGACCGAGCTGAAGAACGACCCGAAGGTCACGTTGCAGCAGATCCCGTCGCTGGGCTGGGCGCACCTGCAGTACAACACCAAGCGCAAGCCGCTCGACGACGTCCGCGTCCGGCAGGCGCTCGCGCAGGCCGTCGACTACGAGGCCATCAGGAACATCGCGCTCAAGGGCTACGCCAAGTCCTCCAACTCCAGCGTGCTCACCCCGTCGCTGCCCGACTACGTGGACCCGGCCTCGAAGGAGTACGTCTTCGACCCGGAGCAGTCCAAGAAGCTGCTGGCCGAGGCCGGGGCGACCGACCTCAGCCTGAGCATGATCTACGACCAGGCCGACCCGAACATCGCCCGCTGGGCCCCCATGGTCCGCGACTCGGCGAAGAAGGCCGGGATCACGATCAAGCTGCAGGGCCTGGAGCGCAACACGTACCTGGACAAGACGCTCAAGCGCGACTTCGACATCTACGCCGGCTCGTGGGCCGTCATGGACAACCCGCCCGCGAACCTCGGGCTGGCCTTCAAGACCGGCGGGTTCATCAACTACGCCCAGGTCAGCGACCCCAAGCTGGACGACCTGATCGACCAGGCGCAGCGGGCGCTCAGCGCCGCCGACGCCAAGGCGCCGATCCAGGAGGCCGCGCGGATCATCCACGACCAGGTCTACGACAACGTCCTGTACGTGGAGACGTTCAACATCGCGCACTCCACGAAGTGGACCGGGTTCAAGCCGATGCCCAGCGAGCTGCTGTCCATCCTGAACCCGCTCTCCCTCGCCGCGGCCAAGCCGGCGGGCTGATCGCCATGCGGTTCATCGGCCTGCGGCTGGCCCGCGGCCTGCTCACCCTGTGGTTCGCGGTCACGGTCACGTTCTTCCTGGTGCGCCTGCTGCCGGGCGACCCGGTGCTGGCCGTGGCCGACCCGAACATGACCGAGGAGCTGCGCCAGAAGCTCCTGGCCGACTTCGGCCTGGACAAGTCGCTCGGCGCGCAGTACGTCGACTACCTCGGCCAGCTCCTGCAAGGCAACCTCGGCATGTCGTTCCGCCAGTCGGTCCCCGTCACGACCGTGCTGATGGAGCGGCTGCCGTGGACGCTGATCCTGACGGTCTCGGCCATGGTGGTGACGATCGCGCTGGGCATCCCGCTCGGCGTGCTCGCCGCCACCAAGGCCAAGGGGTGGCTGGACCGCCTGATCCAGGTCACCGGCGTCACCGCGCAGTCGCTGTTCGTGCCGAGCGTCGGGATCTTCCTCATGTACGTCCTGGGGGTCTGGCTCGGCTGGTTCCCCATCGGCGGCGCGGTCGACCTCGACGCCACCGGCTTCGGCGCCACGCTCAGCATGCTGCACCACCTGGTGCTGCCGTGCCTGTCCCTGGTCCTCATCCAGCTGGGCGGCTACGTGCTCACCATGCGCACCACGCTCATCGACGCGCTCGGCGAGGACTACGTCGCACTGGCCAAGGCCAAGGGCGTCCGCCCGGGGAAGGTCGTGTGGAAGCACGCCCTGCGCAACGCGCTGCTGCCGACCACCACCATCGCCGGGCTCCAGCTCGGCACCCTGGTCGGCGGCGCGGTGCTGACCGAGACGATCTACGCCTACCCGGGCATCGGCCGCGCCATCTACGAGGCGGTCGGCCAGCTCGACTTCCCCGTCCTGCAGGGCGCGTTCGTGCTGCTCGCGGCGGCCGTCGTGGCCGCCAACCTGATCACCGACGTGGCCTACGGAATCCTCGACCCCAGGGTGCGCACCTCATGACTGTGGCCGCCATCGAGCTCACGCCCAGGCAGCGGACCTGGAGCGCGTTCCGCCGCAACCCGCTCGGCCTCGCCAGCGGCGTCGTGCTGGTGCTGCTGGCACTGGTCGCGGTCCTCGCGCCGCTGATCGCGCCCTTCCCCGAGGGGTACGGCGCCGACACCTCCCAGCCGCCGTCGGCCGCCCACTGGTTCGGCACCGACGACATCGGGCAGGACGTGTTCGCCCAGGTCGTGTGGGGCACCCGGGTCAGCATGGCGGTCGGCGTCAGCGCCTCCGTGCTGGCCATCGTGATCGGCCTGCTCATCGGCGTCAGCGCCGCCTACTTCCGCCGCCTCGACACGCCGCTCGGCGTGCTGGTGGACCTGTCGCTGTCGCTGCCCGTGCTGCCGCTGATGATCCTGGTGGCGGCGCTGGCCGGGCCGAGCGTGCGCACGCTGGCCGTGGTCATCGCGCTGTTCAGCTGGCCCGAGGTGGCCCGCGTGGTCCGTTCGCAGGCGCTGGCGATCGTGCCCATGCCGTTCGTGTCGGCGGCCAAGGTCGTCGGCGGCTCGTCGCTGTGGATCGTCCGCAAGCACCTGCTGCCCGGTGTCATCCCCGTCGTCGGCGTGTCGGTCGTGCTGACCACCTCCCGCGCCGTGCTCGCCGAGGCCGGGCTCTCCTTCCTCGGCCTCGGCGACCCCAACAGCTGGTCGTGGGGGACGATCCTGCACAAGGCGCAGCAGTCCGGCTCGCTCGCCTCCGCCTGGTGGACCACGCTCTTCCCGTCGCTGGCCATCTTGCTGCTCGTCCTGTCCACGACGCTGCTGTCCGTGGCCTACAACGACGCCCGCAACCACAGGAGCGACTCATGACCTTCAGCCAGCGGCTCCCCGACGCCTTCTACGCCGGCGCGCTCGCCCGCGTCCGCGCGGAGATGGCCGCGGAGGACCTGTCGGCGCTGCTGCTCGACGACCCGCTCGACGTCGCCTACCTCACCGGCTTCCACCACTTCCCGAACGAGCGCCCGGTCGCCTGCTGGCTGCCGCTCGACGGCGACCCGGTCCTGCTCGTGCCGGACCTCGAACGCGAGTACGCCCAGGACCAGCGGGCCCGCGCCGAGATCGTGGCCTATCCCGAGTTCCCCGGCCGCCGCCCGCCGTTCGCGGTGCTCGCCGACCACGTACGCCGGCCCGCGACCGCCGCGTACGCGGGCTCCACCAGCGTCGCCCGCGCCCGGGCCCTGGCCGAGGCGTTCCCCGGCACCCGCTGGAGCACCTGCGAGGCCGTCGGCCGCGTCCGGCTGCGCAAGACGCCCGAGGAGATCACCCTGCACGAGGAGGCCGCGCGCATCGCCGACGCCATGCTGGAGGCCGGCGTCGAGCTGGTCAGGGCGGCCCTTGAAGCCGGCGGCGAGCTGCCGACCGAGACGGAGCTGGCCTCCCACGTCATCGCCCACGGCGCCCGCCTCATGCACGCCAGGCACCAGGACGTCGTCGTGGTCCCCATGCTCACCGGCGGCCTCGTCTACGGCGGCCCCAACTCGGCCCAGCCGCACCGGCTGCCGGGCGGCGACCGGCTGCGGGCGGGAGAGACGTTCATGCTCTCGCTCGGCTGCGCGGTCGGCGGCCGGTTCGTCGAGAGCGAGCGCACGTTCGTCATCGGCGAGCCCACCACGCTGCAGGCCCGCTACTACGAGACCGTCCGCGAGGCCCAGGAGACCGGTACCGAGGCCCTGGTCGCGGGCCTGACCTGTGAGGAGGCCAACCGCCGCTGCCTGGCGGTGATCGAGGAGGCCGGGCTGGGCGCGTACATCCGCCACCGGCAGGGGCACGGCATCGGGCTCGGCTTCCACGAGCCGCCGTGGCTGTCCGACGGCGACGGCACCGAGCTGGCCCCCGGCATGATCCTGTCCAGCGAGCCCGGCGTGTACGTGCCGGGGCACGCCGGCTACCGCATCTCCGACACCGTCCTGGTCACCGAGTCGGGGCCGCGTCGGCTCACGGCGTACCCGCGCGAGCTCACCGACGTCATCATCTGAAAGGCAGACACGTGTTCGTCGACATCAACGGCAACCCCCTGAACGTCGAGGTCCTCGGCGACGGCGAGGAGACGATCATCGCCCACCACGGCGCCCCGGGGCTCGGCTCGCTCGCCGAGCCGAAGGCCGGCTTCGGGCGGCTCGCCGACGCCTACCGGGTGGTCGTCTTCGACGCCAGGGGATCGGGCAGGAGCGGACAGAACGGGCCGTTCACGCACGAGCAGTGGGTCGCCGACGTCGAGGGCCTGCGCGAATGGCTCGGCGCCGAACGCATCGTGATCGCCGGCGGCTCGTACGGCGGCTTCATCGCCATGGAGTACGCCGCCCGCCACCCTGACCGCGTCAGCGCCGTCGTGCTGCGCGACACCTCGGCCGACAACGCCAACCAGGAGCTGGCCACCCGCAACGCCGCCGCCTCGTCCCGGGTGCGGATCGACCCGGCCAAGCTGGATCGGATCATGTCCGGCACCGTCCGCGACGACGCGGACCTGAAGGACTGCTGGCGGGAGATCCTGCCGCTCTACGACCACGACTACGACCCGGCCAAGGTCGAGCAGCGCGTGGCCGCCACCCCGTACCACTACCTCACCCACAACCACGCCTTCGCCGTCAACCAGCCGAACTACGACATCAAGCACCTGCTGCCCGGCATCACGGCCCCGGTCCTGGTGACCGTCGGCAGGCACGACTGGATCACGCCGGTCGAGTGCAGCGAGACCATCGCCCGCCTCATCCCCCAGGCTGAGCTGCGGGTGTTCGAGAAGTCCGGCCACTCGCCGCAGGTCGAGGAGGCCGAGCTGTGGGAGGCGACCGTCCGCGACTTCCTCGACAAGGTGCGCGGGCGGCGCTGAACACGCGATGATGCCCCCGATGGAAGATCTCGACGACCTCGACCGGAAGATCCTCGCCGCGCTCCACGTGAACGGCAGGGCGAGCTGGACCGACATCGCCCAGTTGCTGGGCATCTCCACCAGCACGGTGGCGCGGCGGGCCCAGCACCTGTTCGCCGCGGGCCTGGCCCGCGTGGCGGTGCTGCCGCACCTGGAGCACGACGGGCCCGTGCACGTGTTCATCGTGCGGCTGTCGTGTGCGCCCGGCAGCCAGCTCAGGGTCGCCGGGCTGCTGGCCAGGAACCCCGACATCCGGTACGTCTCCATCGTCACCGGCGGCTACGACATCGTCTTCGAGCTCGTCGCGCCCAAGGACCGCGACCTGTACTCGATGCTGGTCGACGTCGTGCACGCCATCCCCGGCACCCAGCAGAGCGTCGCCGACCTCGTGCTGCACACCTACAAGCGCAGCTACGACTGGAGCGTCCCCGTGGTCGGGGAGCAGGCGGCGCCGTTCGCGCTGGAGCCGCCCCTGCACGCCTGCGAGCGCGGGCACCTCGACGACGTCGACCGCGCCGTGCTGGCGGCGATGCGCGAGGACGGGCGGGCCAGCTTCCAGTCGGTCGGCAACCGGCTGGGCATCAGCGAGAGCACGGCCAGGCGGCGCTTCGAGGCCATGGTCGAGCGCGGCTGCGCCATCACGGCCACGTTCATCCCGGCCGCCGCACTCGGCTACGAGGCGGAGCTGCTCTTCTGGCTGTCGGTCGAACCCAGCATGCAGGACGCCGTCGCCGAGCGGCTCGCGAACGAGCGCGGCGTGCGGATGATCGCCTCCCTGCTGGGCCAGACGTCGCTGATCTGCGAGGTGATCGTGCCGACCACGGCCGACATCCACCACTTCACCTCGCGCACGCTGGCCTCCGTGCCGGGCATCCAGTCGTGGACGGCGGGCGTGCAGGTGCTGACGGTCAAACGCGGCTTCCTCATGGTGCCCTGGGCGGAGGAGCGAATCGCCGCGGCGCTGGCCGGCTGACCGTTACGCGGGAAGAGAGCCGGGTTCCTAGGCGATGCGGGCGAGGTCGCGCATGTGGATCGGGTACGCCGGAGGCAGCCCTTTCGCGTACCGCTCGAGTTCGTCGAGGGCGGCCTCGGCGAGGCGATGGACCTCCGTGCCCATGGCTCCGGCGATGTGCGGCGTGAGCTGCACGTTGGGCAGCCCGAACAGCGGTGAGTCGACCGGCAGCGGTTCGGGGTCGGTGACGTCGAGGATCGCGCTGAGCCGCCCGCTCACGCATTCGGCGGTGAGCGCGTCGGTGTCGATCAGGCTGCCCCGGGCGGTGTTGATGACCGTGGCGTGGTCGGGAAGCAGAGCCAGGCGGTCGGCGTCCAGCAGGTTGCGGGTCTCGGGCAGTGACGGCGCGTGCAGGGTCACGATGTCGCTGCGGCGCAGCAGGTCGGGCAGGGGCACGAGGGTCGTGCCGAGGTCCTCGGCGTCCGCCTCGGTGGCGTAGGGGTCGCTCACGAGCACGGTACGGTCGAAGGCCTGCAGCAGGCGTGCCACCCGCCGGCCGGTGTGCGACAGGCCGACGATGCCGACGACGCCGCCGTAGTTCGACCCGGCGGTCACCCGTTCCCGCCACGCGGAGTCGGCTCCCCGCCGCCGGTACGCCTCGGCGAAGGCGCTCACGCGTTTGCCGCTGTGCAGGATCGCGGCGAGGGTGTACTCCGCGACGGGCACCGCGTTGGCGTTGGCCGCGGAGGTGACGAGGATTCCGCGTTCCCAGCAGGAGGCGTCGGTCAGATGCGTCTTCACGGTGCCGGCCGCGTGCAGCACGGCGCGCAGCCGGGGAGCGGCATCGAGGACCTCGCCGGTCAGGAGCGGACACCCCCAACCGGTGATCATGACTTCGATGTCGCGGAGCCGGGCGCGGCTCGACGGTGAGCCGAGCTCGGTCAGCGCTTCGGGGCGGTCGAGCCGGGCGAGGGTGTGTAGTCGCTCGAATCGTGCGTCGTCGAAAAGCTGGCGGATGGTGGGTTCGGACATGACCAGTGCTGTCACGGGCCGGCGGGTCATCATGCTCCTATGCGGTGGTGGCTGCGATCGCGACGCTGTCCCGTACGACGACGTGAGTGCCGAGCACGACCCGCGGGTCGACGGTGTCCGGCGCCATCGCCATCGTGGCGGCGAGCCGGCCCAGTTCCCGGGCGGGAATGTGCACGGTGGTCAGTCCGAGATCGGCGGCGAAGGCGGCGTCGTCGAACCCCACGACCGAGATGTCCTCGGGCGTGCGCAGCCCCGCCTCTCGCAGGGCTTGCAGGACGCCGCTCGCGACGTGGTCGGTGTGGGCGAACACGGCGGTGAAGTCCGGCGGCCCGGCCCGCAGGATGTCGCGCATGCGGGCGTAGCCGGTCTCGCGGCTCCACGCGGGGCCCGCCTCCAGCCCGGGGTCGAGGTCGCCGCCGAGGTCGGCCAGGGCACGGCGGTATCCGTCCCGCCGCCGCACCGTGGTGCTGTGGTCCTGCTGGCCGCTCAGGAGCAGGATGCGGCGGTGGCCGCGCGACAGCAGGTGACTGGTCGCGGCGTAGGCACCGCCCTCGTTGTCGTACTCGACCACGCCGGCGGGTACGTCCGGGCCGAGCGGGGGGCGGGCGCACAGCACCAGACGTGAGCCGGTCTGCGCGAGGGAGGCGGCGAAGGCGCTGGTCTCGCGCACGTATTCCGGGCTTTCGGTGACGGCGCCGATGAGGACGATGGCCTGCGCGTGCTGGGCGCTCATCTGCCGCAGCACCTGCAGCTCGCGATCGGGGTCGCCGCCGGTGGTGCCGATCAGGCAGAACCGCCCGGCGTCGGCGAGGGTGTTGGCGATGCTCTGGACCAGGCTCATGAGAAAGCCGTCGTCGAGCATCCGGACCACGATGGCGATCGTGCCGGTCTCCTGGTGGATCAGTGCGCGGGCGTGCGGGTTGGCGACGTAGGCGAGGTCGCGGACCGCGCGCATGACCTTGTCGCGCGTTTCCGGCGCCGGTGGATAACTGCCGTTGAGGATGCGTGACACGGTGGACACCGAGACGCCCGCCCGGGCCGCCACGTCGCGGATGCTCGCCCGCCTGTTCGCCATGCCGTTCTCTACCTCCGTGCGCCTTGTTAAAAGGGTTTACTTCAGAGCCTAGCCCGTGCCCTCGCGGCCGGTCCAGGGGAGAGACCCTATCTGCCCGTTTGCGAAGTGTGGGTCTTGACGTACGAGTGAAACCCTTTTAACGTGCCGAGGACCAAGCGCCATTACGTAGCTGTTTCCAGGAGGCAACGTGGCCGTCACCCTCGCTGACCGGCGGACGGACGATCCGCCCACCAGCGCGGCCGGGTCCGCGCGCCGGCGCGGCGGCCGGCGGCAGCGGCTGCGCCGCAGCCGCTTATTGCTGCTCATGATGGCACCGGGAGTGCTGTACTTCCTGGTGTTCCACTACGTCGCTCTGCTGGGCAACGTCATCGTCTTCCAGGACTACCTGCCGTTCGCGGGCATCGCCAACAGCCCCTGGGTCGGCCTGGACAACTTCCGGACGCTGTTCGCCGACCCCGACTTCTGGCAGGCGGCAGTCAACACCGTCAGCCTCGCCACGCTGCAACTGATCTTCTACTTCCCGGTGCCGGTGGTCCTCGCGCTGCTGCTGCACAGCCTGACCCGGGGGTGGGTGCGCAAGGCGGTCCAGAGCATTGTCTACCTGCCCCATTTCATCTCGTGGGTGATCGTCGTCGCGCTGTTCCAGCAACTGCTCGGCGCGGCGGGCGTCCTCAACGGGCTGTTCGCCGACAACGGCTACCACCTGGTCAACGTCTTCAGCGAGCCGTCGTTGTTCAAGCCGCTGATGATCGCCGAGCTGATCTGGAAGGACTGCGGCTGGGGCACGATCATCGTGCTGGCCGCCCTGCACAACGTCGACGATCAACTCTACGAGGCATCCGCGATCGACGGCGCGGGGTGGGGCCGGCGGTTGTGGCACGTGACCCTGCCGTCCCTGCGACCCGTCCTCGTCCTGCTGCTGATCCTGCGGCTGGGCGACATCCTGAGCGTCGGCTTCGACCAGGTCCTGCTGCAGCGCGACGGGTTCTCCCCCGGCGTCGCGGAGGTCCTGGACACCTACACCTACTACCACGGGGTGGTCAACGGCAGCTGGGGACCGGCCGCCCTGGCCGGCATCTTCAAGGGCCTCGTCGGCCTGGTCCTGATCGTCGTGGCCAACAAGGTCGCGCACCGGCTTGGCGAGGAAGGAGTCTACCGATGACACGTCCGGTCTGGATGGAGCCGCCCCGGCCGAGCACCAAGGCGGCGAAGGCCGTCGCGGTGACGATCACGGTGGCGCTGGTGATCATCCCGTTCTGGGTGGTCGTCGCCACCAGCCTGTCGCCCGACCTGCAGGTGATCCGCAACGGCGGCTGGTCGATCTGGCCCGAGCAGGTGACGCTGGACGCGTACCGGCGGCTGTTCGGCTCCGGGGTTATCTCGCACGCGGTGCTCGTCTCCGCCGTGGTCACGATCGTGGGCACCGCGGTGAGCCTCACCGCCACCGTGCTGATGGCTTACGCGCTGGCCCGGCCGAACGTCTTCGGCGGCAAGCCGATCATGCTGGGCGTCCTGCTCACCTTCCTGTTCCCGCCGGCGATCATCCCCAGCTTCCTGGTCGTCAGCAACCTGGACCTGCGCAACCACTACGCGGCGCTGATCGCCCCGGTGCTGATCAGCTCCTTCAACCTGGTCATCATGCGGGGCTACTTCCAGGGCCTGCCGGCCCAGCTGTCGGAGAGCGCCCGCATCGACGGCGCCGGCGACGGCCGCGTGCTGTGGCACGTCGTGCTTCCGCTGTCCAAGGCGATCATCGCGGTGGTCGGCTTCTACTACGCGGTCGGCTACTGGAACAGCTTCTTCAACGCCATGCTCTACCTCGACGACCAGTCCACCTGGCCGCTGCAGCCGATGCTGCGGCAGATCGTCATGCTCGGGGCCAACCCCGACACGTCGATCGCGGCCGGTGCCGGGGCCAGTGTCGCCCCGCAGACCACGACCATGGCCACAGTCGTGGTCGCGGTGCTGCCGATTCTCGCGGTCTATCCGCTCGTGCAGCGCTTCTTCACCAAAGGCGTGCTCACCGGCGCGATCAAGGGCTGACCTGGCCCGACGGCCCACCCCCCTGCACACCTTCCGCGCCCGGCGCGGACCGCACAACCCACCCGGAAGGGAAAGCGCTTGCCATGGACATCACCCGGAGATCGCTGCTCAGACTGACCGGCGGCCTCGCGCTCGCCTCCGCCGTACCCGGCCTCGCCGCCTGCGGCGACGGCTCGGCCACCTCGGTGGGCAACGCGGGCAAGGGTCTCGCCCCGCTCCCCACCTACACCCCGATCAACCTGGTGAAGCCAGACCTGCCTGGCACCGCCCAAGGCGTCCAGGACGCCTTCCTGACCTATCCACAGAAACTGGCCCAGACCGTCGACGGCAAGCCGGGCGACGGCTCGGTCGTCACCTGCATGGTCATCACCTACGGCACGGCGCCGTCCCCGGCCGCGAGCAACAAGCTGTGGACCGCGATCAACGAGGCACTCGGGGTGGACCTGCGCCTCACCCTCGTCCCGGCGGCCGACCTCAACGCCAAGTACGCCACCATGATGGCCGGCGGCGACCTGCCTGACATCATCGCCACCATCGACCTGGCGATGTCCAACGCCCTGCAGTTCACCCAGGCCAAGTGTGCCGATCTGACCGAGTTCATATCCGGTGACGCGATCAAGGACTACCCGAACCTGGCCAACCTGCCGACGATCTCATGGCAGAACGTCGGCCGAATCGGCGGCCGCCTGTACGGCGTCCCGGTGCCCCGGCCCCAGCTCGCCGGCGTGATGTTCGGCAACAGGGAGAAGCTCGAGACCGCCGGCGTCAAGATGGGGCTCGGCGTGTCCACGGCCCAGTTCGCCGAGGGCTTGGCCAAGCTCGCCACCGGCAAGCAGTTCCCGCTGGGCGGCAACAACTTCAGCGAGAACATCCACCTCGGCGCGGCCGGTGTCCCCAGCAACTGGGTGCTCGCCGACGGCGCGTTCACCAGCCGTTACGAGAACCCGGTCTACCCGGAGGTGCTGCAGCGGCTGCGCGACTGGTACGCCAAGGGCTACTTCTACCCGGACCTGCTGAGCACCCAGGCGACCCAGGCGAACACGTTCTTCATGAACGGCACGACGCTGACCCTGGGCGGCGGCATCGGCGGCTACCCGGGAATGGTCTCCGGGGTCGGCGACGCCTTCACGGTCGACTTCGTCCGCCCGTACGGCGACGACCCGACTCCATGGCTGGGCAACGGGGTGTTCTCCAACAGCGGCCGCGGCGGCTTCACCGCCCTGAAGAAGGCGTCGCCGGAGCGCATCAAGATGCTGCTTCGAGTGCTGAACTTCCTGGCCGCGCCGTTCGGCAGCAAGGAGTACGAGCTGATCAACTACGGCGTCGCCGGGGTGCACTTCACCACCGGTGCCGACGGCGACCCGTTGCCCACCGCGCTGGCCACCACCGGCGGCGAGAACAAGACGAACCTGCCCCTGCAGTACATCGCGGCCGCTCCGTACGTGCTCTACCTGCCCGGCAACGCCGACGCCACCCGCCGCAGCTACCAGGCCCAGCAGGAGATCGTCCCCATCGGCGTCGGCGACCCGTCCTACGGCCTGGTCTCGCCGACCCAGGCCGCGCAGGGCACGAAGCTCAACCAGCAGATCACCGACGTGACCAACGCGATCATCACGGGCAAGCGCCCGGTGTCGGACTGGAGCGGGGCCGTCTCGCAGTGGAAGTCCCAGGGTGGCGACGCGATCGCCAAGGAACTCGCCGAGCAGCACGCGGCCAACCACTGACCCACCGCAGACGCATGGGGGCAACTCCATCGAAGAGAGAAGGCTGTGCCATGCCGTCCTTGAGCACAACCGCCGCCCGGCTCCGCGCGGGCGCCGCCGCCCTCGTCCTGACCCTCGCCACGTTGACGACCCTGGCGGCGGTGGACACGCCCGCGCACGCCGATCCCGTCCAGCCTCCGGCCAGCGTCGTCGAGCTGCTGACGCCGCAGCACCCCCGCCTCCTGGCGACCGCGCAGACGTTCAGCGCCGCCGCCCGGCGCATCGGCACCGACCCCCGGCTCAAGGCCTGGTATGCGCAGGTCAAGGCCGGCGCGGACGGCGTCCTCGCCACCTCGCCGCCGACCGCCCTGTCGACCTCCGTCATCGACGAGGCGAAACGCCGCGTCTACGCCCTCGCGCTCGTCTACCGGATCACCGGCGAGACCCGGTACGCCGAACGCGCGGCGCGCGAACTCGTCGCCCTCTCCTCCGCCCCGGCCTGGGACAAGGAACAGTTCCTGGAGGTCGGAGAGCTGTCCAACAGCGTCGCGATCGGCTACGACTGGCTCTACGACTACCTGTCGGCGAGTGACAAGGCCACGATCCGCTCCGCCATCGTGACCAAGGCCCTGCGACCGGCCCTCGTCCGCTACGGGTACGCCACCAGCTTCTACACCCAGAACCACAACTGGAACCTCGTCTGCAACGCGGTCGCGCTCGGGGCGCTGGCCATCGGCGACGACCCGGGCCTGACCGCCGACGAGCGCGGCGTCGTCGACCAGGTGCTCAGGGCGAGCATCACGTCGATCCAGAACGGGATCAGCGGCTACGGCCCGGACGGCGGCAGCGGCGAGAGTCCGCAGTACTGGCAGTACGCCACCGAGTACCTCGTCCTCTACCTCGCCGCCATGAAGACCGCGACCGGCACCGACTTCGGCCTGTCCGACCTGCCCGGCCTCGCCGGCACCGGCGACTACGGCATCCACGTGACCGGCGCGACCGGCCTGACCTTCAACTACGGCGACGGCGGAACCGACCTGCTCGGCGCGGTCACCCCGACCTGGCAGGCGCCGTTCATGATGTGGCTCGCCACCCGCTACGGCAAGCCGTACTACATGGCCTGGCAGGCGCGGCTCGCCGACCGCTCGGCCAGCCCGATGGACATCCTCTGGTACGACCCGGCCGACGCCGGCGGCGCCGGCCATCCGGCGGCGACCGACGCCTTCTTCGACGGCGTCGAGATCGCCACCGCCCGCGGCGCCTGGGACGACCCCTACGCGGTCTCCGTCGCCACCAAGGGCATGCGCGCCGGGTACGACCAGATCGCCGCCCACGAGAACCTCGACGCCGGAGACTTCGTCCTCGACGCCGCGGGCGTGCGCTGGTTCGACGACCTCGGCCTCGACAGCTACAGCCTCCCGGGGTACTTCGACTGGACCAAGGACACCGGCGGCCGATGGGACTACTACGTGACCCGTCCCGAGGGCCAGAACACGATGCGGCTCGGCACCGGGCCCACCCCCTCCACCGCGCTGACCGTCGGCGCTCCGATCACCACCGTCAGCTCGACGCCCCAGAAGTGGTACGAGATCACCGACCTCACCGGCCTCTACGGCGGCCGGGTGCAACGCGCCGAGCGCGGCCTGCAGCTGTTCGACGACCGGCGGCAGGTGCTGCTCCAGGACGAGGTGAAGACGAGCGAACCGATCGGCTACTGGTCGTTCCTGCACACCCGCGCCGACGTCGTGGTGGCCGCCGACGGACGGTCGGCCACCCTCCACCGCGGCGGACAGCGGCTCTGGGTCCAACTGCTCACCACCGACGGGCGGCTGCTCATCGGGGACTCCCGGCCCTTGCCGGACAGCCCCGACCCCACCGGCCAGAGCCGCCAGCCCGGCTCACGAACCCTCGCGATCCAGCTGACCGCGGCCGGGACCACCACGGTGGCGATGCGGATGGTTCCTCTCGCCGCCGGGCAGAAGCCGCCCACCGACACCCCGGCGGTAACCCCGCTGGCCTCCTGGACGCCGAGCGCGACCGGCCCGGCGGCCCTGACCGACATCATGATCGGCGCCGACCACCTGGCCGGATTCGATCCGCGGCGCTACCGCTACGACATCACCCTGCCTGCGAACACCACCGCCCCGCCCAAGGTCGTCCCCCTGACGCCGAGCGGCACCTACGCGACCGTCACCCGGGCGACCGCGATCCCGGGCACGGCCACCGTGACGACCTTCCGGCTCGACGCCAACCGCCAGAAGGTCTACGGCCCTGCCTACCAGGTGCACTTCCGGCAGGCGGGAAAGACCGCCACCGCACTGCCCGTCGCGTCGGTGACCGCAAGCGCGAACGAGGGCGGCCCCGCGGCCGACGCCGTCGACGGCAACATGGGCAGCCGCTGGGCCGCGGCGGGCGACGGGCGGACACTCACGCTCGACCTCGGCGCCAAGCGCACCGTCGGCGCCGTCGCCGTCGCCTTCTTCAACGGGCACGCGCGAACGTCCACCTTCGACGTCCTCACCTCCACCGACGGCACCACCTGGAACGCGGCGCTCACGGGAGCCGTCTCCGCCGGCACGTCCGACGACGCCGAAGTCTTCTCCTTCACGGCGCGGCCGGCCCGCCACGTCCGGCTGGTCGGCCACGGAAACTCCGTCAGCAGCTACAACAGCGTCACGGAGATCCGGGTCTACGCCGGAAAGTCCGACGCCCAGGCGGACGCGGCACCCCGGCCGGTCGTTCTCGGTACCGTGACCCCGTCCCCGGCCGGCCCGCCGGCCCTGTCAATCGGCGACACCCTGCGGCTGAGCCTGACCGGCAAGCAGACCGACGGCCGCCCGGCCGATCTGTCCACGGCGACCATCACCTGGACCAGCAGCCACCCGGCCGTGGCCACGGTGGACGGCTCCGGCCTGGTCACCGCCGCCGGTGGTGGCAGCGCGAAAGTCGGCGCGCTGGTCATTCACCCACCCATGATGAAGGTCGTGCGTGTGCCGGTGTCGGTGGTCGACCCGTCGCACATCGAACCCGTGGCCGACGGGTTCGTCCGCGACGGCGCCTACGCCGCCACCGCCTTCGGCACGGGCTCCGTCCTCGAAGTACGCAACAATCCCAGCCTGGGCAGCGGATTCGACCGGGTCGCGTACCTGACGTTCCCGCTGACCGCGGCGCACGGCACGGTCGTCTCGGCCACCCTGCACGTCTACGGCTCGACCAGCGACGCCGCGGGCGCGACCGACGCCGTCCACGCGGTCACCGACGCGACCTGGAGCGAAGCCACGCTGACCTGGAACACCCGGCCGCCGCTGGGCGCCGGTCTCGGCACGTTCACGCTCGACACCGCCGCGTCCTGGCACACCGTCGACGTGACCGCGTTCGTCCAGGCCCGGCTCGCCGCCGGGCAGGACGTCAGCCTCGCGATCACGTCCACCGCCACGGCGTACGGGCCGTTCACCTCCTTCTCCAGCAAGGAAGCGACCGACAACCACCCCTACCTGGAACTGACGCTGTCCTGACCCGCGCGACGGCGCCGTCGCCGAGGACGGCCGCACCGATGTCGCAGTATCGATAACGTGATCCGGTGCCCCGCCCAGTCGCTCTCTGCGCAGCCGTCCTGACCGTCGCGGCCGGATTGGGGGTGCGCGCGTTCTTGGACGGCCCGGTGTCGAAGTACGCGGGCGACGCCCTCTACACCGTGTTGATCTACACGCTCGTGGTGCTGGTCCTCCCCCGGGTGCGCCCCTGGGTGGCGGCGGTGCCGGCGGTGGGGGCGAGCTGGGCGATCGAGTTCGCCCAGCTCGGGGAGATCCCGGCCGTGCTGCGGCCGCTGCTGGGCAGCACGTTCAACCCGCCCGACCTCTTCTGGTACGCGGTGGGCGCGGCGGCGGCCTGGGCCGCGCACACGCTCTGGCTGCGGAGGGCGGGATGAGCGCCGTCAGAACGCGTTCTTCAGGAAGGGCAGCAGCGCCTCGGCCGTACGCTCGGGATACTCCGACATCGGATAGTGGCCCGCACCGTCGATCACGACGGCCTGCCCGCGCAGCAGCGACGCCTGGGTCCGCGCCTCGGCCGCCGGGTCGGGGAAGTCGGGGTCCTTGGCGCCCATGAGGACCAGGGCCGGGCAGCGGACCTGGGCGATGGCCCGCTCGGCGTCCGGTTCGCGGTCGAGGAGCATGGCGCGCATCGCCTCGCGCCGTTTCGGGTCGCGCAGCATGGCCACCAGTTCGGCGCGGTGTCCGGCCAGGTCGGCGGGCCTGGCCGTACGGTGTGCCATGGCGTAGTAGAGGCTCCACAGCCGCGGGGAGGCGGCGATCAGCCGGACCAGCGCGCGGACGGCCGCGTTGAGAGGGACGGCTCTGATGAAGCCGTCGATCGCGACGATGCCGGCCACCCGCTCGGGCGCCTCCGCGGCGGCGTGGATGACGCCGCCCGCAGCGTAGGAGTTGCCGAGCAGGACGGCGCCGGGCGCGTCCAGCTCCTCCAGCAGGGCCACGATGTCGCCGCCCACCGCGGACTGGGAGTAGTCGTCCCAGCCCGCCGAGGACTCCCCGTGGCCGCGCAGGTCCGCCGTCACCACCCGGTACCCCGCCTCCACCAGCGGCGGGCGCAGGAACCGGTAGGCCTCGCGGGTGTCCCCCAGACCGGGTACGCACACGACGAGCGGCCCTTCGCCGGCGCTGTCGTAGGCCAGGCGACCGCCCGGAACGTCAACGAACATGTCAGCCACCTCCCTAACTGACGATGTCCACGATCAGCCCCAGCGCGAGCAGCAGGGCCATGGCGCCGCCGGAGACCATCGCGCGCCAGGTGACCGTGGCGCGCTCCCGTACCGAGCGGAAGTACAGGACCGCGCCGACCACCACGAGAACCCCCTCGACGACGGCCGTGAGCCAAGGGATCTGCCACAGCCCGAAGCCGAGCAGCGGCAGGTCACCGGCGTTACCGGGCAGCAACGGCAGGTCGGCCCGGTGGACGAGCAGGTCGAGCAGCCAGTGGCTGAACGTCACCGCGCCCAGCACCCACCCGGCCGTGCGGCCCCACCGCCAGGCGGCGAGGCCGCCGTACAGCGCCGACAGCAGCAACGCGCCGAGCAGTGAGTGCGAGTACTGCGCGTCGATCAGCGCCTCGCCGTAGGTGCCCGGGGCGACGGCCTGGAAGGACTCGATCCCGCCCGCCAGGAACAGGATCACGAAGATGACCTCGAGGAAGTGCGTGGCGAGCATGAGCGACCACAGCGGGACGCGGGGCTGGGCGGCCTTGACGGCGGCGGCCAGACCGAAGTGTCCGACGAACATTCAGCGTCCCTCCTGGGAGACCGGCTCGGGGGTTCGGGTGGCCCAGCGGTCGAGCCACCCGCACAGCACGACGAACAACAGCAAGAAAAGTAAGAAATCCATGTCTCTCCTTACGTGGCGTGTACGACGTTAGGGAGACAGGGCGTCTGCCCGGTATCGGACGATTGTCTGGTAGCGGGGGGCGCTACATTCTGATGGTGCTGTGGGGACGGGAGAAGGAGCAGGCGCAGATCGACACGTTGATCGCGCAGGCCAGAGGCGGCCGGAGCGGGAGCCTGATCCTGCGGGGCGAGCCCGGGATCGGCAAGTCCGCGCTCCTCGACCACGCCGCCCGGTCGGCGGAGGGCATGCGTCCACTGCGCGGCACCGGCATCGAGACCGAGGCCGAGCTGCCCTTCGCGGCGCTCCACCTGCTGCTCCGCCCGGCGCTCGACCGGATCGGCAGGCTTCCGGCGCCGCAGGCCAGGGCGCTGGAAGGCGCGTTCGGCCTCGCCACCGCACCGGAGGACCGCTTCCTCATCGGCCTGGCCGCCCTGTCGCTCCTCACCGAACTGGCCGAGGACGGCCCGCTGCTCTGCCTGGTCGACGACGCGCAGTGGATGGACCGGTCGTCGGCCGAGGCGCTGCTGTTCGCGGCCCGGCGGCTGCACTCGGAGGGGATCGCCCTGCTGTTCGCGGCCAGGGACGCCTTCCACGCGCCCGGGGTGCCCGAGTTGCGGCTCGAAGGCCTCGACCGGCAGGCCGCCGGCGATCTGCTGCGCGAGCACACACCCGGTCTGGGCCCCAACGTACGGGAGAGGATCCTCGCCGAGAGCGGCGGAAACCCGCTCGCCCTGATCGAGTTGCCCCGCATGCCCGATTCGCCGCACCACGCGCCGGAGCCGCTGCCGCTGCCGCGCCGGATCCAGGAGGCGTACGAGGCGCGGATCGCCGTCCTGCCGCCGGACAGCCAGACGATGCTGATGGTCGCCGCCCTTGACGACGCCGGGGATCTCGACGTGGTCGTGCGCGCGGCCGGGAGGCTGGGGGTCGACGCCGCCGCCCTGGGCCCGGCCGAGCGCGCCGGTTTCCTGTCCACCACCGGCGGGCGGCTGTCCTTCGGTCACCCGCTGATGCGTACGGCGGCGGCGCGCCGGGCGGCCTACGACGAGCGCCTGGCCGTGCACCGCGCCCTCGCCGGCGTGCTCGACGACGAGCAGGACGCCGACCGTCGCGCCTGGCACCTGGCCGCCGCCGTGACCGGCCGCGACGAGCCGATCGCCGCCGCGCTCGAACAGGCGGCCGGCCGCGCCCGCGAACGCGCGGGCCACGCCGCGGCCGCCGCGGCCCTGGAGCGGGCGGCCCGGCTCACCCCCGGCCTTGCCGAGCGTGCCCGGCGGCTGGCTCTTTCGGCCGAGGCCGCCGCAGACGCCGGCGCTCTGGAGCACGCGCAGGTCCTGGCCGATCAGGCCCGGCGGCTGGGCGACGACCCGCTGACCCTCGCCCGGCTGGCGGGGCTGCGCGGCCGGATCGCGTTCGACCGGGGCGCGGTGCAGGAGGCCCACCGGATCCTCGTCGACGGCGCCGCCGCCATCGCCGGCCTGGACCGCAAGGGAGCGGCGCTCCTCCTGCTCGACGCGGTGCGCAACGCCTGGTATCTGAGCGATCCGGCGGCCGTCGCCGAGTCCTCGGCGGGGCTGGCCGGCCTGCCGCTGACGCCGGAGGACGGGCTCGACGGGTTCGTCCGGGCGGCCCACGCGATGGCCGACTTCCTGGCCGGCGACCTGGACCGGGCGCTGCCGCCGTTCCGCGAGCTCATCGACCTGGCCGCGGCGATCCCCTCCGGCATGACGGCCCTGCGGATCAGCATCTGCTCGCTGGCCGGGATCTCGGGCGACTTCGACAACGGGCTCGCCATCGCCCATGCGGCGATCGAGGAATGCCGGGCCGACGGCATGATCGGGCTGCTGCCGCTCGCTCAGGCGGTGCTGGCGATCCACCAGATGTACCTCGGGCGCTTCCGCGACGCCGTCACGACCGCGACCGAGGGGCGCCGGCTCGCCACCGACATCGGCCAGACGCACCGCATCGCGCACTTCGAGAGCGTCATGGCCATGGTGGCCGCCGTCCAGGGCCGGGAGCAGGACTGCCGGGAGCTCGCCGAGCGCACGATCGCGCACGTCAGCGCCCATCCGGTGGCGACGATCGTGGGCTGGGCCGAGTGGGCGCTCGGCCTGCTGGACCTCGGTCAGGGCCGCTTCGAGGCCGCGCTGGAACGCTTCGACGCCGCCGCCCGCGGGCCGCTCCGGCACCAGATCATGCCCGTCTACTTCGCTCCCGACCAGATCGAGGCCGCCGTACGGCTGGGCCTGCCCGCCCGCGCCGCGCAACCGCTGGCCCGCTTCGAGTCCTGGGCCGCCGCCGCCCGCCATCCGTGGGCGGAGGCCGTCCTGCACCGCTGCCGTGCCCTCCTCGCCACCGACGACGCGGCGGCGGAGCGGCATTGGGAGCAGGCCGTACGATCGCACGCCGACGCGAACCGGCCGTACGAACGGGCCCGTACCGACCTGCTCTACGGCGAGTGGCTGCGCCGCGCCCGCCGCAAGAACGAGTCCAGGACCCGCCTGCGCTCGGCGCTGGAGACCTTCGAACGCATCGGCGCCACACCGTGGGCCGAGCGGGCGCGCGCCGAGCTGCGCGCGGCGGGCGAGACCGTCGCCCAGGGCGCCCCCGACCTGGCCGCCTCGCTCTCACCCCAGGAACTCCAGGTGGTACGCCTGGCCGCCACGGGTGCCACCAACCGGGAGATCGCCGCCCAGCTGTTCCTCAGCCCCAAGACCGTCAGCCACCACCTGTACCGCGCCTTCCCCAAGCTCGGCGTCACCACCCGCACCGAACTCGCCCGCCTCGACCTGGGCTGAAAATGGCCGTGAAGAAAAACGGCTGAGCGGCGAACTCCGGGGTGACAGTTCCCTCCGAAAGGACGCCATGGCTGCACCACCTGACGCCAGTGACGTGATGGAAGACGTCACCGTGGTCGAGCGGTCGATGGACAACCCTGACCTTTTCGCCCTCCTGTACGACCGGTATTTCCACGAGCTCTACCGATATCTGGCCGCCCGGCTCGGCAGCGAACACGTCGAGGACATGGTCGCGGACGCCTTCCTGATCGCGTTCAACGGCAGAGGCGCTTTCGACTCCGACCGGGGCACCGTGCGGTCGTGGTTGTACGGCATCGCGACGAATGTCGTGGCCCGGCACCGCCGCAGAGAAGGCCGCCGGCTGAACGCCCTCAGCAAGGTCCCGGCCGAGGACTCCGCCGACGGGCACGAGGACCGGGTGACCTCGCAGCTCGCGGCGGAGGCCAGCAGGCCGGAGCTGGTACGCGGGCTGAAGGGGCTCGCGAAGGGCGATCGCGACGCGGTGTTCCTGCTCGTGTTCGGCGGGCTCGGCTACGAGGAGATCGCCACGGCGCTGGACATACCGGTCGGGACCGTCGGGTCCCGGATCAACAGGGCGAGGAAGAAGCTGCGTACCGCCCTGGGCGACGTCAACCCGATGAAGGAGTGGTGATGGACGAGCTCAAGCTGATCGAGACCGTGTTCGCGGAGCCGGACCCCACGCCGGAGGCGGCCGCGGCGGGGCGGGACCGCTTCCTCCGGCAGGCACAGGCGTCCCAGACCGGCCGTTTGCGCCGCAGGTGGGCCACCGCGCTGCCGGCCCGGCGCGTGATCATGGTCGGCGCGATGGCGGTGACGCTCACCGCCGGCCTCCTCGTCACCGAGGTGGGCCTGGGCGGCTCCGCCCCGCACACCCCGGGAAACCTGCTCGCCGCGCCTCCGGCCGACGCCAAGGCGCTGCTCACCCTGGCCGCGCGGGCCGCCACCGACCAGGGTGACACGGTGCCGTCCCGAGGCCAGTACGTCCACACCAAGACGCTCGCCCAGCAAAGCCTGTACACCAAGGACAAGGCGGGCGCGACGCAGTACACCAAGGTGATGGTCAACGAGGAGCGCTGGGAGGCCGCCGACGCGGGCAAGCCCTGGCTGAGCCGCAAGCAGGCCCTGTCGGCCACGGGACCGGCGCCCCGGAAGTTCTGGGACCGCGGCGTCGAGGACATCCTCTCCGAGTCGTCGGGCTGCCCCGGCAAGCCGGCCTACGCCCGGCTGGGCGCCTGGCCGACGGACCCCGCCCAGGTGCGCGCGAAGATCGTGGCCGACACGGGCGAGGAGCCGCCGCGCATCTGGTCCTCCCTCCAGAGCCTGATCCGCGAGTCCGTGGTACGGCCCAGCCTGGGCGCCGCGCTCTACCAGGTGGCCGCCGGGCTGGACGGCATCGTGCTCATCCGCGACGCCGTGGACGTCTCCGGCCGCCCCGGGCTGGCCGTCGCCATGGACGAGGGCGACGGCCGCCGGTCCGAGCTGATCTTCGACCGGCAGACCTATCGCTACCTGGGCGAGCGCACGGTGATCACCGAGGCCAAGAAGGTGAAGCTGCCCGAGGGCGAGTACTTCGAGAAGAAGGGCTCGGTGAACGGCGTCGCCGTGCTCGCCGTCGATCTCGTCCCGGGGCTGCCCGAGGTGTCGCCGAAGGCGTCCCGCATGAAGATCCCCTGCTGAGACTTTCCCCCTGATCCGGCCTTTTCGGCCGGGAGTTCAGTTTCGCATGCCCACATTTCAACGAAGGAGTACATCCATGTTCATCGCCAAGGCCGTCGCGGCCACCCTGCTCGCCGGCTCGTTCGGTGCTCTCGCCGCAGCGCCTGGGGACGACGCCGCGTACGACAAGCAGCGGCAGATGGAGGACAAGCGCGTCGCCTGCATGACGGAGCAGGGCTTGACCTACGTGGCCGCACTGGCGCCCCAGCGCCAGTGGCAGCCCGGGGAGCGGGAACGGCTCGCGGGCGACCTCAAGGCGCTGCGGACGTACCGGGCCAAGTACGGCTTCGGCGTCTGGTCCCCGAACGTCTATCCGAAGGACGAGGTGGTCAACCCCACCTCGCCGGACAACCCGAACAACAAGACGCTGATGTCGCTCTCGGCCGCCGACCTGAAGAAGTGGCGCGCCGCCGACGACGCCTGCTTCTCCCAGGCGGTCAAGGACGTGCTGGGCAAGACCGTCACCTCCCAGGAGGACTACTACGACCGGCTCGAAGCGGCGGTGAACAAGTCGCTGAGCGTCCTCGACCAGGACAAGGAGCTCGTGCGGCTGGGCAAGCAGTTCGCCTCGTGCCTGGGCGTCGGCGAGACCAGGCCGACCGCGCTGGACGGCCTGAGCCACACGAAGATCGTGCGGCAGGCCTCGGAGGTCGCCAGGAAGGCCTGGAAGGGCGAACTCCCCAAGGCTCCGAAGGGCAAGACCGTCATCTTCCGTCCGAACCTGAAGCCGGCGGAGGCCAAGCCGTACCTGGACAAGGAGATCAAGGCGGCGCTGAAGGACCTGGAGTGCGGCAAGGCCTTCTACCCCGCCTACTCGCCCAGGGCCGTGGAGATCACGTCGCGGGTCTACCAGGAGTTCGGCAGGGAGGGCGCGGCCCAGGCGATCGCGTCCCGGATCTACCGCAAGATCATCTGACCGGACGGTGACGGCGGGCCGCTCGTAGCACCCCGAGCGGCCCGCCCTCACGCTGCAGAAAGGCGTGCGTATGATCAAGGTTCTGCTCTCGCTGGCGCTCTTAGGCGCTCCCCCGGTCCCCGGAGCGCCTCCCCCGGCTCCCGGCGGAGCTCCTCCCCCGGCCGCGGGAACGGTGACGCTGCTGACCGGGGACAGGGTCGTGGTGAGCGCCTCAGGCCATCGCGTCGAGCCCGCACAGGGCAGGCGTGTGCGCTTCACGATCCGCGAACGTGCCGGCCACCTGATCGTCATCCCCTCCGACGCCGCCCCGCTCATCGCGCGCGGCGTCCTCGACGAGCGGCTCTTCGACGTGACCGGGCTGCTCTCCTCCCGGTACGGCGACGCCGACCGTCCCGACATCCCAGTCATCAGTCAGTCGAGCCTGCCCGCGGGAGCCAGGCAGGCCCGCGGCTTCGCCGATCTCGGCCTGACCGCGGGCGGCATCCGTAAGGACGCCGCCGCCCAGACGTGGCGGCAACTCGGTCGCGGAGTGCACGTTCGAAGAGGGCTGCACGCTCGTCGCGATGCTGCCGCCCGAACCCGCGGCCTACACGCTGATGGCCACCGCCACGCGGCCCGGCCCGCTGTCCACCGCGGTGGAGTCGGTGTGGTCGTTCCGCTCGCAGCACACGGACAAGGGGCAGGGGCTGCCGCTGATGGCGGTCCGCTTCGCACCCGCCGGGCTCGACGCGGCCAACCGGGCGCGTCCGGGCTCGGTCACCAGGGTGCCGATCCGGGTCGAGCGCGATCCGGGCGCGCCGGAATCGGCCGTGCGCGAGCTCGCACTGGAGGCGTCCACCGACGACGGAGTGACGTGGCGGGCGGTGCCCGTCGTGCGTACCGGCGGCGGATGGACCGCGCTGGTGACCAACCCGCGCGCGGGCCACGTCTCGCTCCGCGCGACGGCCAGCGACCAGGCGGGGGCGAGCGTCGTCCAGACGATCACCCGCGCCTGGGCGGTCGGCTCGTAGCGGGGCGCCCGAAAGCCGAGCCCGCGACGCCGCGATCCCGGCGCGGCGTCGCGGGCTCCGGGCGGCGGCCCGCCTTTGAAATGCCATTTCACGCTCTCGGATATGTAGCGCGAGCTTCCTTTTGACATCGAAGTAGCCCCGTTCGCGCACGGCGTATACGGTCAGCAATGCCATTACGACGCAACGCATTCATTGCCGAGATTCCACCAATTCTGTAAATTCAGTGGCGATACTCCTCGGCGTTAACTTATTAACCGGCACTATTCCTGATTTGGTGTCGACCACGTACCGGCGGGCGTGCGCGTATACCCGAAATGGGCAGGTGGGAATGACGACGGTCGGAGGACCTGATCGGGCCGCTCCCGGCGCGACGCGGCCGTGGCCGGGTGGGGCGGCGCGGTGCTACCGGCGGGACCCGCTGGGGTTCGTCGAGCACGCGGCCCGCGAGCGGGGCCCGGTGTTCCGGCTGCCCGACGACGGTTCGCTGTGCGTGGCCGACCCGGCGGAGGCCCTGCGGGTGCTGCAGGACGAGGAGGGCCACTACGACGACGTGTCCGACTTCTTCCATGTCCGCGGCGGCCGGCTGGAGCCGCGGGAGACGCAGGTCGCGATCGGGCGGGCGGCCCGCGCGACGTTACGCGCCCATCTGGCCGCGCATCGCCAGCGGCTGCCCGCCGTGGTGGCCGAACTCGGGGAGGTCAGCGAGTGGCCCTCGGCCGGGCGCGCCGCCGCGTACCGGTTCCTGACCGAGGTTCTGCTGCGGCCGGACAGTCCGCCGCCCTTGCGGGAGCTGATGGGGCAGGTGGTGCGGAACGATGTCCTGATCCGCCCCAGCGGCCGGCTGGCGAGCGCGATGCGGCGGGCGCTGTGGGTGCGCGTGGTGCGGGCGCTCGCCGTCGAGGTGCTAGCGCGGCGGGCCGGTCCGCGGCGCGGCGTGCCCGGCGACCTGCTGGACGCCATACTCGAGGCCGCCCCGCCCGATACGCCTGCCGCCCAGCTCGCCCAGGTGTACCTGCTGCTGTTCCGGACCTCGGTGGCGCCCGTGGGCCACGTGGTCGCCTGGGCGTTGCTGGCGGCCGCGACCGACGGCGTCGACCTGGCGGCCGTGCCCGCGGACTCGGCCGTACGGGAGTCGCTGCGGCTGTGGCCGGTGGCCTGGCTGATGGGCCGCCCCGTGCTCCGCGCCCACCAGGTCGGCGGCGTACGGCTGGAACCGGGAGAAAGCGTGTCGGTCTGCGCCTATCTCCTGCACCGCGACGAACGGCACTGGCCGCAGGCCACTCGCTTCCGGCCCGGCAGATGGGACGGCCCCGGTCCGCGTGGGCCCTACCTGCCCTTCGGCGGGGGCCCGTTCACCTGCGCCGGCGCCGTCGTCGCCCGCAACCTGGCCTCCGACCTGCTCGCCGCCGTGACCGACGGCGCCCGCCTGGAGGTACGCGGCGGTCACGGGCAGCCCCACGTCGCGGGCATCATCACCCCTCCCCCGTTCCAATTGCGCCGGATCCCGCATCAGACCTGACCACCCTCGGTCGTCAGGAAAGGAGGTGAGCTCCGTGAGGAAGTTGCTGCGCCGGGTCACCGGCCGCCGGGTCAACCGGCAGGCATGGTTCATCTGGTAGTCCATCTCCATCGGCCGTGGGGGGGGGGCGCGGCCGCCCCCCCGGGCCGCGGCCCGGGCGGCGCCCCCCCCC